>NZ_OUNR01000016.1:0-300000 GCF_900403705.1 Nitrospira lenta | reverse complement strand
ATCCTCGATGGGGCGATGGGAACCATGATCCAGCAACGGAAGCTGGACGAGGCGGCCTTTCGCGGCGAGCGCTTTAAAGACTGGAAGCAGGACCTCAAGGGGCACAATGATCTCTTGAATATTACGCAGCCGGCCATTATCGAGGACATCCATCGACAGTATCTCGATGCCGGAGCCGACATTGTCGAAACGAATACCTTCAATTCGCAGTCGATCTCGCTGGCCGACTATCACCTGGAGACGCTGGGCTACGAGCTGTCAAAAGCCGGAGCGGAATGTGCCAAGCGGGCGGTGCTCACCGCGCAAGCGGCTCAACCGGGCCGGCAATGTTTCGTGGCCGGGGCCATTGGGCCGACGACAAAAACGTCGTCGATCTCGACGGACGTCAATAACTCAGCCGCGCGGGGGACGACCTACGAAGAACTTGTGGCGGCCTACAGTGAGCAGGTGCGAGGGCTGCTTGATGGCGGAGCCGATCTCCTGCTCGTAGAAACGATCTTCGACACACTCAACGCCAAGGCCGCGTTCTTTGCCATCCAACAGATTTTTGAGGACGGCGGGCGGCCGGTGCCGGTCATGGCCTCGGTGACATTTATTCAAGCCGGCAGCAATCGTGGCGTGACGGGGCAAACGGTTGAAGCGTTCTGGAATTCGATTTCGCATGTGCCGCTTCTGAGCGTCGGGATGAACTGTGCGTTGGGGCCGAAGGAAATGCGGCCGTTGATCGAAGAGTTGTCCCAGATCGCGCCGATCTATATCAGTTCCCATCCGAATGCCGGATTGCCCAATCCGTTGCTGCCTACGGGATTTCCGGAAACGCCCGAGACGCTCGCGCCGCAATTGCGCGAGTGGGCGCAGAACGGCTGGCTCAATATTGTGGGTGGCTGTTGCGGGACGACTCCGGACCATATCAAGAAGATCGCTGAAGCCGTGCGCGGCGTAGAGCCCCGGGCAATTCCAACGGTCGAACCCTACACGCGTTTGAGCGGGCTTGAAGCGGTCACTCTTCGTCCCGATTCGAACTTCGTCAATATTGGTGAACGGACCAACGTGACCGGCTCGCCGGCCTTCTCGAAGCTGATCCTGGCCGGTGACTACGAATCCGCCCTGTCTGTGGCGCGTCAGCAAGTCGAAGGCGGCGCGCAGATCATCGATATCAACATGGATGAAGGCATGCTGGACTCCAAGGCGGCGATGGAGAAATTTCTCCGCCTCATCGCCTCGGAGCCGGATATTTGCAAAGTGCCGATCATGGTCGACAGTTCCAAGTGGGAGGTGTTGGAAACCGGCCTCAGAAATATTCAAGGCAAGGCTATTGTCAACAGTATCAGCCTCAAAGAAGGCGAACAGAAATTTGTCGAACAAGCGACACTGGTTCACCGGTACGGGGCCGCCGTCGTCGTCATGGCATTCGATGAGCAGGGGCAGGCCGATACATTGGAGCGAAAGAAGGAGATCTGCGCGCGTTCCTACAAGATTCTGACGGAACGGGTGGGTTTGCCGGCAACTGATATCATCTTCGATCCCAATATTTTGACCGTCGCCACCGGCATTGAAGAGCACAACAACTATGCGGTGGATTTCATCGAAGCCGCCCGCTGGATTAAGAAGAATTTGCCCGGCGCCAAGGTCAGCGGCGGCATCAGCAATATCTCGTTCTCCTTCCGCGGGAACAATGTGGTTCGTGAAGCGATGCACGCGGCGTTTCTCTATCATGCGATCAAGGCCGGCCTTGATATGGGGATCGTGAATGCCGGTCAGTTGGCGGTGTACGAAGAGATTCCCAAGGACCTGCTCGAATTGGTTGAGGATGTGTTGCTGAACCGGCGGCCTGATGCCACCGAACGGCTGGTGAACTTTGCCGAAACGGTCAAGCAGAAGGGGAAAGCGGTCGTCAAAGATGATGAGTGGCGCAAGGGGACAGTTGAGGAACGTCTCTCGCACGCCCTAGTCAAAGGTATTACCGACTTCATCGATCAGGATACGGAAGAAGCGCGCCAGAAATATCCGAAGCCGTTGTCTGTCATCGAAGGCCCGTTGATGGCCGGCATGAACATCGTCGGCGACCTCTTCGGATCCGGCAAGATGTTTCTGCCGCAAGTCGTGAAGAGCGCGCGGGTCATGAAGAAGTCCGTTGCCTATTTGATGCCGTACATGGAAGAGGAGAAGAAGCGGATCGGCGGCTATCAGGCGCAAGGGAAAATCTTGCTCGCGACGGTGAAAGGCGATGTGCACGACATTGGGAAAAACATCGTCGGCGTAGTGCTGGGTTGCAATAACTATGAGGTGATCGATCTCGGGGTTATGGTGTCCTGCGACAAGATCCTAGCGGCGGCAAAAGAGCTCAAGGTCGATGTGATCGGACTGAGCGGACTTATTACGCCGTCGCTGGATGAAATGGTGCATGTCGCCAAGGAAATGACCCGCGAAGGTTTTACCGTGCCGCTGCTCATCGGCGGGGCGACGACCAGCAAGGCTCACACAGCGGTGAAGATCGCTCCCTCCTACACGCCATCGGTGGTGCATGTGTTGGATGCCTCGCGGGCGGTTGGGGTAGTGGGCAGCTTGATCAGTCCGTCCCAGAAGCCGGGGTTTGTGCAACAGGTGCGGGATGATTACGAGCGGATGAGGCAGGCGCATCAAGACCGCGGCGCCAAGCCGGTGTTGCCGATCGCGAACGCACGTGCAAACAGGTTTACCTCTGACTGGGCAACGCTTGAGGTTCCAGTACCGTCTTTCCTGGGCGTGCGGACGATCAGCGATCAGCCTTTAAGTGAACTGGTGCCGTTTATCGATTGGTCGCCGTTCTTTCATACCTGGGAATTGAGGGGCCGTTATCCCGCCATTTTCAATGACGCGACGGTCGGCCCGAAGGCGAAGGAACTGTATGACGATGCGCGTCGATTGCTGGACGAGATTATCCAGAAGAAGTTGCTGACCGCGAAGGGCGTGTACGGATTCTTTGCCGCGGCAAGTATGGGCGACGACATCGAACTCTATCAAGATGCGACGTGCATGCAGCAGGTCACAACTGTCCATACGCTCAGACAGCAATCAGAAAAGCCTCAAGGCCAGCCGAATCTTGCGTTGGCCGACTATGTGGCTCCCCACGGCTCAGGCCGGGCAGATCATATCGGGGCTTTTGCGGTGACGGCGGGGATCGGTTTGGATGAATTGTGTCGTCGGTTCGATAAAGATCATGACGACTACAACTCGATTATGGCGAAAGCGTTAGCTGATCGCCTGGCTGAGGCCTTTGCTGAATTCCTTCATAAACGCGTCCGCGATGAATGGGGCTATGGAAAACAAGAGACGTTGTCGGCTGAAGAACTAATTCGCGAGAGGTATCGTGGTATCCGTCCGGCGCCTGGTTATCCGGCCTGTCCGGATCATACCGAGAAGCGTCTCCTGTTTGACGTGCTTCAGGTTGAACGGAACGCCGGTATTACATTAACTGAGAGTTTCGCCATGCTGCCGACTGCGGCGGTCAGCGGCTTTTATTTTGCTCATCCGGAGGCGAAATACTTTGCCGTGGGAAAGATCGGAAAAGACCAAGCCGAAGATTATGCCCGCCGAAAAGGGATGGATCTAGGCACGGTCGAGCGCTGGCTTTCGCCGAATCTCAACTACGAATCGGCCTAGCAGTTTTAGTTTCTCAATCAAACGATCCTATTGGAGCGCGCACAACGCGTGAGCGGTGTGGTTGTGACAGCCGTTAGACGGCTGTCTCCAACACATCGTTTGATACATTCAGACGGGCTGTTTGGAGTGCGTGGTAGATGGATCGATAGCGTGCCTCAGCCCACGAGTTGAACGATTCCGCATCGATAAATACGAGGTCCCACGCTTTGGCTGGGTCCAGAAGTAAGAGATGCTGAGTGTGGTCGGCCTGAGAGAGATGGACGACCAGAACGGCTGAGTTTCCGGTCAGACTAATATCGGTGAATACATGAAGCTTCTCTGATGCCGGAAGGTGGCTGTCTCGCATAGCCGCTTCGGCAATCGGCTCGTAGAGTCTGCGCAGAAACTGTGCGGTCATCTCATGAGCCTGTGAGGGACTCAGGAGTCGAGGGTTGGGTTTCTCTCCAAAGAGGTTCTCCGTGAGATAGGTGGCGGCCTCCCAAGTCGGCATCACACCGGATGTCACCAACGCTTCACAGAGGTAGGCAATCCAATTTCTGCTCGCAGTCCGCTTCTGGAGCGCAGTGGTCTTCTTAGCCATGGTCGGCGACCCTTTCGTGAGGAATGTCAGTATCAGACAGCCTTCGGAACGTCGTGGCGAGGTGGTTCCGGTGGAATAAAAAAAGTATATCGGTGAGGGGAAACCCGGTCAACGAATTGCGAAGAATGCGCTAGGCCGCAGTGGAGTCTTGCTTGGAGCTGTCGGTGTATTGTTCGTGGATGCGCCGAAGGTCTTCGGGGGCAGAGAGAAAGAGGTCGAGTAATTCGGGGTCGAAGTGTTTGCCGCGTTCTTTGATCATCAAGTCGCGGGCGTGCTCGAAGTCGAATGCCGGCTTATAGACCCGGGCAGTGGTCAAGGCATCGAAGTTATCGGCGATGGAGGCGATACGGCCTTCAATGGGAATCTCTTCGCCTTTCAATTTGCGAGGGTAGCCGGTTCCGTCATAGCGTTCGTGATGTGTCCAGGCGATGATTGCGGCGACCTTCAGTAGTTCGGAATCAGATCCGGAGAGAATCTTGTAGCCGATTTCCGCGTGCTGGGAGATGACGTCAAATTCTGCCGCAGTGAATTTCCCCGGTTTGAGAAGCACGTGGTCCGGAGTCCCGATCTTACCGATATCATGCATCGGGCTTGCGGTGCGAATCAGATCCACCCGGTCCGGCGCCAGCCCGAGCTTACGCGCCAGTAACTCGCAGTAGTGACTCATTCGTTGGATATGCTGGGCTGTAGAGCTGTCACGGAATTCGGCGGCAATAGCCAATCGTTCAATCGTTTCTTCCCTGGAGAGGCGAAGCTCTTTCTCGCTGCGCTCCAACCACTCAAGGGCCTGCTGCAAGGCCATCGTTCTGGTTCTGACAATTTCTTCAAGATTATCCCGATGTAAACGGTTTTCCATTTCCAGCCGGCGGCGGCGCAAGGCATTGGCGACATCGATGAGCACTTCGTTTGATTCGAAGGGTTTAACGATATATCCGAAGGCTCCCATGTCGAGCGCCGCGTTCGCCAGTACCGAGCTATCGAGGCCGGTAACCATGATGGCGGCAATATGTGGGCGGTCAGCGAATAGGTTCCGGACGAGATCCATGCCGGACTCTCCGGGCATGTTCACATCGCACAGCATTAAGGCGAAGGGCTGTTCATCCATCCGCTGCCGGGCCTCACGCGCATCGGCGGCAAGGGTGACGGTATAGCCATGAGTTTGGAGCATATACCCCAGTAGGCGGCGAATCGGTTCTTCATCATCGACAACCAGAATGTTCCGGTTTTCAAGGAGGGCTTGCTGGGTCTCACGATCAGACAAAATAGGCATGGAGTTATTGCGGTATCGAGGTTGAGTGAAGCGCGTTATGTAGAATCATTATCGGCTTGCTGTGTGGACTCTTGAGAGTTTTGTGAACTACTCGATTTTCTGCACCTTTTATGCCAGTCAATAGCAGCGGCGAGGCGACGGTTTCAATACTCCGAAGACTACGATCCATCGGGGCTGAGCGTCGCATGAAATGTCTTTACCAGCAAGCCGTTCGTGTCTTTTAGGCGGAAGGACTTTCCCGTTGTGTGGCGAGGGGCTAGGCGGTCGACTCAATAGCGACCTGTACAGAATATGTCTGCTGCATAGGCGTATTTCGTACAATTCAAGAAGCGCGCGGAGTAGAGATTGAGCGTGAAGAGTGGGTGAGCTCTGGTTTGCGCTTTGGACAGGGCTCCACTATAATCCCGCTCTCACTTTATTGAAGACGAGAAGGGGAGTATGCGATGAGCGCGGTAGCCGGATTAGTACGATTTGATGGCAGACGGAAAGACCAGCATCGGCCGGTCAAAGTGACAAGAAGCTTCACCAAGCATGCTGAAGGGTCCGTCCTCATTGAAATGGGGGATACCAAGGTCATTTGCACGGCGTCCATTGAAGAAAAAGTGCCACCGTTTCTCAAAGGCAAAGGCAGTGGATGGGTCACGGCAGAATACTCCATGCTTCCCCGTGCAACGCATGAGCGGACTTCCCGTGAAGCCGTTAAGGGAAAGCAGGGGGGGAGAACGCTGGAGATTCAACGGTTGGTCGGCCGAGCCTTGCGGTCCGTGACCGATATGACCCAAATGGGCGAACGGAGTATCTGGATCGATTGTGACGTGATCCAGGCGGACGGAGGAACGAGAACCGCGTCGATTACAGGGGCGTTTATTGCACTCGCGGACGCGTTCACCGTGTTGAAGAAGAAGGATTTGATCAAGCGCCTTCCACTGACTGACTATTTGGCGGCGATTAGCGTTGGTAAAGTTGGTGGGGAAGTCATGGTGGATTTGGCCTATACTGAAGACTCGATGGCTGAAGTGGATATGAATCTTGTGATGACCGGCCGCGGTCGGTATGTCGAAGTTCAAGGGACGGCAGAAAAGACACCTTTTGCCAAGCAGGATATGGACGAGTTTTTGAATCTTGGCTGGCAGGCTATTCAGCGTCTCACCGCCATTCAAAAAGAACTGATTGGATCATTAGACTAGTAGGCTGCTGTGATTTCAGAAGTCGTCCTCGCGACGAGAAACAGGCACAAAGTCGAAGAATTGGCGGCATTGCTTGGCGATCTGGGCATTCGGATCCGCACGCTGGCTGATTTTCCGCATGCGCCTGAAGTTGAAGAAGATGGTGCAACCTGTGAGGCCAATGCCATCAAGAAAGCCTGTGAGATTGCAAGGGCGACGGGGTTGACGGCCGTGGCCGACGATACCGGGTTGGAAGTGGATGCGCTGGATGGCAGACCTGGTGTCTATGCTGCCCGCTATGCGGGAGAGCACGCGACCTATGAAGACAATTGCCACAAGTTAGTTCAGGAGCTTGAGGGCATTCCGTATGAACGGCGGACCGCTCGATTCATCACGGTCGCAGCCATTGCCGTGCCGGGAGAGCCAGTTCAAGTGACGCAGGGGGTTTTAACCGGGTATATTACGGATAAGGCCAGCGGATCAAAAGGATTTGGATATGATCCGGTGTTCTATGTCCCGGAGTTGAACGTGACATTAGCGGAGATATCTGCTGAGCAGAAGAATCGCATCAGTCATCGTGCGAAGGCGTTCCTTCAAGCCAAGGAACTCCTTCGTGCGCGGCAGTCTGAGAGTGCCGTCGGGGCGTAGCGCAGCCCGGTAGCGCGCCTGCTTTGGGAGCAGGATGTCGGAGGTTCAAATCCTCTCGCCCCGACCAAATTGAGCCTGCTCGACCCGGAGCCTCATACATTGTTGGCGACGGGATAAACACATCCAGTGTTTGCGCCCGTAGCTCAGTTGGATAGAGCAACGGCCTTCTAAGCCGTAGGTCGCTGGTTCGATTCCAGCCGGGCGCACCACGTTGGTTAGCCATCCATGCGTAGATTCTTCCGTCCTCTTCCTCTCGCGATTGGTAGCGGCGTCGCGCTGCTGCTCTATGCGCTTGTCGGATTTTTCCTGCTGCCGTACCTGATTACCACCTACGCTGTACCGAAAGTCGCCGAGACGATCCGCCATCCGGTGGCCGTGAGAGAGGTGGCCGTCAATCCATTTGAATTGTCCTTGCGGATAACCGGGTTGGAAATTCGCGAGAGCGATCAGACGCCTATGGTCGGGTTTGAGGAATTCTTCGTGAATTTCCAAGCGGTCTCGCTGTTCCGTCTGGCGTATGTATTTGATGCTATCCGTCTGACCATGCCGTATGTGGCGGCGAAGGTGGCGCCGAACGGTCATCTCAATGTGCTCGATTTGGTTCCTCAGGGTGCGCCGGATGATCAGCTGCCTCCTGCCAAGGCGCAGGAGCATCCGGGGGCGATTCCTGCCGTGCAGATCGGGGTATTTGAGATTACCCAGGGCATCGTGGAGTTTCGAGACGAATCTAAGCCCAAGCCGGTGGCCATTGATATTGTGCCGATCGGTATCGTGCTGAGGAATTTCCATACCAAGCCGGGTGGAGACAATACCTATTCGTTTTCCGCGGAACTGGGCAAAGGGGAGGTGTTGGACTGGAAAGGCACCATCACCTTGGAACCGATCCGTTCTGAGGGTGCGCTGGTTTTGAGCGGCGTGAGGATCCCCACCATTTTTCAGTATGTGCAGGGCCAATTCAATTTTGATATCCCCACTGGTACGATCGATGCCAAGGTGCCGTATCGGCTCGATATGGGAGTGGCTCCGATGGACTGTATCGTCTCAGAGGCCTCTCTGCACCTTTCGGATGTCGGTTTGGTTGAAAAAGGCAGTGTGGATCCGGTGATCTCCGTTCCTTCGTTTAGGATCGACGGCATTCAGGTAGATTTGCGGCAGCATACGGTGTCGATTGCGTCAGTGGGTCTTGCCGATGCATCTGACCGGGTCTGGCTGAATCCCGATAAGAGTCTGAACCTTCAGGCGCTCTTCGCGCCGGCCGAGAGCGGGCCGGTGGCCGAGAAGGCTCCTCCCAAGACCACGCCCAAAGAATCGGCCAAAGAATCATCGCCCTGGTCGGTGGCGGTGAAGGACGTACAGATCAAGAATCATACGATTCGATTTGAGGATCGTTCTCTTCCCTCTACCATGCAGGCCAAGGTTGTTGTGAGGTCTGCACGGTCGCATGATCTGGCCTGGCCGATCAAAGGTCCGATTCCGCTCACCGTCGACCAGACCATCAATGACACTGGTACCTTCGCGCTCGATGGCCAGATGGTCGTGTCGCCTTTTCAGGCGGACTTTACGCTGGCATTGAAGAACCTGGGATTGGCGCCGTTCGAACCCTATCTGGAACAGGCGACCCGTGTTGGAATCGACGACGGTTCACTGGATGTTGATGGATCGTTTCATCTGGCGGTCGAACATCCGAAGGCTCCGCTGATGACCTTCCGAGGAAACCTGGGAGTGAAATCATTGGCGCTGGTGAACCGAGAAGAGGGGCTGCCGGTTGTCTCCTGGAAGCATCTGCTGCTGAAGCAGATCGCTCTGACAGTGGATCCGACGACCGTCTCCCTTGCGGAAGTCGGTCTCGACCAACTCCGTGTTCAATTGGCGGTGCAGTCCGATGGAACGATGAATCTGGCGCACCTTGTCAAAGCCCAAAAGGAGACTGAGGTGAAGTCGGCTCCAGCGCCTGAACCGCCTCCTGGTAAATCAAAACCGGCGCCAGACATTGCCATCAAGACGGTGAAGCTGACCAACGGTGCGGTCATCTTTCAAGATGACTCCATTTCACCGACAGTGCGTACGGGGCTCGAAGAATTGTCAGGGACGGTGAAGGGGTTGTCTTCGAAGCAAGTGGCGAAGGCTGACGTCGACTTGTCGGGCAAGCTCGGTCGCGTGGCGCCATTGCGGGTTGTGGGCAAGATCAATCCGCTTAGCGAGAATGCCTTCACCGATATTTCGGTGAAGTTCGACAATATCGACCTGACTACGGCTGGCCCCTATAGCGGGAAGTATGTGGGCTATCCCATCCGGAAGGGGAAGCTCTTTCTGGATCTGGCGTACAAGCTGTCTCAACATGAGTTGGAGGCGGAGAACAAGGTACTCATCGATCAGTTGGGCTTTGGAGAGAAGACCGAGAGTCCCGATGCCACCTCGTTGCCGGTTCCTCTGGTTGTCGCATTGCTCAAAGATCGAAAAGGCCAGATTGCGATTGATTTGCCGGTGCGTGGCAATCTGAAGGATCCGGACTTTAAGTATGGGAAGTTGCTGTTGAATACGGTGCTGAATTTGCTCGGCAAGGCCGTCACCTCGCCCTTTGCGTTAATCGGCTCTCTCGTTGGAGGCAGCGGGGAGGAGCTACAGGCGATCGAATTTGCTCCCGGACGCAGCGATCTCTCTGCGGTCGAAACGAAAAAGCTGATGACTTTAGTCACCGTGCTGACGGAACGGCCGGCTCTGTCGCTAGATGTGACGGGCATGGCCGATACGCATGTGGATGCGCGAGTGCTGGCGGAGGATCAGTTCCTTGAGCGGTTGCGGCGGTTCAAGCTCGAAGAAACCGGCAAGCCGGCTGGAAAAGAGCCGGCGCCTGTTCTTTCACCGGAGGATGAATCGCGTCTGACGACAGCCTGGTATGCCAAGCAATTCCCTCCGGTAGCAGGTCCGCCTGACGTACCGCCGCTTTCAGTTCATGAGATGAAAGGCCGCTTACTCCAAACGATCGCTGTCGATGAAGGGCAGCTTCGACTCCTGGCGCAACGTCGCGCAGAGGGGATCAGGGAATGGCTGACGCAGCAGGGGAAGATAGAAGAGGCCCGAGTCTTTATTCTAGAGGCGGGATTTAAGGACGGGAGTGGCACGACCGTATCGGCGGCTCTTGCTATGGCTGCGCGTTAGCGTCCGTGTCCGCTGACAGAGTAATACAGAGGTTCGATCCTACTTCGTGTACCGCATACGGGTGCCTTGCAGGAGTGAGAGCTCGATTTCTGAGGCAGAGAGTTCTTCTGGGAACAGGGCGCCGGAAATCTTAGAGGCGTTGATGGAGGCGCCTCTCAGGTTAGATTGGCTGAAGTCGATTCCACGAAGATCGGATTGCCGGAAGTAGCAATCACTGAAATCTAGCCCGACGGCGTCCAGGCCGCGGAGGTCCAGCCCTCTCAGATCGCAGCTTTTCAAATCGCACTTGTCTCCTGAGGCCTTCTTGATGTTGAACTCCTTAATGCAGCCTTCACGGAGCAATTTGTACATTGGATCGCTCGAGATCCGGAGTGCGATTGGGCCAGGCTTTGTTTGCTCCATATATCCTCCTATGCCGTTGGGCTCTGGCCTGTATCGGAGGCAGAAAGGAAACACTTGAGGGACGGCGGGCGTGCTTGCCTCCTCAGCAGGGGAGGGGTTGAACTCTTTGGTCTGAAGTCAGTAATGTAGCGGCCTGGATGTGATGTTCAATAAACGAACTTGTTGTCCTCTATCGAATTCATGAAAGGAGTGTCATATGGCGATCCGTTTAGGAGATGAAGCACCGAATTTTACGGCTGAGACAACCGAAGGTCCGATCAATTTTCATGAATGGCTTGGCGGCGGATGGGGGATCCTGTTCTCGCATCCGAAGGACTATACCCCGGTCTGTACGACCGAATTAGGGACGGTGGCCAAGATCACTCCGGAGTTCAAGAAGCGGGGGGTGAAAGTCATCGCGGTCAGCGTCGATCCATTGGACTCCCATAAGGGCTGGATCAATGACATTAACGAGACTCAGAAGACCACGATGAACTATCCGATCATTGCCGATCCGGATAAGAAGGTCGCGACCCTCTACGACATGATCCATCCGAATGCGATCGACAACATGACCGTCCGTTCTGTCTTCATTGTCGGGCCTGATAAAAAAGTCAAGCTTACATTGACCTATCCAGCTTCATGTGGCCGAAATTTCGACGAATTGCTGCGAGTAATTGATTCGCTTCAGCTGACGTCAAAGTTCAAGGTCGCCACACCGGCGAACTGGAAGGACGGGGAAGATTGCATCATCACTCCGGCCGTGAATGATGCGGAGGCGAAGACGCTTTTTCCGAAGGGATTCAAGACCGTAAAGCCGTACCTGCGCTATACGCCGCAGCCGAATAAGTAGCACGCGTTCAGGCGCGATGCAGGGGGCGGGAGGTGCTGAGCATCTCCCGCCCTTTTAGTTTGGATGTATGAAAAGTCTGTAGAGCGTTAGACCAACAACAGCCCGGCTGTGCGGGCTTTTCTCCAGCCGGGACTTTGTAAAAACGTAACAAAGTCTTCAGCCGTGCCTGGAAAGCTGGCCTGTATGTCTCGAACCCAGGGATAGGCGGTTGTTTTGTTCTTGCGCGGAGTCGCTTGTTTGATGACCGTGTGTAACCACTGCCCCTGAGCGTGGGGGAGTGGGATGACCGCATCGGCAAATCGTCCCTGTAGTGTCAGTGTGACTCGTCTGGTTTGTGTTGCGGCAATTGGCTGAGCGCCGAGCCACACCAGCCGGCGTTCAAGCGGCAGATGGTCGACGGCTATTCGTGTGCGGAGAACGGTTCGCACCCAGTTCTTAGGGACATCCGGTTCCGGCACGTCATGGTCGAACCATTGGCGAACATCCAGCGTCAGTCCTCGCCCTTCCAGAAAGTTCAGCATGGAGCGACGCAAGCCCTCGGCCAGCCAGACCGGTGTTTTCCCGACAGGGTCGCGGTGAATCAGGTCATTATCGGCAAACCCTTCAAACGCCGGCCCGAGGATGCGTAGTCCATTGGCTTTGGGATCGAGGCCGACCGGGCTATGGGCCGTCGTGGTGAAGCGATGCCAGAAGGCCGATTGCATCAGGTCCAGTTTGAAGAGTTGCCGCACGCGCTCAAGGGCATCCACAGCTTCTTGGATTGTTTCCGAGGGGAATCCGTACATGAGATAGGCATGAATCATAATGCCGGCTTCTTTGAAGGCGGCCGCCACGAGTGCGGTCTGGTCGACGGTGATCCCTTTTTTCATCTTGTCGAGTAGGCGATCCGAAGCCGCTTCCAGTCCTGCCGTGACGGCGATACAGCCGGAGGCGGCTAACAGTTTGCAGAGATCCGGTGAAAAGGCCTCCTCGAACCGGATGTTTCCCCACCAGGTGATGTCGATCTTCCGTTCCAGTAATCCCAGTGCCAGTGCTTTCAGTGCGGCAGGCGGGGCGGCTTCGTCCACAAAGTGGAATCCCCGTTGTCCGGTTTCGGCAATCAATTGTTCGATCTGTTGGATCAGCCGATCGGTCGGCGTCATTTCGTAACGGCTGATGTAGTCAAGCCCGACATCGCAAAACGTGCACTGTTTCCAATAACAGCCGTGCGCGACGGTCAGCTTATTCCAATGCCCTTCGGACCAGAGACGATGCATCGGATTCGTGCTATCGAGGATTGTGAGGTAGCGATTCAACGGCAATCCCCGATAGGTCGGACACCCGATATCATTCATGCTGAAATTCGGAACAGACCGATCATCGGTAAAGCAGACATGATGATGCTCTCTGTGAAATGTGCGGCAGAGCCCGGCACGCGGGCGTTGGCCCGTGAGATGTTCGAGGAGCGAGAGGATCGGTCGTTCACCATCGTCCAATGTGATGAAGTCCACGTAGTCGAACACGCGAAGATCGCTGACGCGACGCAATTCCGTATTGGCATAGCCGCCGCCAAGCGCAATCGGGAGCGTTGGTTGTCGCTGCTTAATCGCCTGGGCAATCCGAAATGCACCATAAAGATTGCCGGGAAAGGGGACTGACAGACCCACAAGGGTAGGATTCACACGGTCGAGGTGTGGCCACAGAGCATCCAGTAGGAATTCATCCGTCAGGCTGAGCGGATCGTTAAGAGCCGAGGCCAATCGATCAAACGACGACGCGGAGTGAGCCAGATGTTCAGCATAACGACTGAGCGCGAAGGATGGGCTGACCGTGGCTTGAACCAGATCGGCAAGATCTTCGAGGTAGAGGGTGCCCCAGTGCTTTGCCCGATCTTCAACCGGGACAGCGGTCGCAAATCTCGTTTTCCCTCTGAATCGTGGACCTTGGGGAAGAAATCCAGGACGGACGAGCTGTCTGGCTGCCTTCGGATTCACTCCCTGCAGGAACGTCACGACTGTTTCGATCGTGCTCAAGTAGGCGTCCTCATCCGCGAGCATGGCGAGGGCTTGTTCGGGAAGATCGGTTTGCTGTTGTCGCACGAGGCGAAAGACGTCGCAAAGTCCATCCGGACTGAAGAGGCGCAACACCATTTCAATCCCAAGGTCGGCCTGTTCACAGGCGATCCCCTGAGATTGCAGAAATCCGGTGAGGTACGCGGTGGACGGGTACGGAGTATTGAGTTGGGTGAGCGGGGGAATCAGTAACAAGACTCGAGGCGCGGTCATGACCTCGACATAGCACACTGTCAGGCGGGAATGCTATGTCGCCGTGCCCGATGGCACGGATGGTGGGTTCTGAAACTTACCGCTTGGTGTCGATGATGCTGCCCAGTATATCGTCGGCGGTTTTCAACGTGCGGAGATTGGCTTCGAATCCGCGATGAGCCACGATCTGGCTGACCACCTCATCTCCGAGATCGACGTTGGACAATTCAACCTGCGCCGCACCATACCCACGGTCCTTCAGCACGCTCGGTCCGGACGAATCATCCTTTTGGACCACTGGCAACACGCCGCCGGTTCCGACCTCGACAGACTCAACTCTCGATTTATGGAATCCGTCGGTGTTCACATTGGCCACGTTATTGGCAGAGACATCGAGCTTCTTGGCAAAGTTTGTCAGGCCTGATAAGGCCGTATCGATAGCGGACATCATAAAGCACCTCCCCATCCCGTTTTGGGATGACCGCCTTGGAGCTTGCGGAGGGAGTAGTGTTCAGGGAGACAGCCGGCACGCCGGTCGCGCTTGAAATGGACTGCGTTGTGGCGGCTAGGCTGACCCTGGAACATACGTCCCTCGTTAGGTCCCTTGGCTTTGCGTCCCACCCTCTCAGGTGGTTTGCCTTTGTCACATGGTCGGCATTGATCGGGATTGACCAACCCAACCGGTATTCGAACTGGCCTAAGTGTAGCAGATTCTGCGGGGCTACAGTGCAGCTGACTCGCAAGGAAACAGCACGAACCGGCTTCAATGAGCATCGGAACATTTCGTGAGACTCCGCATGAAACGCTCACAAGATGCCGCGATGTCTTTCGGAGATTTCCGAATCTGGCTTCCCAGAATGAAGACACAGCCGCGGCCGTAGAGCTCGCACATCTCTCTGATGGGGTCTTCTCCAGAGCGGCTGGCGTCACGAATGGATGTGATGCAGCGCCGGATGCGTTCTTCGAAAGGGCAGAAGGCATGATCTCCAAGCCCTTGATCATCTTTAATGATGTCCACGCTGCCGAGCACGAAGCTATGAGCTAATTCTGCCAGCGTTGTAGGAGAGATCCTGCGTGGCTTTAAAACGGCACAGACCAACGGACGATCAGTTGTGCCAGTGTTCGTGCGGATGCTCGCTATGCCGCGATTCTTCCTCTCATGCGAACTCCTCGACGCCACCGAGAAGTCCTTCAGGAATCCGGCAAGTGCGCAAGAGTGACAGCGGAGCTTCTATGGTTTGATCGGCGCACAGGCGCCCGGCCCCGCTGCGCGCGCGTGTCTCAGTTCTCGTGAGATTGTATTCGACAGAAAAGCGGTGACCCGAAAGCGTATTCATCGGCCACGTCGTCTCTCTGAGGAGAATATAGCTCTGTCCATGTAGGTTCTGTGTCGGTCGTCATACGTGTCTGGCAGGAAGGCGTAAATCCATGAATCGAGTAAATCGGAGAGCATTTGTCAAAGACGGGGATCACTGGATTCGAATTCTACGGGAGGTATTCAAGTTTGAGCGGAAACCGACCGATGCAAGAGGGCTACATGTGTGTTCTGATATGTGAAGGGCCAGTAACAAGATGGCGCATCGCACCATTCAGCTGTCAGATTTAAAAGTCGGGATGTATCTCATCGGGGTGGACCGCTCCTGGCTTCACACGCCGTTTCTCCGGCATAAATTTCAAATTAGTACGCAGTCAGAAATTGACACACTGCGGGCATCGGGCATCGCGCGGGTGACAATTGATACTGAGCGAGGACTTGATCTTGCGGTACTTGAGATAACGCCAGACAATCTTGCCCCGGTCCTTGAGAGACAGCCGGAGGCCGCCGGTCCATCGGGCGCTACGGACGCGCCGCTGGAACGGACGACCGTGATGCTGGCGGACAATCTTGCACTGGCAAAACAGCGGCGGGCGGAGTGGATTGGCCGGCTCAATCATATCTTTGAAGGCACACGGGCGACAGGGCTGGTGTCGTACGCGGAAGCCAGTCAGCTCGTCGATGAGATGATCGGGTTCATCTTCGAGCGGCAGGCGGCTTGTTACGCCGTCATGGGGCTGCGGGAGCAAGATCCGACCTTGCACGAGCACGGCCTCACCGTGTGCACACTGTCGGTCATTATTGGGCAGGCGCTGGCCTATCCGCGTGAAGCGTTACAACATGTAGGGGTGGCCGCGCTTCTGCATGATGTGGGTCTTGTCCGCCTACCAAAAAATATTCTGAAACGCACCAAGTCTATGCCGCCGGCGCAGCAAGCTCTCTACGACAGCCATCCGGCGCAGGGACTTCTGGTATTGGAGAAAAGCGGGGTTCGCGACGTGGAGGTGCTCACGATCATCAGGCATCATCATATTGACCCAGCGCGCCCAGTCGATACAGAAGGGCAGTCAGAACAAGACCGGGCGTATTCTGCGCTGGTGGGAATTGTAGACCAGTATGATGAACTGTTGACCGGCCAAACGGGCGGCCCTCCTATGTCGTCCAATCAAGCAATGACGCAACTGTATCAGCGATACCGCAACCAGCCGTATTTACTCGACCAGGTGTCTTATTTGATCAGAGCGATCGGCGTGTTTCCGCTCTACAGTCTTGTGGCCTTGAAAACAGGAGAGGTTGGTATCGTGGGATCCATTACCCCCGGAAAGGCCCACCTTCCTATCTTGTATCTCTGTCGGGATGCGAAAGGCGCATCTTGTGTGCCCCCTCAGGAGTTGGATCTTGCGCAAGAGCCGGAAGGCGGACGAAGTATTCATGACATTCGGGACCCACAACGGGAAGGCATCGATGTGGAATCGATTCTGAGGCAAGTGGCCGCATGAGTGGCCAGCCTCAACCGGAATCGAGTGCGCGCGGGCCGGGACGGATGTCCTGGTTGCCGACTCGAGAAGACGCGTTTCTGTTGATGGAATCGTCAGGCGACGCCGTCTTTGTCGTTGACCGGAGCGGGCATATTGTGTCCGTGAATCCAATGGCCCAGCAGCTGGTCGGACGCACACGCGAGATCATCGGCCAGTCATTTCAGGAGCTGATGAATTGCTGGTTTTCTGAGCCTAACGAAGCGGGGGGGGCTCCGTTTCAACAGATGATGAGCACCGGCGAAGTGACGATGCTGCCGTCCCATCAGTGGACGCGAGGGGATGGAACCCGGTTTGAACTCTCGACCACATTCTGGCCGAGGGTGCAGCTGGCTGAGCGCGTTGGCGCAGTCATTGTTACGCGGGACTTGACCTCTGAGATGGAGGTGCAGCGAGACGTGCAGCGAGTCGCGCGACTCGCTGAGGACTCACCGAATCCAATTGTCGAATTCGATGGGGCCGGCGGGATGCTCTATGCCAACAGGGCCATGGTGGAGCTTCTGACCGAGTGCGGCGCACTTGAGCGAGGGATCGAGGCGATGCTCCCTCCCGGTCTTGAGGCCATTCTCAAGGACTGTTTGCGCACCCGCTCTGCGACCTGTCGCATCGAGCATGCGATCGCCGAACGGGTGATCGCCTGGTCGTTTTTCCCTTTGGGCGATCTCGATCAGATTCGAGCCTATGGGTTGGACGTGACCGCGGACGTGGCGTTGCGTCGTGCGAAAGACGTCGCGGAAGAGTCTGCCCGCGCGAAGGGGATTTTCCTGGCCACCATGAGCCATGAACTCCGGACCCCGATGAACGGAGTGTTGGGGTGTACGCAGTTGTTGCAAGATACGTCGTTGACCGATGGACAACGGCAATTACTGCAAAGCATGCATCGGTCTGCCGAAGCACTCTTGGCTCTGGTGAATGACATCCTGGACTTTTCGAAAATCGAAGCTGGGAAAATGTCCCTGGAAACAGCGGATGTGCATCTTCGTTCGCTCATCGAGGATGTCCTGCTCCTGGTTTCTGAATTGGCAAAGAAGAAGACGTTGGAATTGACGGTGGATGTGGCGACGGATGTGCCGGAAAGTCTGCGAGGAGATCCGGTGCGCCTTCGTCAGATTCTCTTCAATCTGGTCGGCAATGCGATCAAGTTTACAGAACAGGGCCGCGTGGCGGTTTCGGTCGCGTTGCAGTCGGCCCCTGCGCACCTGCCTGATAGCATTATGCTGGGCTGGAGGATTGAGGATACCGGTATCGGGATGACGGATGAGCAGCAGACCAGACTCTTTCAGGCGTACTCGCAGGCGGAGGCCTCGACGACTAGGAAATTTGGTGGCACAGGCCTCGGGTTGATGATCTGCCGCCAGCTTGTGGAGCTGATGGGGGGAGAGATCGCGGTCGAAAGCCAGGCTGGGAAGGGGACGACTTTCCGCTACACGACCCTGGTGCTACCGGCGATTCAGCGAGAACAGGTCGAACCGGTTATCGCAACCGTGAGCACGCATGAGGCCAGAGCCAGCGTTCCGAAGCGCATCCTGGTCGCCGATGACAACGAGATTAACCAGGTCGTTGCATGCAAGTTTCTTCAGAAGCTCGGCTTCGAAGTGGAAGTTGCCCGGAATGGTCGCGAGGCGGTAGAAGCCGCGTCGAGAACCCCCTACGATGCGATCTTGATGGACTGCGAGATGCCGGAGATGGACGGCTATAGTGCGACTCGTGCGATCCGTCAACGAGAGAAGAGTCAGGGCAAGCATATTCCCGTCATTGCCCTGACCGGCCATGCTTCCGCCGATGACGAGCGAGTTTGCTTGGATGCCGGAATGGATGCTGTTCTCACCAAGCCGGTGACGCTTCCGGCACTGCGCGGGACCCTCGACCGGATTCTTTGCGGCGGATAGGGATCGTCTCGCTCGCGTCTTTCCCAATAGATATATCCTTCACAAGCCACTGGACCCTTCGTGTCTGCATCGTGTACGTTCTGTCTTCATATCGGAGGGTCGACCGGTGATGCCAGGCTATGTGCTCTACAGCGATTTCAATTGCCCCTTCTGCTACGCCCTGCATGAGCGGCTGTATGACCTGCAGCTCATTGATCGCTGTGAGTGGCGGGGGGTGCAACATGCGCCGCATCTGCCGCGTCCCATGAAGGCGTGGGACGGGTCGTTAGGGGCGGAATTGCGCCATGAGGTGGCGGTCGTTCAACGGTTGGCGCCGGGGCTTCCGATCGCGCTGCCTTCCGGTAAACCGAATACCAGACCGGCGATTGCCCTGGCCGCATCGCTGTTCCAGCGTGATCGTGTGGCAGGGATGCAGACGGTGCGCGCCTTGTACCACGCATTCTGGGTGAATGGACAAGACATTTCGAACCCGCTTGTCCTCGACGAGTTCGGGATTACAGACGGGAGTGATCTCGACCAGGTGATGGGGGAGTGGGAAGCGGCCTGGCACGAGACTGGCCAGGCCGGAGTTCCTCTGGTGGTCTCACCGGGAGGCTTTTTGCTGACCGGGTGTGTGCCGGCCGAGCAGGTTCAAGCCTTCTTCAGATTGCAGGACTGACGTTACGCGAGATCGAGGCTCATGACGTAGGTCTGCAGTTCCTGCCGGCGTTCTTCCTCCGTTGTTTTAAGCGCCTCGATCTCTTTGCGAAGCTTCTCCAGTTCCGTTTCTTGCTGATCTAACTTCTTCACATAACGATTGTGCAGATCCGAGTTCTGCTGTAGCCGCTGCATGTTCTCGCGAATGCGACCGTGCTCAGCCGTGATCTCGCCGATGCGTTGTTCAAGTCTGGTTCGTTGCGCGCGGGCTTCATCGAGCTTACTGCGCAGATGCACGACCCGGTGCAGCGCCTCTTTGACCTTGGCACTGACCTCTTTGGCCTGTTGGAAATAGGCGATCTGGTCGAGGCCGCTTTCCATCAAGAGTATCGATTCCTGGATCGGGAGCGTTTCTTTCACGCGCAGGGTAGCGGTTTTTCCGGCGGCTACCGCGATGCTGAACCGATAGAGGTCCCTGGTCCGTTCGGTCGCATCCTTCGGTTCGACCAGTTTCCAGTCGGCTCGATAGGGGTGCTCGATCAAGACGGTCCTGGGCTTCTGGTCGCGATTCTTGACGAGGTAGGTGCGATCCTCAACCAGCCGACGAGACACCAGCATGGTGCCCTTCTTAAGCGAGACCGTTACGAGTTCCTGTGTGCCGCCTTCGATCTTGGGTTCAACTTCCGTTTTCAGATCGAGGGCGTAACTAATCAGACGATCCTGCCCCGGCGCCAAATCGTAGATCTGCGCGTCGCCGGCGTAGGCGCCGCCATCGAACACCGTGATGGGGCCTTGCATCAGATGCAGGGTAGAGCTGTTCTTGAGGCGGTAGCCGTGGAGCGGATGCGTGGCATTGGCGGATGGGTTATAGACGGCGACTTTCTGACCCTGGAGTGATTGGCCGATGATCGGCAACAACGCGCTCTGATGTTTGTCTAGTGTGACCGGTTGATCCAGGCGATATTCAAATAGCTCACCCTTGTCTTCGGTCATGGCCATCGAGGTGACGCCCTGGTCGATTCGCCCCATCTCTCGGTCATCGGCCATGGCCATTTCCGACGGCGCGCTGGCATAGCCTTCGGCCAGCTTGCCTAGTAACCGTTCCTTCTTCATGTCGCTTCGGGCTGGAGAGGTCGCCGCCGGCATCGAGGATTTTGCCTCATCCAGAGCGTCCCCGTAGGTCTGAGGTTTCAGATTCGCATAGAGTTCCGGTTCCACGACCGGTCGGGGATTGTAGAGCGGCCGATAGAGGTCCATGGTGAAAGAGATGGGCCGACCGGAAATGAGCGACAGCGTCACATTCTTCCAGTCTTGATGTGTCTGATTCTCCACAATGGCCCAGCCTTGCAGGTAGGGCGCGTGCTCCTCATCGAGTACCAGGCGATAGGTTGTTTTCCAGACCGGTGTTTCGGTCAAATAGGCGACACGGGCTGGGCGGCGTCCGGTGCCATCGAACACAATGGAGACGGTCTTGCGTTGCGCATCGTGCTGGCCGGCTAGTGTGACCAAGGCTTGTTGCAGTTCTGCGTTCAAGCCGGCATCCAATAATTTGACTCGCTGGATCTGCGCGAACGGGAGCGAGCGAAACCCGTCGTCGGTCAGAAGATTGAGGTATTCCTGCTCGATGGTTCGACGAGACTGACCATCACTCAGCGATTCCGTTTTCTTTTCCACGCCCAGAATGGTGCCCAGCAGGGGATTGGGTGCCGTGACCTCGACCCGTTCGCCGCGTATCTGCGTCAGGATCTGGCCCAGGGTTGGGTTCCCATTCAAATTGATGCCGAAGCTGCCGAGGGTTTTCGTGATGGGATCGCGCGATCCATAGGTGACGGTGGAAATTTTCCCGCCGCCAAAATCCTGCACCACGAGGCTCTTCAAGAGGTCGTTGATCTGATTGGTCTGGAGCCGCAGATCCCATTGAGTTCGGTCGGTCACGGTGCCGTCATGCTGAAAGTAGCCGACCCCGCTGGAGTAGAGGATGATCTTGGACAAGGGCAGCGACCCCGCGGTATCTTCGGCCAGGCTTAGCGGAGGAGTCCCCAGGGCGAAAAGACCGGCACAGGAGAGCAGCACCGGAGTGAGTATCGTACGCCAGCTAGGTCGCATGGGAGCCTCCATCGTAAAGAGTGTCGCTCTGGATCAATGCGACCCAGAGCGTAGGTGATATGACCTATCCCTGATATGTCGTCAAGGGGCCGATCCTTTCACCCGTTTTCTGAGGACCGTGACACATGGTAGGGTGGGGCCATGGACCAGTCTGAACACGATACGATTCAACAGATTCTGGCGGACTGCCGGACGATTGCTGTGGTCGGTGCGTCGTCTAATCCTGCGCGCGCGTCCAATCACGTGGCCGCCTATATGAAGACACATGGTTATCGGGTCATTCCGGTGAATCCCAATGAACGGACCGTCATCGGCGAGCCGGCCTATCCGTCGCTCACCGCTGTGCCGGGTCCTATCGATCTGGTCGATATCTTTCGGAAGTCGGAAGACGTCTTGCCGATCGTCGAAGAAGCGATTGTGCGTGGCGCGAAAGCCATCTGGATGCAAGAAGGTGTTATCAACGAAGCAGCGGCGCAGCTCGCACGAGAAGCCGGCCTCGCCGTCGTGATGGATCGCTGCTGGTTGAAGGACCATGCGGTCAGGCAACGCCGTGGCTAACCCCTCGCCGGGTCCCTCGCAGGACTCATCCGAGACAGAACTCCGCCGCCAGGCGCTCGTCGAGACGGCGGTAGTGTTGGCGAAGGCGCTGGATACCACGGTCAAGATTCCGGGGACCTCGCTCTATCTGGGACTCGATCCGTTGATTGGGTTGATTCCAGGCATCGGCGATGTGCTGGCAAATCTGATGGGGACGGTCATCTTGGGCATGGCCGTGCGGCTGGAGGTGCCGCGTATCGTCCTCACTCGAATGAGTCTGAATCTGCTGATCAACGGAGTCGTCGGTGCGATTCCCATCCTCGGCGACCTCTTTTCGGTGTGGTTTCGCAGCAACAGCCGGAATGCCGATCTGCTTCGCCTGGCAGCGACGCAAGCCACCAGACGCACGCGCTATGATTGGGCCTATGTCGTCGGCATCGTCGGCGGGACGGTGTGCCTTCTCCTCGGGCTTGTCGCGCTTGTGTTGTGGATGGCGATCAGCCTCTGGAGCCGATTTGCCGGAATCCAGTAGAGCGGGTCCGTGCCGGTTAAAACCAATCTTGTCCTTGGCCGCGCGCCACTTCCATGATACATCTGGAGCGGTTTATTCAAGGAGGGGGCATGAACGGCTCGAAGATGGCGCAATCGGTTGAGGCAGGAAAACCCGCAGAGTCCGGAAAAGTTCTGGTCGTCGATGACGATCCTGCGGTCTGTCATGTGACCGGTCAGATGTTGGAACTTCACGGCTATCAGGTGTTGTACGCGGAAAATGGAGAGCAGGCGCTGGCGCTGTTCGACGATCAGAGTGACCAGATCTCAATTTTAGTGGCGGATATCGTGATGCCGAAGATGTCCGGACCGCAATTAGCTCATCTATTGCGCATCCAGCGACCGGAGTTGCCCGTCTTGTTCGTGTCGGGCCTGGTGTCGTATGCGAATTTTGAGGGAGTCATGGGTGGGTGGATGCTGAAGAAGCCCTATTCTCCTTCCATCCTGGTCTCGAAAGTCCGCGCTGTGCTGGCGGCATTCGAATCGAAGTCTAGAGTGGTCTCCAGCCCAGCCGGTACGGGGCAGTGCGCTATCCAGCCAGCCGGTCTTTGAAGGTGAGTTCGGCAATGGCCGATTTATCCAGCTCGCCTTTCCCGCTCGCGATCAGCCGTTGATATTGCGCCAGCGCCGCCTCCGCCACGGGGAGCGTCAGTCCGGCTGCGCGGCCCATTGCGATGGCGATGCCCGAATCTTTCGCGGCATGAGCCGCGGAAAAATAGCAGTCGTGGGCTCGCTGCTGCATGTCTTCCCCGTCGGTCTCCAGCACGCGTGAGTTTGCGCCGGTTTGACTGAACACCTCGCGGAGCATCGTCAGATCCAATCCGAGAGCCTGTCCCAATCCAAGTCCTTCCGCCAGTGCCGCGGTATTGCAG
The DNA here is from genome assembly GCF_900403705.1 of Nitrospira lenta. Lineage (NCBI taxonomy): Bacteria > Pseudomonadati > Nitrospirota > Nitrospiria > Nitrospirales > Nitrospiraceae > Nitrospira > Nitrospira lenta. The sequence continues at coordinate 276,619 of NZ_OUNR01000016.1, read as the reverse complement.
TTCATCACCATATTCACCAGCGCCTTCACCTCCGCCGCCGTCCCGCTGGCTCCGACGTAACGGACGGTTTGTCCCAGCGTCTCCAGCATCGGCTTGGCCCGCTCGAAGGCCATCCGCCGGCCGGCGCACATGAGATAGAGCGTGCCTTGCCGCGCTTGAGTGATACTGCTCGCCATACAGGCTTCGAGTGACGCGCCGCCGAGCGCGGTGACTCGCTGTTCTACCTCACGATGGATCGATGGAGAGACCGTGGCGCAATTGATGAAGAGCCGGCCCTTTGCGTGGGTGAGGAGGCTGGCAGGGGTATCGACGGCAAAGATCTGATCCATCGCCGCATCGTCGGTGACCACGGTGATGACGGTCTGTGAGGCCTGGGCCACGGCTGCGGGGTCCACAGCGGCCTGACAGCCGAGTTCGTTCGCCAGGGCCGCGGCGACGGAGGCCTGCCGGTCATACACGGCCGAAATTGGAAAGCCGAAGTCTTTCAGGCGGCGCGCCATATTCGCGCCCATGCGTCCGACGCCGACGAATCCGATAGTCTCATGTGTCGTGAACATGGCAATAGCTCCCTGCAACGGGCACGGGGATGTTGCGTGCCCGGTATCGCTAGAGTGGTTGTGTGGTGTCCGCTTGTGGCGTGAGGCGTGTCCAGCGCAGGCTGGTTTTTCCGTCGCTGGTGGTGAAGCCGCCGTCCTGCGTGGCGACGATGCCCAAATTCCGCTGGCGTTTTTGGGTGGGCTGCAACTGCACAATGCCGCCCTTCGTCACGATCGTTCCGCGGGTTTGATCCATGATAAACAGATCCGTGGCCGCAGACGCTTTAATCGTCCAGACAAATGTGGCCGGCCCGCCGGCATAGGTGCCCGTGCTTTCCCAGACTCCCACCAGCGCGCGATCCACGCTCTTGAGTTGAAAGACCGGCACGCTCGTGGTGTTGTTCCGCAGGCTCCAGAGTTCCGGAGGAATCTTGCTGGGCGGTTGCTCGCCGTCCAATCGGGTCCAGGTGCTGTGGAGGCTGCCGGTGGTCACAAAGGAATCGGGCTGCTCCGCCACATAGGTGCCTTTCCACGATTGGCCCTTGAACGTATTCGCGCGGCCAAGCGACCAGCGGCCGGACTCGGCATCCAGCACCCCGTCGAATTGCGTGAGGGACGAGAGCGTCCAGGATTGATTCTGTCCGACCACCAGCAGGTAATTGTGCTTCGTCGTGCCCTGGAGGGCGTGCGCCTGCCAGGTGCCGACGAGTGCGCCGGTCTCGACCGTCGCGGATTTGGTGGGGCCGGTCGAATCTGTGTCGCCGACAGTTCGTGTCTGCGAGACGGACACCGGCGAAGTGCGCAAGAGCGACGGAGCGCCCGTCTGGCGATCGGCCGTGGCCGCGTCCGCAGACGCCACGGAAGGCGGAGGCGGAATCCGGGAGGCCATGACGGCGGCGCCATACCGTTCCGCTGCGCTCTTGCCGATGGTCATCACGGCGTCTGAGAGGTTGCTGGCATGAATAGATGAGACCATGACCGTCACAAGATTGTCGCCGCTTAAGAAGGTCACTCGCGACAATGAGGGCGGGGAGTCGATCCGAATCGCCCCATCTCCCAGACCGGACACAAGCACGCTATCGCGTCTGAGCCGGTCTTTATTGAATCTGGCGCGCCGGTCCTTGCCAGGGGTTTCGTCCACCTGCACGGTCACGGCATTGGCGCTGTCGCGGGTAGATTTGAAGACACAGGTGGTCGCATCAGTGCGCTGGCCCTCGCGAGCCGGTTCGCCCAGAGCGCGTTCGGCCTCTGCCGACGTGATGAGGGAGCAGGGATCGGTGTCCGAGGCAAACGGCGAGAGTCCATTACCGCAAGAGATCAGGGTAAGGCTGGAGAGGCATAGACTGCTGAGCGAAACCCAACGTGACATACAGACTCAGTCTCCAGGAGATGGAGAAATGATTGTACATGGATCGGGGGGCATGTGCTACCCGTCCATTGGGGGGAGCGGGTAGCACCTGAGAGGAACAACCTAGGGAGGTTCACGCCATCGAATTGCGACCGGGCCGGCGATTACCCTGCGACAAATTTCAGCGAGACGCCGTTGATGCAGTAACGGAGTCCGGTCGGCTTCGGACCGTCATCGAAGAGATGGCCCTGGTGGCCGCCGCAGCGGGCACAGTGCACTTCGGTGCGGGTCATGAAGAACTTCGAGTCGGTGCGCGTCTCCACCACCTTCGGGTCGATCGGCTGCCAGAAGCTGGGCCAGCCGGTGCCGCTGTCGAACTTCTGTTCCGACGAATAGGCGGGGAGATCGCAACCCGCGCAGTAATAGATGCCAGAGGCGTGATTCTCATGCAGCGGACTCGTAAACGCCCGTTCCGTATCTTCGTGGCGCAACACCTGATAGGCCGCAGCCGACAGCTGCTTCTTCCATTCTTCGTCGGCTTTCGCCACTTTGACAATCGCGGGGATCTCAATCTTGGGAGGCATAGGGCATCTCCTTTATCGCTTCAGAGGGGGAATGTGATGGTCAGTGGAATAACGAAACTCATCCTTGCATAAGCCAATACGGAAGGGCAAGGAAAGTGGATGTGGGGCTGGGGCTCAACTGCTCTCGCACCTCCCGGAGCGACCCATGCGGGCTCCGCTAAGCGGCAGCCTTCGGAAATTCCCTCGCAGACTCGGTCAGTTTCCGTTTCCCTTCTTAGCGGACCCTCGATGGGGCCCCGCTCCTCCGGCGACGTTCGCATTGAGCCCCAGCCCCTTAGTGAGAAAAGGGTTAGGAGGTCAAGCGCCTTCGTGCAAGTCGCAGACGGGGTGTCGTCTACGCCGCACTTGGGAGAGGAGGACGAAAGCTATCGATGTGCCAGGAGGTCGAGGGTCAAGGTGTCAGGCTTGCTGTCGAAGTATTTAAGAAGAGCATCTTTGAAGATTGTGTTGTCGGTGGTCGCGGTCATGAACAAGGTCATGCAGGAGCGGAATTTAAGATTGTCCGGGTAGGAGAAGATCTCTTCAGCGCTGCGCCCTTCCACGTTGAGAACAAGCTGCGTACATGCTCTGAGCCTGGGACCCAGCCCGCAGTATTCACGAGAGTTCGTGACGAAACCGCCAAGACACCATGCGAGACGGGCGCGCGGAGCTGCGAAGAAGGGAGGCATACTTGAAACAGTATGTCGACTGACTGAGCGGCGAGTCCGCCCGCCGTTAGGCTTGTCGTAGCGGTGTATCGGCGGTTGCAGTAGAAGTTTTCGTGAATATTGCGGGCCCGGACAGGGTGTTGCAGATAGGCCTTGGCCTCGTCGAGGGAGTCAATGGCGAATTTCTGCGCCATTCCACTGTGACCAAGTCCTGCGATCTGAGGAAAGATAAACCAGATCCAGTGACTCGACTTTCTCCCGGCTCGAAGTTCATGAAGGACTGTGTCATAGACGCGCTCTTGCGCGTCGAGAAAGCGGTGAAGATTGTACTTGTCGGTCATGGGTTGTGCCCGCGATCCGGTTTCTTCCTTGGGTTCGTCCAGCGCAATGAAATGGTTCCGAGACCTTTTATCTCTCTGGATCTATATGCCAAGAAGCTCTCTGACTTCGCGAATGCACAATCCTGGAATTCCTGTCTGTTCAAGATCGAAGTTATTCAACTGATTGAGATAGTCTTCAGGGGACGCTTCTTCTGGAAGATTAATTGCACTGGACAAGGCGAGTGCTGTCGCTCGGGAAAGTCCTAGTGCGATAAGATTAAGTGCTGATCTATCTGAAGCACCGCATTCTAGGTAAACGTGGAAAGGCTCAACCGCTTTGGCCTGCTCCGTCTGCCCTGCCTCATTCAGGACCAGAGCTAGCAGGCTGGTGTAAGCCATGTAATGTTTTACAAGTCGAAAACGGATATACCTTTCCAATGTTTTGAGAAGGTCTCGAATTATTACTGAACTCGAGCGCGAGTCCCCTTTTTTGCGGAGGTGTGCAAGGTGCTCCCTAATAATTTGGCCGAGAGGCATATTGTAGATCCAGCGAGTGGCAAGCATCTTGTAGAATTTATAGCTGGCATTGCTCTCAGTATCAGTTCCTTCTAAATATTTCTGGGTTTGCAGGATGATTTCTTCCATGCGCTGATTCGAACCTGAAGCGCCTGGTTTCAATGGAAGTAGTACAGTAGGGTCAGGCTGAGACTTCATGTGCAAGTACAGCGCCTGCAGTCGGTCGGGTCGCACGGAACGATTGGCGTCTATGATTTCACGAGGGATTGTCACAACAATTGCAGCGCATCGTCGGTCAGTCTCCGAAAGCATGGCTTGATTGTCCTGCGTTTTGTATTCTGACTGAGCAAGGCTTTTTCCTGCCATTGTGAAATCGCAGTAGAGCTTTCCTAAAGCTGCTTCGGCTAAATCAATTTCATCCGGATCTGCTTGTCCTGCGAGGAGGCGTTGGATGGCAGTTCCCCCATCGCTCATCACTTCATTCATGGAAGATGCAATATCTTGGAGCTTATCTCCCTGGTATGAAGGCACGTCCCACTTGGCTGGTGTAAGACACCAAATGTTTCCATGAAATTCTGAAACTAGCCTTCCCGCACGGCCTGCCAGGTTTAGGAAAGCTTGCCGTGTCATTGGTTTGCCCTGTCCACGATGGGGATTCTCAATCACTATGTGCCTAGCTGGCAGATTCACACCTTGCAGGAGCGTGCTGGTGCAACAGACTATCCTTATTTTCCCGCGTCTGAATAGCTCTTCAATTTGTGCACGTACAATCGATGGCATGAAGCCATAGTGAAAAGCGACTGCATGCGGAAGTGTTTTTACCAGAGGATAATCCGGGTGGACTTCGACTCGAATGAATTCAATAAGTTGCTGGATCTCTTGATCAACATCATGAGGTTCTCCGAGCCCTTCGATTAGTGCTAGGGCGACTTCCTCAGTGCCAGAAGGGTTATCAGCATAGATTAAGGTAGCTTCGTCAGCCCTTGTGATGGCTTGTGCAAATTTCGATCGCCGCTTATGTATGGTTCCTCTGAAAGAGAAGCCGAGATCGCGAACGCCAAGTGCGATTCGGTCATGATCTGCTAATAACTCAAAATTGGCCTGTGTGGGTTTCCTGTGGACCTCAGAAACCAGGATTATATTCTGAGATACGGGTGACACAGTTTCTGAGATCGACCGCCCTCCCTCATTCCTGCCAAATAGGGAGAGTAGATAACTGGGGTTTTTAACCAACGGACTGGCAAAATGTACCTCAGCAGTCGGGAATTGCCGTATCACCATTTCTACCGCGCTTTGCAGAATAATGCCTCGTGCATCGTCCTGAATCCCTTGGGCCTCGTCTACTAGGATTCTTGTGATCCAAGCTTTTCCACGTGAGGAATGCAGTAGGCTCACCAGTCGTTCTTGTGTGAGTACATACACTGCTCCATGCGGTGCCTTTTCTTGGTCAACGGGAAATGGCACAGTTCGAACAGGAACCATCTCAAGCCCAGCTTGCCTAAGTAGAACCCGAGTTTTAAGCGTGACCTCACGAATTAGAGCGCGGGTGGGGACGAGATATACGATATTCGCGCGATCTCCTTTTCGTAATCTTCGGACAAGGTCTAAGCCGAGAACAAAGCTCTTTCCTGCTGAAGTTGGGGCTGAAACACTGACTGTTCCTGAGTTGTCTAGAGAGGAGAATAGGTCAAACTGGAAGTCTGTGAGTGCTACTCCACTGCCGTCTGGTGCAAAGACGGAATTTTCAATTTCTCGGGCAGCTCGTTCTAACGCGAGAAGAACGGGGACGTGGGGAGGGTTCTCGGGTGTGGATGTATATCTTGTTCGAAGTAGTTTTCTTCCTGGGAAATTCCCTAGGCGGGACAAGACTATATCTGTGCACGCGATTACGGCCGGTATACTATTTTGTAAGGTTTCAATCAGCCGTGTTGTTGTTTCATAGGCCAAGGCACGATCTTCTGCTGCTGAGGATATAGCTAGTATTGATGCGTGGCTGAGAAGTGCAAAGACCTCATGCTCAGTAAGAACATAGCCATCACTTGAGCTAAGTGGGCTGCCAGGCAGTTGAAGGGAAAGGTCAGCTAGGAGAAGCTTGCGAAAGTTAGCAGTAAAAGATGTTTGTTCTTCAATTGGCATGTTTTGTGTAAAATTAATCTATGAAGTCGTCACGTTAGTTCCTTATTGAATGCATCTCGAAAATTCTGAACCGTTGGAAATGGAAGAAAGAAAACTTCGAATCGGAGGTTTTTTTTGGACCAAGTATCAAAGCGCGTCTGTAGCAGCTGGTGCAATCTTGGTGCGTCAGCAAGATAGCGAGCGCGGAAATCCTCGGTGAGTTTTTGCTGAGCCAAGGAAGGCAACTTCCCGTACTCAGCCCAATTGTATCCAATTAGGCACGCGTGATTGACTCTTACTCCAATTCCCGGCTTCCCTGAATCAAAGAGTTCCGCAACCGCATGCTGAATTTGCGGTTGTGCATACTTGAAATGCTTGGTGACCATCTTGCACTCGTGTTGGAATATGTCTTTATCGTGGAAATCTCTAATGCTGGCTAATGCAGCAGTCATGGCTTGGCCAACATCTTGGTATAGTTTAGATTCTCCAAAATAAAGGTCAACCATACTTTCAGGCTCATTCCACTTCATATGAATTCCGTCAGAACCGTGGCTCTCCAACTTCGGATTTGTCTTGAGATCCATCTTGGCGACGATTTGTGGAGCGCCGAGCACTGTCTCCAACAGGAAATATAATAGGATCTCGCCTGCTTCTCCTGTCTTGTCTGGATCATCCGGCTTTGGGGTAGGATTTATGAAAAGCCGTTTAGCCTCCTTCGTAAACATGGCCGCTTCTTCAGAAGTCATGAGTGCAGGGCGATTCTTCATGGCAAGGCAATAGTCGATGATCCGTCCATAGAGGTAGCCTGTTAGGACATCAATGGCGGGCTGACAGTTTCCATTAAATTTAAGATGATGAAGCCTTGTGGTGACGTTAATGCCACTAATGATTTCCTTGTGTTCAACCACATCAAGGCACTTGTCATATTTGTCTCGGGCTGCTGAAAGATATTTGTCGAGATCGAAGAGGGGAGATGCTTTTGTGTCAGTAGTCATACATCTATTCACGAAACGTGACCGTCTATCCTGTGTTCTTGGGTGAAGACTCAAGATAAACTAGTGTTCCTGCTAATTTATAGCGTCGAAGAATACGCTTAATTCTAGGATTAATCACGTGTACATAAGAGGGGGAATTTGGATTATTCCATCTTATTTTGTTAATAAAGAACAGCCGTGGAGTGTGATTGCCACGAATCTTCGCTAGGCCCTAGTAAGATTACGAGGCTGTCGAGGTCGCTAACGGTTCATTCGGTTCCGCCGATGGTGCTGTGGGAATGTCCTGATTGAAGGCCGCCGGCAGGATTTCTTCGATCCGTTCCACTGGAATGACGGTGAGTTCGTCGCGCACTCTGGCCTTCTGACATCCTTGGAAACCGGCACCCCTTACATTTGGCCCGATGACCCTGCTATGGTGCGGTCATGTCTACAAATGCTCCTATCGTGTCACTCACTGTGAATTGTGCGAATGGCCAGTGCGGGAGGGAGCTCGACTCTCAGCGCAACCAAGGCTACCCCGATTCGACGGTGCCGCCTGGTTACATTCACAAGGCCTACGATCCGGCTCTTCCGCCGTTCCAAGTCGTCTGCATGAAATGCGGGCACTACTCGCTTCGCTATCAACGGCCCAAGCCTGACTGATCGGCGCATTGCATTCTCAGCGCTTGCTGACCTGCCAACGTGAATCTGGTACAGTTGGCTCTCATGACGAGCTATGTCCGATCCGCCTGCGTCCTTCTTCTTTGTATCCTCTCCAGCGCATTCATCTTTCCGGCTGCCACTATTCTTTCCGCTGATCGACAAGTACCCGCTGTCGTTCCCGCTCCACAGACTGCCGACTGGTGGATGGCTCAACATGAACGCAATGTGGCACGCGTGCGACAGGGATCTGTCGATCTGCTCATGATCGGCGATTCCATCACGCAGGGGTGGGGCGACGAGGGGCGGCAGGTGTGGGAGCGCTACTATGCCCATCGCCGGGCGGTGAATCTGGGATTCAACAGTGACCGGACTGAGCAGGTCTTGTGGCGATTGCAGCATGGAGAGATTGACGGCATCCACCCGAAGGTGGCGGTGGTGATGATCGGCACGAACAACTCGGGGACAAGAGAAGACCCGCCGGAGGAGACGGTTGCCGGGATAAAAGCGATTGTGACGTTGCTCCGTGCGAAGCTTTCGGCGACCAAGATTCTCCTGCTCGGCATCTTCCCACGTGGTGCAACTTCGAGTGATTCCCTGCGGCGCGTGAACGGATCGATCAATGATCGTCTCCGTGGATTCGCCGACGGTCAGCACCTATTCTATCTCGATCTCGACCACCTGTTTCTGGATCGTGACGGACGACTCAAGCGAGACCTCATGCCGGATCTGCTTCACCTCAATGAACAGGGCTATCAAGTCTGGGCCGAAGGCATGGAACCTCAGCTCAAGGTATTGCTGGGAGAGTGAGGGAAGGGGTGGGTTGATTACGCCGCAGCTTTCTTGACCCGGACTTCAGCCCGATGACCGGTCGCTGCAAGGACTCGAATCAGCACATCAGTCGAGACTCCGTGGGTATTTCCATTTGCAATCGCCGTTACCCGCGTTCTTGATGTGCCCGCACTCTTTGCAATCGCTGCATGGGTTAGCTGGCCAGCTTGAATGATCTTAGCCAGTGCGACGGTGAGGTCGGACCGAAACTCCATTTCGGCCGTGTCCGCTACTGACAAACCCAGCGCCTGCCCAAGGTCTTTGGCTGTCCGTACCGTCACTCGTTTGCTGATTCTAGTCGTTGCCATCAACCATCTCCTGTAAACGCCGTTGGCCGAGTGCAATTTCGTGTGCCGGTGTTTTCTGCGTCTTCTTCTGAAATCCGTGAAACACCAGAATCGTGTCAGCCAGTTTTACAAAGTAGAATACTCGAACCGTGGTTGTCGTGCTTCGCACTCTGAGCTCATGCGCTCCCGATGCGACAGAAGGCATTGGTCTGCTCAGTGGAAGGCCTATGCTGATGCCTTTCTGCAGGTCTCGGAGTGCTTCACCTAGTTCACGCTTGAGCAATGGCGACTGGTCACGGATAAATGCCAGGGCTTTCGGGTGAAAGGTGATCGACTTCACAGGCGCAGTATGTCTCAGAATTAGGACATTGGCAAGAGGGCGGCACAATCATCAGAGAATTTGACTTTAGCTGGAAGGCACGAGGGGAAGGAGGGGGCCAGGCGTTCCGCCGGGGTTGCTTGCAGTTACGAGACGGTTGATGTGGCAGTGGCCCATCTCGTTCAGCCGGTGAGGTTGTTTATTCAATCATGTAGTCCGGTCTTCTTTCTTGCGCCTCTGTGAGTCGTCTAGTAGACTCTCGTGTAGATTTCTTCCTTTCATGGATGCGTGTTGATGCCACAAGTTGCGACACATCCCGATGCCGAGCGGATTGCTGACAATCTGCGTAAGACCACCGAACTCACCGAGTTAGGGTTAACCTTGCGCCAAGCGATGCTTGCGCAAACCCATCCGCAGGGCCAGGGAATCGTGCAGGTGATGCACGAGATCCGACTGGCTAAAGAGCAGGCATGGCGGCAGGGCCGATCCTAATTCAAGCCCTTTCCGACCTCATCGCCGAGTTCAATCGTCGTGGTGTGCCCTATGCTCTCGCGGGAGGCTGGGCGTACAGCGCATTGGTTGAGCCTCGGGCTACGACGGACATCGATCTCCTCATTCTGCTCGATCAGCCGTCCCGGGATACGCTGCAGTCTCTTGTATCGCCGTTGTTTGATTCCACGGTGATCTATCCCGCACCGATGGTGCTTCGGAATCTCTCGATTTGGCGAATCGTGGGCATTCGCCGTGATCAAGAAATTCTTGTCGATTTGTTGTTGGCGGATTCTGAGTATCTGAGGACGGCATTGGGACGTACACGCACGGTGATCTTTGGATCGCTCCCGGTCCCGGTTCTGGCCATTGAGGATCTGATTGTCTTAAAAACTCTGGCAGGTCGGTTACAGGATCGCGCTGATTTGGAGAAAATCTATATGCGAGAGGCCGATCTGCATATTGACTGGACCTATGTGGAGCAGTGGAAAGCGGTACTAGGTCTTTCGGATGTGTAGGGGCATGACATACGGGAATACGCGTGGTTAATTGACTGCTCCTCTGGGGATGTCTGATCTGGTGCTGATGCAACAATGGAGGCCCCGGGTCTCCCCGGGGCCTCTTGCAGTTACGAGACGGTCGAGGTGGCGAGTGGCTCATCCCGTTCAGCCGGTGGGGCTGCAGGGATGTCCTGATTGAAGGCCGCCGGCAGAACTTCTTCGATCCGTTCCACCGGAATGAACGTGAGCTGGTCGCGCACTTCCTGCGGCACTTCTTTCAGATCCTTCTCGTTGGCCTTCGGCAGAATGATCCGCCTAATGCCCGCTCGATGGGCCGCCAGCACCTTCTCCTTGATGCCGCCGACCGGCAGCACCAATCCGCTCAAGCTGATCTCTCCCGTCATGGCCGTGTCGCTGCGGACGGCTTTGCCCACGTAGGACGAGGCAAGCGCCGTGGCCATCGTGATGCCGGCTGACGGGCCGTCTTTCGGAATCGCTCCGGACGGCACATGGATGTGCACGCCGTTCCGCTTGAACTTGGAGATATCCAGCCCCATGCTTTCGGCATGCGACCAGAGGTAGCTCCGCGCCGCTCTGGCGGATTCCTGCATCACGTCGCCCAACTGTCCCGTCAGCGTCAGTTCATGACTGCCGGGCAACAGCGTGGTTTCGATATACAGGACATCGCCTCCCGCCGGTGTCCAGGCTAATCCCGTCGCCACACCGGGAGGCAGATTCTTTCTCGCCTCTTCCGGCATGAACCGTTCCGAGCCGAGCCATTCATCCAGCATGTCCTGGCGAATGGTGACCGGCTGACGCTCTTGGCCCTCTGGGAGTTCCGCAAAGGCCAAGGATACTTTTCTCGTCAACCGTCCGAGCATCTGCTCCAGCTGGCGTACACCGGCTTCGCGCGTGTACCGGCCGATCACGAGATTCAACACCTCGTCCGACAGCAACGCCTGCTCGGCATTCAAGCCCGCTTCCTTCAACCGTCGCGGCCAGAGATAGCGCCGGGCGATTTCCGCTTTCTCATGTTCGCTGTAGCCTTGCAGGCGGATGATCTCCATCCGGTCCAACAAGGGTTGGCTGATCGTGTCCAGCGTATTCGCCGTCGTGATGAAAAACGCCTTCGACAAATCGAAGGGGAGATCCAGATAGTGGTCGCGGAACGTGTGGTTCTGCGCCGGATCCAGGATTTCTAAGAGCGCAGCAGCCGGGTCTCCGCGGAAGTCGCGCCCCATCTTGTCGACTTCATCGAGCATGAGCACCGGATTATTCACCCCGGCCCGCCGGACGGCTTGAATAATGTGGCCCGGCAACGCGCCGACATAGGTGCGGCGGTGGCCGCGCAGTTCGGCTTCATCATGCACGCCGCCCAGGCTGAGCCGTTCGAACGTCCGGCCCATGGCCCTGGCGATGGATTGGCCCAAGCTCGTCTTGCCGACACCCGGAGGGCCGACTAAGCAGAGGATCGGCGCCTTGGCCGATGGATTCAGTTTCAAGACGGCAAGATGCTCCACGATCCGCTCTTTCACTTCCGTGATGCCGTAGTGATCCTCTTCGAGCACCTGCCGGACGGTTGCCAGATCAATTGCATCCGCCGAGGCTTTCTTCCAGGGCAGTTCGAGCACCAATTCCAGATAGGTGCGGAGCACCTGGTGATCGGCCGATGACGGCGGCACTTTGGCCAGCCGCTTGAGCTCGCGCTCCGCTTCCTTCCGCACATGGTCGGGCAAATCCGCCTCGGCCACTTGCTTCTTCAGATGGGCGATCTCGTTGTCATCATCGTCGTTTTCGCCCAGCTCTTGCTGGATCGTTTTCAATTGCTCACGCAACATGTATTCGCGCTGGCTCTTGCCGATCTTGGCTTGCGCATCGCTCGTGATTTTGTCACGGAGCTGTAAGATCTGAATCTCTTTGGATAAGGCCACGTACAGTGCGCGCAATAGATCCAGTGTCGCGGTGCTTTCGAGCAGTTTTTGCTCTTCCGCCACACTGAGGTTGACCAGGGAGGCCACGCGATAGGCCAAGGCCACCGGGTCATCTTCATGGCTCAACGCCTCGCTGGCCTCTTGCATGCCAGGGGCTTGGATCACGCGCGGGAGTTCCCGCACGAGTTCTTGAATCGCCCGATGCATGGCCTGCACTTCCGTGCCGGTTTCTGACGGGCGGTCCAGCGACCGGACCCGCGCGATGGCATAGGGCGCCGATTGAGTTTCTTCGATGACCGCCACGCGGTCGACGCCCTGGACAAACGCATGAATCGCGCCTTCCGAGGATTGGCCGATCTGCTTGATGATCGCCTTGGTGCCGATGGTGTACAGGTCGTTGAGGCCCGGTTCTTCAGTCTGCGAGTCGCGCTGAGCCACGACCAGGATCATCTTCTCTTCTGTCTTCATCGCGGCTTGCACCGCCGCCATCGATCGGGCGCGACCGACGGTGAGGGGCATCATGACGCCGGGGAATAAGACCGTTCGCTTGATAGGTAATACGGGAAGGGTCAACACTTTGGTCTCGCTATCCATATTGAGTCCTTTCTCTCTCTCATCCCTGAGCAGAGACACAATGGGTGAGCGTCTGCACACAGAGATAGGTCGAGGATCGGGCAAGTCAAGGGCCGCTGGGAAGATGGCCGGATCTCGATGCGAGTAGACAGGGGCGGGGTGGCGCGGCCGATTCAGCGATCCTGAAACAGGCTGCCGACGGCGCGGATGGTCCGTTCATTGCCGCGGCCGGATGCGGCGGTCGCGGGCGTCCCTTGTGGAGTGTCATAGGTGTCGATGCCGGCGAGATCAAAGAAGAGTCCCAGGCTGTCCTTGCTGCCCTGGCCCAAACCGGCCAGACCCTGGTAGTGATCGACTCCGCCTTCATCAATGAAGAGGGCCCACGATTCGCTGTCGGCCTCTCCCAGTCCGGTACTGCGAGTGAAGTCATAGGTGTCCGATTTGGATCCGGCGTCAATGGACAGGCTCACGCTGCGGTCGTGTGCGGTGCTCAACGTGTGCTTGGGCCCCGACGACGTATAGCGGTCGGTGCCCTGGGCATCGACGAACAGGCCGACGCCATAGTGACCGGCGGCCCCGATGCTGGTTCTCCCTCCGGTGCGGGTGTCATCGCCGTCGAGATCGAGGGCGACTCCGACGCCGAAGTCGTAGCCGGACCCCTGGGCCATGGTGCCGCTGCGATACTGATCCTGGCCTTCGAGATCGATGAGGTAGCCCAGTCCGCCGGCCAAGATCGGGAGTTGAGCATCCGTTTTTGACAGCCCTCCATCCAGACCGGCGCCGCTGCCCATGCCGAAGCAGAGATATTGATAGGCTGGGTCATCCGGCTTGGCGGTGGGCGCATCCGGCTGATTGAAGGGACTGGGATATTTGTCGCCGCATTGATAGACGTCGTTGCCGGTGTGATCGATGACCGCGCCGATACCCAAGGGCCCGCCGAATCCGATGGCGAAGGCGTGGCTGGTATACCGGTCGTTGCCGGCCAGGTCGATCAGGAGGCCCAGCCCTCCGAAGGCGGCGCCTTGCGTGAACCGGTTTCCCATATAGACATCGTTGCCCTTCCGGTCGAAGAGCATCCCGATGCCGGCGAAGCCGGTGCCGCCGGAGCCTTGATCGAGCTGATACACGTCGTCGCCGTCCAGATCGACCAGCAGTCCGACACCGAGCCGGCCAGTGGCCAGCCCAAGCGGGTCGCTCGTGTAGGTATCATTGCCGGCCAGGTCGATCACCACGCCGATGCCGTGGTCGATGTCGCCGGAAGACGCGATGTTCCCGTGGTAGGTATCGTCCCCGCCGAGATCGATGACGAGCAGCGCGCGGCGATCCAGGTCGTAGGTGTTGACGCCTGCTCCGCCGATGACAATCAAGCCGGCGCGTGTCTGCTGCACGAACAACACGTCCCCGGTGATGCCGGGGGGAGGCTGTTGAACCGGAGCGTGATGTTGAAAGGTCAGCGCCAGGCGCTGAAGCACGTTCTCGTTGCCCAGCCGGGCCACGGTCTGCGCTGCTGCGATGAGTGAGGCATAGTCGAGCTGTTCATCCACGAGCCGGGCGAATTCCGCATCGAGCTTGCGGCGGGCCGCACGCTCCTGGACCGGCTCATTCGAGCGAGGCGCAAACTGATCGGCCACTGTACGGGCATGTTTGAAGAGAAACCGCCGCTCATCGTCGGAGAGATTCGCCAGCGCCTTTTCCCGCTGAATGGCCGCATCCTCTAACGTGTCGGTCAGGAACGTCACGATATCCTTCTGGGCGGTCGTGCCGGGGAAGGGAATCGGCTTGAAGTATTCGGAGGTGCGGTCGGCGGCGGCTTCCATCACATCAAGCAGCGCCGGCACATTCTCCACGCCGCCTGCGGCCAGGTCAGCCATCAGAAGCCCCTGATGCTCCAGTGATGCAAAACCGGCCCAAGGATCTGTGAGGCTTTGGAGTGCGATCCGCCGTTTATGTCGCGCCGGGACATCGCGACCGATGGCATGGGTGGCGAGCACGCGGGTTTGTTGAGGGCCTTGTTGCTTTTCGATGTCCGGTTGCACCATCGGCGCCAGTCGATCCACGACGGAGGTGTAGAGACGGCTCTTGGACGTCATCCCAGGCGTGGGTGGTTTGAAGGCCAGCATCTGGCAGCCGGTCACGGTGGTCCACAAGAGAAGTGAGGCGACCGCAAGGCTGCGCAGGCGCAGCCTGTGAGGATTTCGATGTTGAGAGAATCCGAACGCCACCATGACCGGGTAACTTAGCACAGCCAGGGCAAAGATTCTGCGGCACTCTGCATTCAGATGCCGGTTGCCGCGCGCAGTGATGGGCGGAGGCTCTACAGACAGCGCGTTCGGTTTCCCGCGCCGGTTCTGGTTAAACGATGTAAATCGAGGCTTCGGTTGATTATACTGTTCCGTGAGAGCGCGTTGCCTCTTTTCGCCGTGAGGGAACCAAGCCTGTCCGGCTCCCGGTCGCCGGAGCACCGGCTGATTGATCAGGTTTAGACGAGAAGGACACTATGTCGGAATCTATTCGTTTCGCCACCATTGTCAAACGCTGGGTCATCGGTCTCGTGGCTGCTTGCCTGCTGGCATTCGCCGGGTACGCGCTGCTTGCGAAGTCGGGCGAGGAGCCGTCGCGGGCCGGACAGGCACCGGGCGGCGGGGCTCGTACTTTCCCCGTGGCCGTCGCAACCGCCAAAACTGGCGACATCGGGATCTACCTCAACGGCCTCGGATCGGTGGTGCCGCTCAATACCGTGAATGTCAAAAGTCGCGTCGACGGGCAGCTCATGAAAGTGTTGTTTCAGGAAGGGCAGCTCGTCCGCCGGGGTGATCTGTTGGCGGAGATCGATCCGCGCCCCTTCGACGTGCAGTTGACGCAAGCGCAAGGGCAGATGGCGCGCGATCAGGCGCAATTCACGAACGCGCAGTTGGATCTGGAACGGTATAAGGATTTGTTCAAACAGGGCTTCATTCCCAAGCAGCAGCTGGATACGCAGCAGGCGCTGGTGCGTCAACTGGAAGGAATCGTGAAGGCCGATCAGGGTCAGATCGATAATGCCAAGTTGCAACTGGTGTATAGCCGCATTACTTCCCCCATCGACGGACGGATCGGGTTGCGGCTGGTCGATGCGGGCAACATGGTGCGGGCGAACGACGCGAACGGCCTTCTGGTCATCACGCAGCTCATGCCGATCACCGTCGTCTTTACGATTCCGGAAGACAATCTGCCGGCCGTTATGGCGCGGCTGCACACCGGTGAGCCGCTTCCGGTGGAAGCGTATGACCGGGAACAGAAGAAAAAACTGGCGACCGGCAGGTTGCTTACCGTCGACAATCAGATCGATTCCAATACCGGCACGGTCCGACTCAAAGCGGTGTTCCCGAACGAAGACGGGCAATTGTTCCCCAATCAGTTCGTCAATGCGCGGCTGTTACTGGAAACCAAACATGGCGTCACGATTGTGCCGGCGGCGGCGGTGCAACGGGGCTCGAAGGGTACCTTCGTCTATGTGGTGAAGGAAGACCAGACGGTCGCGGTCCGGGCGGTGGGGGTGGGGGCGGCCCAAGGTGACGATCAGTCCATCGACAGCGGCCTGGCTCCTGATGACATCGTCGTCGTGGACGGGACCGAGAAGCTGCGCGAAGGCAGCAAGGTCGAGGTCCGAAATCAGAAAGGCGCTCCGGCAAAACCGGCGGACGCGCCCGCTGCTCCCGCTGGACCGGAACGGCCGAAGCGAGGTTCGGCCTCGTGAATCCCTCCCGTCTGTTCATCCTGCGGCCGGTGGCCACGGCCTTATCGATGGTGGCCATCGTCCTCGCGGGTGCCTTGGCCTATCGTCTGCTGCCGGTTTCCGCGCTGCCCCAGGTGGATTATCCGACCATCCAGGTGGTGACGTTTTATCCCGGCGCCAGCCCGGACGTCATGGCTTCCTCCGTGACCGCGCCGTTGGAGCGACAGTTCGGCCAGATGCCCGGGCTGAACCAGATGACCTCGACGAGTTCTGGCGGCAGTTCGGTCGTGACGCTGCAATTCAGTCTGGACTTGAATCTCGATATCGCCGAGCAGCAGGTACAAGCCGCGATCAATGCGGCTGCGACGTTGATTCCTCGGGATTTGCCCAATCCCCCGATCTATAGCAAGGTCAATCCGGCGGATGCTCCGATTCTGACCCTCGCCTTGACCTCCGCGACCCTGCCGCTATCGCAAGTCGAAGATCTGGCCGAGACGCGGCTGGCTCAAAAAATCTCGCAACTGGCCGGTGTCGGGCTGGTCAGTCTCAGCGGAGGGCAGCGCCCGGCGGTGCGGATCCAAGCGAACCCGCGCGCGCTGTCCGCCTATGGACTGACGCTGGAGGATCTGCGGTTTGCCGTGGCCGCCGCCAATGTGAATCAGGCCAAAGGCGCGTTCGACGGTCCCCGCCGGGCCTCCATCATTAATGCGACGGATCAATTGCTGTCGAGCCGCGACTACCGGCCCCTGATCGTGGCCTATCGCAACGGCGCGCCGGTCCATCTGTCCGATGTGGCCGATGTCGTCGACGATGTGGAAAATGCGAAGCAGGCGGCGTGGATGAATGAGCAGCCGGCGATTCTCGTCAATATCCAGCGGCAGCCCGGCGCCAACGTGATCGACGTGGCCGACCGGATCAAGGCCCTCCTGCCGCAACTGCAAAGCGCATTGCCGTCCGCGGTTCAGGTCACGGTGTTGACTGACCGCACCACGTCGATCCGGGCGTCGGTGCGTGACGTGCAGTTCGAATTGATGCTGGCCGTGGCGCTCGTGATTCTGGTGATCTTCCTGTTTTTGCGAACCCTCTCGGCCACGATCATTCCCGCGGCGGCGGTTCCGCTGTCGCTGGTGGGCACGTTCGGGGTGATGTATCTCATGGGGTTCAGTCTGAATAATCTGACCCTGATGGCGCTCACGATCTCCACGGGCTTTGTCGTGGACGACGCCATCGTCATGATCGAAAACATCTCGCGCTATATCGAAGAAGGCGAGTCGCCGCTGGAGGCGGCCCTCAAGGGGTCGAAACAGATTGCCTTCACCATTCTCTCCTTGACCATTTCGCTCATCGCCGTGCTGATTCCGCTCCTCTTCATGGGCGATGTGGTGGGCCGGCTGTTCCGCGAATTCGCCATCACGCTCAGTGCCACGATTCTCGTGTCGGCCGTGGTCTCGCTGACGTTGACGCCGATGATGTGCGCCAGATTGCTCCGCCACCGGCCGGCGACGGATCAGGGCCGGTTCTATCGCGCGTCTCAGCAGCTGTTCGATCGGACCATCGAAGCCTATGGCCGGACCTTGCGCCGGGTGTTGCAGCATCAATCGGCCACGCTGGTGGTGGCGGCCGGTACGCTGGTCCTAACCATCGTGCTCTATATCGTCATTCCCAAGGGGTTCTTTCCGGCACAGGACACCGGGGCGATCTTGGGCATCACCGAGGCGGAACAGTCGATCTCGTTCAGCGGAATGGTCGAGCGGCAACAGGCGTTGGCCCGCACGATCCTGGCCGATCCGGCCGTCGCCAGCCTGTCGTCGTTCATCGGCGTGGACGGGACCAACACCACGCTGAACAGCGGGCGCATCCAGATCAACCTGAAGCCGATGGCCGAACGGGGTCTGAGCGTCCAGGATGTGATCCACCGGGTCCAGGCGCAGGTAGCCGATGTGGAGGGAATGTCGCTGTTCCTCCAGCCGATGCAGGACTTGACCGTAGAAGATCGGATCAGCCGGACGCAGTATCAATACACGCTGGAAGATGCGGACCCCGAAGAGCTCAGCCGCTGGGCGCCTGCGTTTGTGACGGCGTTGCAGGCGCTGCCGGAATTGCGCGATGTCAGCAGCGATCAGCTGGATCGCGGACTGGCTTCGTTGCTGGTGATCGACCGCAGCACGGCCTCGCGGCTCGGAATCTCTCCACAACTCATCGTTGACACGCTGTATGATGCGTTCGGACAACGGCAGGTGTCCACGATGTTCACGCAGCTGAACCAGTATCGCGTTGTCCTCGAAGTGATGCCGGAATTTCAGACCGGGCCGCAGTCGCTCCAGTTTCTCGATATCCGGTCGATCACCGGCGGACAGGTGCCGCTCAATGTATTCACGCAGTTTTCCGAAACGACGACCCCTCTGGCCATCAGCCGGCAGGGACAGTTTCCCGTCGTGACGGTGTCGTTCAATCTTGCGTCGGGGAAATCGCTCGGCGATGCGGTCTCCGCGATCGAGGACGTTTCACGGGAGATCAATCTGCCGGTCAGTATTCGGGGAAGTTTTCAGGGTACGGCACAGGCCTTTCAAGCGTCGCTGGCCAATGAAGTCTGGCTGATCCTTGCCGCGCTGGTCACGGTCTATATCGTGCTTGGGGTTTTGTACGAGAGCTATATCCACCCGCTCACGATTCTGTCCACGCTGCCCTCCGCCGGCGTGGGCGCGTTGCTGGCCTTGATGCTCTTTAGAATTGAATTCAGCGTCATCGCCCTGATCGGCATCATTCTGCTCATCGGCATCGTCAAGAAGAACGCCATCATGATGATCGACTTTGCGTTGGACGCGGAGCGTAAAGAGGGAAAGACCCCGGAAGCGGCGATCTACGAAGCCTGTCTGTTGCGCTTCCGGCCGATCATGATGACGACGATGGCGGCGCTGTTGGGCGCGCTTCCGTTGGCGATCGGCTCGGGAGTGGGGTCGGAGCTCCGGCATCCGCTCGGAGTCGCTATTATCGGTGGGCTGATTGTGAGCCAGGTGCTGACGCTCTATACGACGCCGGTGGTGTATCTGGCATTCGACCGATTGGCGCGGCGCATCCGGAACGGGCGGCCGGAACCATCGACCGCAGAGGCGCTTACCCCGGGAATGTTATGAACATCTCGGCGCCGTTCATTCGCCGTCCGGTCGCCACCACCTTATTGACCGTCGGCGTCACGCTCATCGGTCTCGTCGCGTTCCGCTTCCTTCCCGTTGCCGCGCTGCCGCAGGTAGAGTTTCCGACCATCAATGTCTCGGCTACGCTGCCGGGCGGCAGTCCCGAAACCATGGCTACCTCGGTGGCGGCTCCGCTGGAGCATCAGTTCACCCGCATCGCCGGCGTGACGGAGATGACCTCCACGAGCATGCTGGGGTCGGCGAATATCACGCTGCAATTCGACCTGAGCCGCAATATCGACGGCGCCGCGCGCGATGTCCAAGCCGCCATCATGGCGGCACGGAGCGAACTGCCGACGACCCTCCCGAACAGCCCCACCTACCGGAAGATCAATCCGGCCGACGCGCCGATTCTCATCCTGTCGCTGACGTCCGATCTTGTCAGCCGGGGCCGCATGTACGATGTCGCCTCCAGCATTCTTCAGCAAAAACTTTCGCAGATCGAGGGCGTGGGGCAGGTGACGGTGGGCGGCGGCTCGCTTCCGGCGATTCGTGTCGATCTGAATCCCACCGCATTGAACAGCTACGGGATCGGACTCGGGGATGTCCGCCGGATGCTGAGCAGCACCAACGTCAATCGTCCCAAGGGACAGTTGTCCGACGGAAAACGGACTTGGGAGGTGCGGAGCAACGATCAGCTCCATACGGTGGAAGAGTATCTGCCCCTGATCGTGAGTTACCGGGAAGGGCGGGCCGTGCGGCTCTCGGACATCGCGACGGTCGAGCAGTCGGTCGAGGATCTGCGGACGAGCGGTGTGGCGAACGGCGTCCCGGCGGTGCTTATTATCATCAACCGGCAGCCGGGGGCCAACATCATCGAAACCGTCGACCGTGTGCGGGCCATCCTTCCTCAATTGGAAGCGTCGATCCCAGGGAGCATGACGCTGAAGGTGGTGGTGGACCGCACCCCGGTCATTCGCGCGTCGTTGCACGATGTCGAGCGGACGCTCGCGATCTCAGTCTGCCTCGTGATCCTGGTGGTGTTTCTGTTTCTTCGGGACATCCGGGCCACGCTCATTCCCTGTGTGGCGGTGCCGGTCTCGCTGATCAGTACGTTCGGCGTGATGTATCTCTTGGACTATAGCCTGGACAATCTGTCGCTCATGGCCCTCACGATTGCGACCGGGTTCGTTGTGGACGACGCCATCGTCGTGCTGGAGAACATCAGCCGGTACCGGGAGCAGGGGATGGAGCCGATGCAAGCGGCGCTGCGCGGCGCGCGCGAGATCACCTTTACCGTACTCTCGATGACCATCTCGCTGGTGGCCGTCTTCCTCCCGATTCTCTTCATGGGGGGGATGATGGGACGGCTCTTTCGCGAATTCGCCGTCACGCTCTCCGTGGCGATTCTTGTGTCGCTGGTCGTGTCGCTGACTACGACGCCGATGATGTGCGCCCGCGTACTCAAAGCGGAGACCGGCGAGCCCCATGGGCGCTGGTACCGGATGAGCGAATGGTTCTTTGAACGTCTGCGCCGCGGCTATGCGGGAAGTCTCGGCTGGGTCCTCCGCCATCCGCGCAGCATGCTCGTCGTGACCCTGGCCACAATGGCGTTCAGTATCTATCTGTACACCATCGTGCCCAAGGGATTTTTCCCCCAGCAGGACACAGGGCGCATGTTCGGGAATATTCAGGCCGCGCAGGATATTTCATTTCAGGCCATGCGGCAGAAACTTACTGAGGTCGTGGACATCATTAAGAGCGATCCAGCCGTGGACACCGTCACGGGATTCAGCGGCGGCGGCGTCAGCGGAAACACCAATGCCGGCCGTATGTTTATCTCGCTGAAACCACTCGAAGAGCGGCAGATCAGCGTCGATCAGGTGATTGCCCGTCTGCGTCCCAAGCTGGCGAAAGTGACGGGCGCCCCAACCGTGCTGCAGGCGATTCAAGATCTGCGTATCGGTGGACGCGCCAGCAGCGCCCAATATCAATATACGCTGCAAAGCGTCGATCTGGCCGAGCTGAACACCTGGGCACCCAAGGTTGAGCGGCAGTTGCGCACGCTGCCTGAAATTACAGATGTGAACAGCGATCAGCAGGACAAGGGGTTGCAATCGCTCGTGGTGTTCGATCGCAGCACGGCTTCCCGGCTGGGGATCAGTCCCCAACTGATCGACGATACGCTCTACGATGCCTTCGGTCAGCGGCAGGTCTCCATCATGTATACGCCGCTCAACCAGTATCACGTCGTTATGGAAGTCGCTCCGCAATATTGGCAGCACCCCTCGACGCTGCAGGAAATTTATGTGCGGTCGCCGACGGGGGCGCAGGTGCCCCTCAGTGCCGTGACGCGCTATGAACCGACGAATACGCTGCTGTTGGTCAACCATCAGGGGCAATTCCCCGGTGTGACGTTGTCCTTCAATATGGCTCCGGGAGCCTCGCTGGGCGATGCGGTTCAGTCGATTGAAAAGGCGACGCGGGAAATGGGGCTTCCGGCCGGCGTCCAGGGCACGTTTCAAGGCGCGGCCAAAGCCTTCCAGGCCTCCGTCAACAATCAGCCGTTTCTCATCCTCGCCGCGCTGCTCACGGTCTACATTGTGTTGGGGATTCTCTACGAGAGTTACATCCATCCCTTGACGATCCTGTCGACGCTGCCGTCCGCCGGAGTGGGCGCGCTGCTCGCGTTGCTCCTGTTCAAGACGGAGCTGAGCATGATTGCGCTGATCGGGATCATTCTCTTGATCGGTATCGTCAAGAAGAACGCCATCATGATGATCGACTTCGCCTTGGAGGCGGAACGTAAAGAGGGGAAGACTCCGGAGGCGGCGATCTACGAGGCTTGCCTGTTGCGCTTTCGGCCGATCATGATGACCACGATGGCGGCGCTGTTCGGCGCGTTGCCTCTGGCGTTGGGGACGGGGGTTGGGTCGGAATTGCGGCAGCCCCTCGGCATTGCCATTGTCGGCGGACTCCTCGTGAGCCAGTTACTGACGCTCTATACGACGCCGGTGATCTATCTCTATCTCGATCGTGTGCGGTTGCGGTTTGCGCGATTGCGCAGAGGTCGGGAGGCGGACAGGCCGCTTTCTTCGGGCACGCAATTGCCGGACGTCCAAGGCTAAGCGGCGGCGCGCCGGCGCGATAGGGAGATCCGGAGCGCGGAAGTCAGAAGACCATCACATGGTCGACCAAGTACCGGGCGTCTTGTTGGACGAGGACCATTTCGGCAACGTAGTCGCCTGGGACTTTGGTGAACTGCTGCCTCCAGACAATGGCGATGGAGTCTGGACGGCGGAAAATGGCGACGACTACTCTGGCGCCAAAGAATCCCTTTTCACGCTGATATTGCCGGCAGACGTGTTCTAGGTAGTCTTTCTGTACGATCGCTTTCAAACGCTCGGTAAAATCCCTCACGTGGCGAGCATGGTCGATGGCCGTCGAGGCCTCCATGAGATTGTCCATGAGCGGATTCGCAATCGCCAGGATCTCGGCATCCGACTTCGTTGCCAGTTCCATATTATGACGGTGCCCAGTTCCAGGCAGGCTTCGTGCTGATCATCGCCCGTCCTAGTATGTCGCTACGCGGATTTTCTGGCCGCGTCTAGGCTCCAGATGCCGGATCCCTGCGACGAAATGAACAAGAAGATAAAGCAATAGAGGGCTGCGAGTTCGCCGCCGTTCTGAATGGGAAGCAGCGCCTGCGATCCATGCACCATCCAATAGGCGAAGGCCATGAGCCCGCTGCAGAGAAATGCCGCCCATCCGGTGAACAGTCCGATCATCACGAGGATGCCGCCGATCAGCTCAATAGGACCGGCTACATAGATCACAAAGGGCGGAATCGGGGGCGGCGGCAGCGGGATACTCAGCAGCTTTTGCGTTCCGTGCCAGAGAAATAAAAACCCGGTGACGATGCGCATGAGCGCATAGGTGTGCGGAGCATAATTCTGCATAAATGGCGGCATCGTGTCCTCCTCACAAACGTGGTGAGACTGTCAGTCGAGACAGGGTGCTTAGTGGGGACAGCCTACGCAGTTAGGCAGAATGTGTCAACGAGGAGAATCGAGTGCTGGCGAATCGGGACGCAGGCTTGTCGCACTATTGTTTGGCAGCGGGTAAGGAGTCGAACCAGCCATGCAGTCCCTGCCCGCAGGTTTCTGCCACGCTTTCTGTGCGCCATCCTGTCTATAATGCTGTGCGCGATAGGGCAGCTCGGCCTGCCATGCTGTTCACTTCACGCGAAGGGAGCTTTCTCATGCGTCATCTCATGATCTCGCTGTTGCCGTTCACTCGTGCGGTTTGGTCACGCAGTCTCATCGCCATGGGACTGGGGCTGGTGATGGTGTCCGGCCTCTATGCCGCGGATCTCACGGTGTCAGAACATTCATTCGGCTGCATTAAGGAATGGACGAAGGTTCGCAATACCTATATCACGCATGCGGATCCCCAGAAGCTCAAGGACGCTGTGCGGATTTTCAAAGACAGTGTGCCGAACAAGGAGTATCCCGTCGGCACCTTCCTGCAGCTCTTGCCGGATGAGGCGATGGTGAAGCACCCGAAACAGAAATTCCCCGAGACGAACGGGTGGGAGTTTTTTCACCTCGACCTCACCGGCCAGGGGACGAAGATCGCAAGCCGTGGAGACCAGACCGTGAATTTTCAGGGTGTGAAGTGCATGAGCTGTCACCAGCCGGCTGTCCAGTTCGATTTCGTTTGTGAAAAAGGACACGGCTGCGCGCCTGTACCGATCGATGATCAGCAGATCGCGGCGCTGCAGAATAAAGATCCTCGCTGCAAGAGCTAGACAGAGCCGAGAGTCGTGAGGCGGCTGCCGCCGGGCAGCCGCTTACACATCAGGGGTCGATTTCATGCAGAGGCGTCAATCGCACAGACGGGCGACGGTTGGACTGTCGAGCGGCGTCAGGTCTGTGTTGGTGCGGTGAGTCGGCGCCGTGCTCCGCCTTGGACGATGATAAATTCGTAGAGGCGGCATTCGATGGCGCCGTTGAAGAGAGGGGTGCGTTTGGTGGGAGCGAGGCCGATGAGCTTCGGGGCGCGGAGGTCGCCGGTAAACAGATAGACGCGCCAGCCGACGCAACGGGTTTTCAGCCAGGCGCCGAGTTTGGGATAGAACACGTCCAGATCGGCTTGGGTTCCGAGCCGGACGCCATAGGGGGGATTCATGACGATGATGCCCGGTTCTTGCGGCGGAGTGAGGTCGAAGAGATCTGTTTGACTCAGTGCGATGTTGTCGGCGACTCCTGCGCGGATGAACTGATCTTTGGCGGTCTGTACGGCGCGGGCGTCCCGATCAGAGGCATAGATGGGAGCTGGACTGGCGGGCAATTGTTTGGCGTGGGCCTGAGCTTGGACGGTTTTCCAGAGGGCCGCGTCGAAATTCGAAAACAGTTCAAAGGCGAAGCGCCGACCCAGGCCGGGGGCTATGTTTCTGGCGAGCATGGCGGCTTCGAGTGGAATCGTCCCGCCGCCGCAGAGGGGATCAAGGAGTGGCGTGGTCCCGTTCCAGCCGGTGAGTTGGACAATGCCGGCGGCCAGATTCTCGCGTAATGGCGCATCGACGGTGGACTCGCGGAAGCCGCGCTTGAAGAGCGAGTCCCCGGTGGTTCCGAGATAGAGCGTGAGCTGAGTGGCATCGAGAAAGGCGTCGATGCGAATGTCCGGGCGATTGGAATTCACACTGGGGCGGGCGCCCTTCAGCTTCGTAAAGGTGTCGCAGATGGCATCCTTGATACGCAGGGTGACGAAGTCGAGGCTTTTGAGCGGACAGTGTTGCGCGCTGGTTTTGACTTTGATGGTGCGCGAGGCCTGGAACCATTGCGGCCAGGGGAGGGCGGAGGCCGCGGCGTAGATATCCTGTTCGTTGCGATAGGAAACCTGCGCGACTTCCAGAAGGATGCGGCTGGCGATGCGGCTTTCGAGATTGGTCCGATAGACGATGGCGAGGGTGCCGGAGAAGCCGACGCCGCCTTCGGTCGGGCGCAGATCGGTGGCCCCGAGGGCGGCCAATTCCTGCTGCAGCAACGCTTCGAGGCCGCGTGGACAGGGTGCAAAGCAACGGTAGTTTGTGTTATCCATCCTGATCACCTAATGAGAAAGAGCCTGCCGTGAAATTCTGCAGCACCTGCGGGGCCCCGGTCAGTCAAAAGATCCCAGCCGGCGATAATGTGTTGCGCTATGTGTGCGACCATTGCCACGCTATTCATTACCACAATCCCAAGATTGTCGCTGGCTGTATTCCCGAGTGGGAGGGGCAGATTTTGTTGTGCCGGCGCGGGATTGAACCGCGGCTGGGGCTCTGGACGTTTCCGGCCGGATTTATGGAGATCGGGGAGACGACAGAAGAGGCGGCAGCCCGGGAGACGAAGGAAGAGGCGCTGGCGGATGTGGAGATTACGGCGCTCTATGCCGTGCTCAGTATGCCGCATATCGGGCAGGTCTATATGGTGTTCCGTGGACGGATGCTCACGCCGGAGTTTGGAGTCGGCACGGAAAGCCTGGAAGTTCGCCTGTTTCCCCGCCATGCGATTCCATGGGATGGCATGGCCTTTCCCGTGGTGACTGAAGCCCTTCGCCGTTATGTGAAGGATGCGGAGGACGGACAGTTTTCGCTGCATCTGGCGAGCGTGAATGATCGGATGCCGCCTGAGCCGGTTCCTGATTTATGACCGTTACCTACCGGAGTAGGGCGCGCGGGACGATGGCGTGGATGTCTACGAGCGAGTCGGCGCGATCGATCGAATAAAAAATCCGCCAATCCCCGACAGCATATTTCGACAGGCCCGGCAGGTCCGGCGCGACCGGTTCGTGGCGCAGGTTGTCGACGTTCGATGCGATCCATTTTGTTTTGTCGAAGAGCCGTTGAGCCATGGCGGGATCGACCGGTGTCAGGTCCTGGATGACGGTTGGCCGGAAGGCGAGGCGGAACCAGGCCATGGCGTTACCAGCGCAGCCCGAGCCGGTCGGCGACGTCGTCGCCGGAGAGCCGGTCGCTGCCGGCGAGGGATTCTTTCAGGCGCGATCGCAAGGCGTCCCCCAATGACAATCCGAGGTCCGGGTCGCCGATGAGTTCACGGATGCGATCATCGACGAAGCCCTGAACAAGTTCTTTTAACTGTTGAGGCGTGAGCTGAGGCAAATCCATAATGCGTGAGGATACGGACTTGCTCGGAAGAATTGCAACTGTTGCGTGGTGAGAGCGGATAAGGCTTAGGCGGCGTGCGTGGCGGATGAGAGCTTAGTGATCAATTGAGTGAGCCGTTCGAGTTGCGGGGGCGCAATGGTAAGGAATTCAATACCGATGCCATGCGAGCCGGTCCAGCGCACGGCGGCATTCGTGATCGTGATCGGGGAGGCTTCGCCGGGAAGTTGCAGGGAGACTTCTAATTGCATGCCGGTAAACGGTCTAATGACGCTTTCGACTCGGCAGCCTTTGACGGAAACATCGCGAAGCGCGGCGTTATACTTCAATCGATCCCGCTGGACGAGGATGCTCGAGATTGACGTCGGGAATCGGGGAAACTTCCGGGTGACCATTGTCAGGACTCCTCTGATAGCTGCTCAATCAATTGCGCCAATCGATCTCGATCTGATTCCTGCATGCCGAGAAAGTCGACGCCGAAATCATCTTCCATGGTCCATCGGACGGTGGCCGCATGGACAGAGATCGGCGCGAGCTTGGGCGGATGGAGTTCCAGTTTGAGGATGGCGCCTATTTCCAAGGTGACTCGTGCGGCGCTCATGATCTTGCATCCACCCAGGCCGAGGTTGTACACGGTACCTGTGGTGATACAGTCGCCGGTGCTTGTGATCGGGAATTCGACGCGATAGCGGGTTTGTTGGCGTAATTCGTCCTTTTCCCGTTCACGCTTAGATTGAGGTGTAAGTGATCGCATCGTGGAAAACGATTTCCTGTTCACTGGTCCGGTGTGATTCTTTATGAAGGCTATGTGGCAGGGGGTGGAATGTCAATGAAAACGCTCATCTGTGCGAGAGCATCTCACGTTCACGGTTGAGGAATCATGGCTATGAAGAGAAAACCGGGAGAGCCGATCTATTTAGGGCGCCATGTGCTGGCGCTGGGGTTGGCGGTGGTCTGTCCAGGAGCGCTTCCGCAGCTCTATCATCTGCTGGTCGCTCCGATTTCGATGGAGGTACGGATAGCGGCGGGATTGCTCATTGCCGTCGGCGCGGGACTGGTGCTTGTGCGGCTGTACTCCGTGTCGGCGAAAAACGAGCCGTAGCCGTCTGCGATGCGTTGATGTTCAGCGCCGGCCCCAATGGCGGTAGTACCGCGGTCCCCAATAGATGTGAGGGCCGTAGTAGTTGGGATATCCGTAAAATCCTGGGCGACCCAGGTAGAGACCGAGTCCAAGAGCCGGCGGATAGGCATAGGTGTAGGCGCTGTAGGGGGCTGCTGGAATAATAGCCGGTGGGGCGGCAATTTGCCGTTGCATCTCCGCAGTGGCGGCTGCCTGCCGATCGCTTTGCTGTTTGAGCTGCTCGACGGCGCCTTGTTGAGCTTGAAGCTGCCCTTTTAGTTTTCCGATCTCTTCCCGTTGCAACTCGATGAACATGTTCAAACAGCGAGTCTGTGCCTCACCATCATAGGTCGAGCATTCCCAGGGCACGGATTGGCTTTCTGCGCGAGCGATGCCTGCGGCGAGGAGTAAGGCTGCCGCAGCGGCTCCTGCGATGAGGATGGATTGCGCGAAGTGCTGCGCTCGGGCAGGCACGATCACAGTCGCCTGAGGGGCCATGGTGTTCCTCCTCGTTCTAAATGGACTTGCACATACGCTACCACGTGTTTGTACCGTTGAATAGTCCCGCATGATTCAATGAACGTATGGGGATTGCATCGGTTGACGTCCGGACCATTTTTCCGCTTTGTGAGCCGTTTGATTTTGAGTGAGCGGCCCCCCTAGAATGTGCCATTGTTCACACGGAAAGAGTATGCCCTCCTCATCCAAATCCCCTCGAAGAAAGACCCGGTCAAAGGCTCAGAGTCCCGCACTCACACCGTCACAGAAACGCCGGTTTCAGCAGCGTTTACTCAAGTGGTACGGCGAGCATGGACGTGATTTGCCTTGGCGTAAGACGTCCGATCCGTACCACATTCTTGTTTCAGAGGTGATGTTGCAGCAGACGCAGGTCGATCGGGTGATTCCCAAGTACCATGAGTTTCTTGATCGTTATCCGAGTTTCGAGCATCTGGCGGAGGCGCCGGTCGCCGATGTGAAGAAGACCTGGTATCCGTTGGGCTATAACATCCGGCCGGAGCGGCTCCACAGCATCGCGTGTGAAACGGTGGAGCGATACGGCGGGCAGTTACCCAATGATGCGGAAGAGCTGCTGTCCTTTAAAGGGATTGGGCGCTATACGGCCGGGGCGATTCGTTCCTTCGCGTTCAACGAAGACGCCCCCATTCTCGATACGAACGTGATCCGGGTATTGCATCGCGTGTTTATCGCCGAAGGCGACCCCAAAGCGCAAAAGGCGCAGCTGTGGGAGTTGTCCGAGGCCTTGATTCCGAGAGGCAAGGGCTATGATTTCAATCAAGCCATTATGGATTTCGGCGCGATGGTCTGCACCGCGCGCGATCCCTATTGCTTGCTGTGTCCGATGAAGTCGATCTGCAAGACGTATCCGTTCGATGCCGCGTCTAACAGGAAATAGACGGATATGACCGTCATCGAGGTGGCCGCCGGTTTGATTCAGCGCGATGGGCGGTATCTGATTGCCCGGAGGAAGGCCGGTGTGCATCTCGCCGGCTATTGGGAATTCCCCGGGGGAAAGCGTGAAGGCGGAGAATCGTTGGAAGACTGTCTTCGGCGAGAACTGCGCGAAGAGTTAAACGTGGTGGTCGGTATTCCGCTGCCCTATCGGATTGTGCGGCATGAGTATCCGGAGAAGATCGTGGAGCTACATTTCTTTCGTTGTGTGATTGAAAGCGGCGAAGCTGAGGCATTGGATTGTGCGGAGCTTCGTTGGGTGTTGCCGGAGGAGTTCAATCAGTTCACCTTTCCACCTGCTGACGCAGTTATTCTCGAGTCTTTGCAGCGTGATGCAATTATGGAGTCGCGATGAAAGTCGTATTGGATATTGAGACGATTCAAGCGCCGCGTGCGGAATGGGCACATTTGGTCGGAAAAGAGCACCCGCCAGAAGAGGAATCGTCCAGGCACGGGGGGATGGATCTTTTTGAAGCCGGTGCCGCTGAAGAAGCGCGTCATGCGGAAGATGAGCAGTATGCCAAATCGGCGTTCGATGGGACCTTCAGTAAGATTGTCTGCATCGGCCTGCTCGAATTTTCCGATCAGATGGAAGCGCGCAGTGCGGTGGCCTGGTATGGGAGCAATGAAAAGGAACTACTCCGTCAGTTCTGGGCCAGGATTGCGCAGGACCGGCCTACCTTGTTCATTACTCATAACGGCCTCGGATTCGATCTGCCGTTTATTAAAAAGCGATCGATAATTCACCAGGTGAAACCAAGCTACGACATCAGTCTGGCGAAGTTTCGGGCCGAACCTGTCTATGACACGATGGCGATCTGGAGTAACTGGGACACGCGGGGGTGGGTCAAGCTGGATGTGTTAGCGCGCGCGCTTCATGTGGAAACCAAGTCGGGCAGCGGATCGCAGGTGGCAGAGATGTGGGAGAAGGGGCAGGGACAGGAGTTGGCCCGGTATTGTCTGCAAGATACGTATGTGACGTATGCGTGTTATTGTCGAATGAACTTTCGGCAACCCCTGTCTAGTGAAGTGGTTTTGCTCCAGCCGGAGTTGCTGGAGCTCTTGTAGATATGGCGTGCTCCTATCGAGTCGGCTGAAGCTCCGCGGGCTTCTTTTTAGGCGCTGTTTTCGATGCTACGTTCTTGGCTCGTATCGCATCGCGTTCGGCGGTGCGTTCCCGCAGTTCTTTCTTCATCCACTCGGTTTCCTTGCGCAGGATTTTGAGTTCCGATTCCTTAAGGGCGGCAGCCTCTTTCGCTTGGCGTAGTTCCTCCAAATTCCTATTGAGGATATCTTCGGTGGTCAGATCACTTGTCGGTTTGTCGGCAGACGCGGCCATCTCGCTGATCGCGACAGCCGAAGTCGATGCGGGAGCATCTTGTCTGGCGGTGACTTTCACCGGGGCTGAAAAGGCAGACTGTGCACCAGGCGCAGGGGCTGCAGCCGCTACGGGCATCGCAGCCGGCATGG
Organism: Nitrospira lenta; assembly: GCF_900403705.1. NCBI lineage: Bacteria > Pseudomonadati > Nitrospirota > Nitrospiria > Nitrospirales > Nitrospiraceae > Nitrospira > Nitrospira lenta. Next base: position 245,915 of record NZ_OUNR01000016.1, on the reverse strand, counting down.
ATGCCCTGGCCAATGCCGCATAGTCAATCACCATCGACATAGCACCGGCGGCACCGTTGGCCGCAAATGAGGGCGCCGACTCGATATGGGCGGCCGATCTCGGCATGAACCCGGCGGCTTTCATCCCCTTGGGAGATGAGAGGGTGAAATAGGCCGCGCCATGTTGCACGTAAAGGGTGCCCGCGGTGGGTGCAGCGCCTGACCCTGCCGATGAAGATACACGGAAACCGACAATCTGTTCCGGTTTCGCTCGCGACAATCCTTGGGCTAGCAGGGGAGCGAGAAACTCGGCATCTCCATCGCTGAATACTCTCATCGGCTTACTGCCACTCGCGGGCATTCTGGTCGAGGCCGAGACGGCCTCTTCGGTGACGACACCTTTTACAATTTTCAGCATCGTGTTCTGATCGATTATCGTCGGGTGGTTGGCTTCGAAGGACCATTCAGAAACTTCTTCGAGGTAGACGGAGCCTTTGGCGCTCTGATGCATGGACTGCGATCCCGAGATTATGGAACAGCCGCTCAAGAGTACGGCTCCCAGAAGCAATCCTGTGGTCGTATAGTGGGTCGGCTTGTTTCGAAGGGGGTGCATGGCTGCTCCTTTTTCGATGGGTAGAAAAGTATCGGCGTGTGCAAGGGGACTATCTAGCTAGATGCGTAACTGGCGCTTGGAGGGTTACCAGATGCCGAGGCCCATAAGCACCATGCCTACCGTCATCCATCCCAAAACGCCCAGTGAAATAATTGTCTCGAGTGTCATGCGTCAATCCGCTTAGTTAGATGATGAATATATCGAGTAACTCTTTTTGATCACGTCTGTTCTTTCTCGGATAGCAATTGGCATGCCATTGAGAAGTAAGAGGAAAAATATTTTAGTGTGATGAGGAAATCTTTTCACGCGGGACGGCGTGGACTGCATCTTCGTAAAAGATCTAGGAGATGTTGTAGATGATCTTTTTAAATAAAACAATTGTTTGCGTGATCTATTGATAGAAAATATTGCGTGTGACTGAGTGGGCTTCATGCGTTTTGAAAAGCAGGGCAGAGGAGTGGATACCAAAGAATACTTCGAGATTGTGAGTGGTTTTTGACGAAAGCGTGTCAGAAAATGTTCAGTACCTAAAGCAGACGTGCAAGAATGTTCCTATGTTGACGAGTGTGTGCTGATGAAGAAGTAGCGGATGTGACGGCAACTGAGATGATGTGCAGAGGGCTTACTTGAGACTACTCAGCGAATAGTGCGGCAACCGATGAGTCGGTGATCCGACGATGCGTGAGTGCGCCAGGTTGGAGCGGTTCAAGGGCTTTATCCCAAATGACGGCAATGTTTCCGTCGGTTTTACCCATCCAGCGGTTAGGTGAACGGGTGGCTTCCCGTTCGACGAGAACGGGGAGCGTCTGGCCAACATATTCACGATTCCTTGCCCCGCCGATCTCGCGCTGAAGCTCCACAAGCCGTTTGACGCGATTGCCTTTCACCTCTTCCGGTATGTCGTCCTGAAACTTTCTGGCGGCGATGGTGTTCTTCCGTTCAGAGTAGGCAAAGACAAAGGCTGAATGAAATCGGGTCTGTTCGACGAGTCGACAGGTGCTCTCAAAGTCTTGCTCAGTCTCTGTACTGAATCCACAGATGATGTCGGTGGTCAGGACGATATCCGGGATCATTCCCTTGATCTGGTCAACCAACTTGGAATAATCGGCGGCGGTGTACTCGCGTCCCATCAGGTCGAGAATGCGATCGCTCCCGGATTGGAGCGGCAGATGGATGTGCTTACAGATCTTTGGGTGTGCGGCGATCGCCTCGATCAGTGAACGCGGGTAGTCCTTAGGGTGTGGCGAAGTGAAGCGGACCCGTTCGATACCAGGGGTGTCGGCCACGGCAGAGATGAGTGCGGCAAAGTCCCAGTCTCCGGAACGATAGGAGTTCACATTCTGCCCGAGCAACGTAATTTGTTTGTATCCGAGGGCTGCGGCTTGCTGCGCTTCGACCAGGACGCTCTGAGGATCGCGTGAACGCTCACGTCCGCGGGTATAGGGGACGACGCAAAAACTGCAAAAATTGTCGCAACCGCGCATGACGGTGATCCAGGCATTGACCCCGCCTTCACGATCCGGCAGCACCCCTTCGTAGGTTTCGTATTCAGAAAGGTCCAGGGCAAAAGACTTCTTGGCAAACCCCTGTTCCTGCGCCTGCAATGCATTTGTAATCAGCATGGGGAGCTGGCGATAGGCATCGGGACCGGCGAGCACGTCGATCAGCGGCACTTTTTTCGTCAACTCATCTTTGAGGCTTTGCGCCATACAACCCAACACACCGACGACGAGCGGCCGCTCTTTCTTGACCGCCTGCAATTCTCCGAGATGGCCGTAGACCTTGTTGTGCGCGTTCTCCCGAATCGCGCAGGTGTTCATCAGCATCACATCGGCCCGCTCACGGTCTTCGGTGAAGGCGAACCCGTCCTGTTTGAGCAATGAGCGGACGAGCTCGCTGTCAGATTCATTCATCTGACAGCCGAAGGTTTCAATATGAACGAGAGGTGGCGTGGTCTTGTTCGTCATAGCATCTGTAATGTCGTTGTCGTGGCATGATGCGTAGCCAGGTGGCCGACAGCCCAGCGTTCGCTGGCAGCGGTAATGGTGACGGGATGGACCTGGTTTGTGAGTTCGGACTGAGACGGGACGGCGACTTTCAGAAAGTTAGCCGTCGTACCCAGCGCAAAACCGTCATGGAGGCCGGCTTCGAACAAGACCGGGATCGTCGTTCCGATATGCCTGTCGTGAGAGGCGAGGCGTTTGGCTTGCGACAGACTCGTTAAGATGGCGGTTCGTTTTTTCATCTGCGTTACCGCGACGGGATTGGCCAGCTTCACCGCCGCGGTTCCCGGTCTTGGGGAAAATGGGAACACATGGAAATAGGCAAAGGGAAGTTCAGTGGCCAGCTTCAGCGTATTGCCGAAGGCCGCTTCGTCTTCCCCGGGAAAGCCGACCATGATGTCTGTGCCAAGTCCCAGATCGGGAATCTTGTGTAAGGCTCGCTCAATCAACCGAACATAGTCCTGTGCGGAATAGGATCGGTTCATCGCGGCTAGGATGCCGTCGTCTCCACTTTGGAGAGGAATGTGGAGATAGGGGCAAAGTTTGGATGACGAGGCCATCAGCTCCAGCAACTGATCAGTGACCGTCGTCGGTTCAATGGAGGAAATACGGATGCGTTCCAGACCGGGAATGGTTTCCAGCCGTGCGATTACAGTGCAGAGATCTGCGCCGGCCTGGCGGTATTGTCCGATGTTCACGCCGGTCAGAACGACTTCCCGAACTCCCTGTTCAGCCAGCAGCTCGGCCTCGCGCAACAGATCGTCGAGCAGACGGCTTCGTTCCCGGCCTCGCGCAAAGGGAATCAGGCAGAAGCTGCACATGGTGCTGCAGCCGTCTTGAATCTTGAGTGGTGCGCGGGTGGAGTCTGGCGTTCCATACTCGGGGAGTTCAAAATCCTCCGGGGCGATGGTCTTGGTGCGATGTACGACCGGTGCCGCGTGCTTCTGCAGACGATCGCTGGGCGGCAGAAAGGTCGGGAGGTCGAGCTTGTATTGATTGCCGACGATCAGGTCGATGCCAGCCTGTTTCTTCAATCCTTCCGGTCCCGTCTGCGCATAGCAGCCGGTCACGGCAATAAAGGCGTTGGGCGAATGTTTGAGTGTCTTGCGAATGAGATAGCGGGAGGTCCGTTCGGCGTCTTCCGTGACAGAACATGTATTGAGGACGAGAAGGTCAGTGGGTTCACCGAATGCCACCAGGCGATAGCCATCTTGCCGCAGTCGTTCACCGAGCACGGCAGTTTCAGCTTGATTGAGCCGGCAGCCGAGCGTATGCAGCGAGGCGCGTGGTTGTGCAGTGTTCGTGATCATCCGGTGGCATTATAGGGGAGGGGTTGCGAGAGGGGCAAGGTGGGAGATGGGCAAGAGAAGGGAGCTGATGGAAGATAAAAATGGTCGGGAGCCTTTTCGTGACGGTCGCCTGCGATGTGGGTACTGACCGAATCTACATCGATAATGTTCGCTTGCTAGGGGCGGCTTGCAGCTTCAGGCTGAATCTGTTGGTGTGACGACCGGTATTGCTCCCATCCAGATAGCGCAGACAGACATTACATTGCTGAAGTAAGAAAGTGGGGCTAGCTCAGCCTGTCCCATTTTCTTTTCTCGGTTCACTCGTTGTGTCTGCACAGGAGCAGTGGAACAACTTAGTAAACGTGCCAAATGGGAGCGCTGGGGGCGAGTCGAGGCAGATCGGAATTGCGGCAACCGGCTCGGAAATGCAGCAGGTATTCCCCATTCATATAGATGGCGCGGAAGCTCAAGGGAATGCAGGATTCGATGAGGGCGGCCTCCACAATCAATTTTTCTTTTCGGACTTTGATTCGCTCAATCAGGCCACAAGTAGCGTTGGGACCGGCATCCATCTTGATATTCAAACAGACCAAACTCCTGTCGACAGTGAATCGGCGTTGACCACCAACGGCCATGCCGTTCAGTCCCAACTGAATGCCTCCGTTGATTCCCGTGAGAAATGGACCGATTCGGATATCATTTTCGATGCCGGTAATGTCGACGAATCCAACGTAAGTGTAGATCAGGCCTTGATAGACCAGAGTGCCGTCGGTGTAACGAACAGTCAAATCGGCGGAGAGACGTCGTCCCCAAGCGGCGACGGGACCAGTTCCAACCTTGATGTCCTCAATCTGAAGCAGTTCCCGCTTCTGCCGCTGGACGTCCAGTTGTCCCTGAGCGTCCAGCTTACCTCGGACAAAAGGGGACAGGTCCTCCCCATATTTGGTATCACACCCGGCCTGAGTCAGAACGAGAACCAGGATAATCAGAATGCGCTTCAGCATCATCTCTCCTTCGGTAGCCAAACTGTACTGACTGATCGGAACTTGGTCAATCAAGTCGATGCATTTGGCAGCGGCTTCCTTGGGCTGACGTCCGATCAACTTGCCTTGCTCAACCAGGCCACGATTACCATCGCCGATCTGGCTGATGGGTACCTGGCGCTCACGTCCGGCACGACCATCACATTGGATACCGATGCCGCTGGGTATGGGTGGTTCATCGATTCAACCCCGTTGACGAACGAAGAGTTTGTGGTCGGCGCGAATCCCTGGCAGTTCACGGCGCTGGAGGGCCGTGCCGCTGCCGGCAAGATCGATCTCATGACCGTGCTCATGCACGAACTCGGGCATGTCATGGGATTGGACCACGTCAGCTCCGCCGTAGACGGCACGCGCCTCATGGCTGGTTCCATTGATCCCGGCATCCGGCGATTGCCCTCGGCGCTGGATCTCGGAGCCGTGGCATCATCGACAGAACCGGGGACAGGCACCGGCTCCGCCCGGAGCCAGTCCCCTGACCCGTCCCCAGGACGCCTTCGAAGTGGCGCCCCTCGAATCCGGCACCCTGACGCCGCTCGCCGGTGTGACCGCGGGCCTGACGCAGACGGATTCGCTGTTCAATCTCCAACAGGACGGCACGGTCCGCTTCAGCAACCGTGTGAGCCTCTCGACTGGCGCCCTCTCCGGTTCCACGTTGGATCTGACGCAACCGGTGCTCGTCGACATTGACCTGACCGGTATCACGGCTGGAGCAGGGGCCCGGTTCTCGTTCGATCTGCTCGGGTTTGGGGACCGCACCAGTACCATCGTCCTCGACAACGTGCTGCTCACGAACGGGCACCCGACGGCGGCGCCCGTCGCGGTGAATGATGCCTACACCGTCGCCGAAGGCGCGACCGTCACGCTCACCATCACGCCGACGAACGATGCGCCGGTGATCGCGCCGATGGCGGCACAGACGGTGGAGCAGGGGCGCACGTTGACGGTTCACGTAGTGGCCACGGATCCGGGCGATTCGAACAGCGCGCCGGAATCCACCGTCTTGACCTACCGTCTCGCACCAGGCGCCTCGAGCGGCACCAGTATTGATGCGAACATCGGCGTCTTGAGTTGGGCGGTCCCGCGCACACAGACGGTGGGCCGCTACACGATAGCCGTGATTGTGACGGATGCCGGGACGCCGGTCTTGTCCGCGACTCGCCGCATGACGGTCGACGTGAAAGAACTGACCACTACTCCGCCGACGCTCCATCCGATTGGGCCCAAGGTGGTCAACGAAGAGGCTGAGTTGCGGCTCACGATGGCCGCGACCTATTCGGACCTCCCGGCACAGCCGCTGGGGTACCGCGCGACCGGCTTGCCGGCAGGGGCGAGGTTCAATGCCACGGCGCGTGGCGCTTCTGCTGAATTGACAGTGCGCCTCGTGCCCGATAAAGTGACCCACCTTGCCGGGAGGTGTCGAGATGGTCTCACGAGCGACCTGGATGCGTACACTGCTGATGGCCTCTCTCTTGATCGTGCCCGCCCATACCGCGTCCCACGGAGTCTTGCCGGTTGAGCCGGAGCTGACCACGCGGCTCGATGAACTCTATGACCATGAAGCGCGGTTGTTCATCATGCTCTATTCTTTGAAGGGGAACGGGCAGGTGGACTATGTGACCGGCCGGCTTGTGCAGGAGTATGCGCGGAGCAACTACGGTAATCCCCTCTACCAGACCGAGGACCAACCGCTCTTTTATTGGTGGGATCACACGATGTGGAATGATCCCGAGCAGGACGGCGTGAACGGCAACGAGCGCGTGTATCAGGAAAATATCGATTTCGATATTTTACGATACAAACCCTGTGCGTTTAACGGCCAACCCTGTTAGCGTCATTCGGTTCACGGTGTCGTGCGAATGGCGGCAGGCTCGCCCCTCTCGCGAGTCCGCGTGGATTCGAGATTCTGCTGAGAAAGCGATCCTGTTCAATGGTATTCTGCTTTCGGGTTCATCTGCAGGAGCCATCTGCGTCTTGCGCGCAGTTCATGAATGACGAATCGAATGAATATCTCTAAGTTCATACCGCTTGTTTTGTTGAACCGCCGTTTGGCGGTCATGTTCCCTCTTGGGTTTTTGTCCGGACTTCCCCTGGCGCTTACGGCCGGGACGCTGCAAGCCTGGTTGACGGTAGAGGGGGTGGATCTGAAAACCATCGGCATTTTCACGCTGGTGGGATTGCCCTATACGCTCAAGTTCCTCTGGGCGCCGGTTATTGATCGGTTGGTTCCTCCCTGGCTGGGTCGTCGGCGCGGCTGGATGGTGCTGACGCAGCTCTGCGTCGCACTCGGCGTGGTCCTGATGGCCGTGACGAGTCCGCGGCAGCATCCGGAGTTGCTGGCGGCCTTTGCACTGCTCGTGGCCTTTCTCGCGGCCTCGCTCGACATTGTCTTCGACGCCTATCGGACTGAGACGTTGGAGTCGCAGGAGCGGGGATTCGGTGCAGCCGTCTGGGTGAACGGATATCGGATTGCGTTGTTAGTGGCCGGGGCTGGGGCGCTGGTCGTCGCGGATCTCGTGGGGTGGCAAACGACGTATCTGTTGTTGGCAGGGCTCATGGTGATCGGAACCGCTGTCATTGTGCTGAGTCCGGAGCCGAGCCGCGTTGCCGAGGCTCCCAAGACGATGGGCGAAGCGATCGGTGCGCCGCTTGCCGAATTCTTTACGCGTCCCCATGCGGTCGGATTTCTGGCGGTGATTGTGCTCTATAAGCTTGGTGATGCTTTTGCGTCGTCGCTCCAAACCGCGTTTCTCATCGGTGGCATCGGCTTTACTGCCGGAGAAGTCGGGTACGTGAAGGGTATCGGGATTCTGGCGACGTTGTTGGGGGCACTGTTCGGCGGTCTCTTGATGGCACGGATGGGGCTTGTGCAGGCGCTCTTGCTATTCGGCCTGCTGCAGGCGGTGTCTAATCTCGGATTTGTGGTGTTGGCCTGGGCGGGGAAGAGTGCAGCGTTGCTTGCCGGCGTGGTGATGGTTGAAAATATTACTGGAGGGATGGGCACCGCGGCGTTTGTCGCCTTGGTGATGTCGCTCTGTGATCCGCGGTATACGGCGACGCAGTTTGCGCTGCTGTCCTCGCTCGAAGCTCTCGGTCGTGTGTTTGCCGGGCGTCCTTCTGCCGATGTCGTCGCGGCGGTCGGGTGGGGCCAGTTTTTTCTGCTGACCTTTGTGGTGGCGCTGCCCGGTCTCTGGGCGGTATGGCGCGTGCGCGAACGAATTTCCTTTGGCCCGACCGGTCCAGTTGCGCCGGTTGTCCCAGCTGTCGTACCGGTTCAGCCGGCCGGTACTCGCTAAGATGACAGTTTGCGCTGGAGGAAGAGCACGAACAGCATAAGGGTCACCAGCGGAGCAAAGAGGAACGGCACGAGCCAGAGCCAGACATTCTTTCCACGGACGCGGGCCTGGTCGATCATCCAGACGAAGATCCAGATCATGAGGCCGGCATAGTTGAGGGCCATCCAGCGGGTGGTGTGGATCTTCAGGCCGCTTGTGCTATCCGGTGCGCCTTGAAAAAGGAAGATCATGAGCAAGAGCATGAAGCTTCCCAGCAGAGCGGCAACCAGGCGTTTACTCCAAACAAACATGAGATCCTCCTGTGAGATGTGGCCGCCCTATCGCGATCGGGAGCGGTGGTGGGGAGCTAGGCTAATCAGCCGGTTTCGGTTTGTCAAACTGCGAGGTTGTTCTGTGCTAGGTGATTGGTGGATCTCATGGGGGATGATATGAGCCTGCTTCGTCTCGCGAGCATTGTGCTGGTCTTGGGCGTGGCGGTGGGGCTGGCTTTGTCCAATCCGACGATGGACGACTATCTCCAGTTTGTAGAGAGCGAATTAGGAAAGGCGATTGATCGAATGGATCGCAGTGCTCCCAGCCGCGAACAGCAATTTATCCGGCAGATCTTCCAGAGTCAGAGTAAGAAGATTCTCCAAGAGGTGGTTCGCCCCCATACCATGCGGCAGAATTGGGGACTAGCGAGTAGGTATGTTACCCAGGCAGTGAGTACGAAGATTGTTGTGATCGGTGTGGCTGGGCACTTCATTCCTATCGAAGGGGTGGAGGAGGCGACCATTAAAATTGGACAATTGGCATTTTAGGGGAGGGCGTACCGATCAATTTCCTGCTATTTTGGAGCTCTGTTTCTGTGGATAAGTACCTCAAAATCGTCACAAGCTAGCGATCAGACACGCACATTGGTTGTCCCCAGGTTTTCCCCTCATATCACGCCTGAACCACTATACTTGGTGTTGACAAAAATTCTGAATAGCTATATGTAGTCCATCCGCGATGGATGTCTCACATCACGGTCGTCCCGTACCAGAGAAAAGACCCTCAATTATGCCCCTATTCGTATACAGCTACAGCACCCTCTTGAAGGAGGAGGACTATTGTGAGAATTGAGCGAAGATTTACCCGTCGTGGCCAGGGTCCCTACGAGGGGCTCACCTTCGTCAAGCGGTCGTCGGAGATTCGTAATCCAGATGGGTCCACGGTATTCAAACTTGAGAATATTGATGTGCCTGAACAGTGGTCTCAATTGGCGATCGATATTCTCGCCCAGAAGTATTTTCGGAAAGCGGGTGTGCCTCAGAAGGATGCAGCGGGCAATCCTCTGGTAGGTGCTGATGGGAAGCCGGTCTTGGGTAGTGAGCGCGATGCCCGCCAGGTTTTCGACCGGCTGGCCGGTTGTTGGACGCATTGGGGCAAAGAGTACGGCTACTTTAAGACGCCGGAGGATAGCGAGGCTTTCCAGGATGAGGTCGGCTACATGTTGGCCCGGCAAATGGCCGCTCCCAATTCGCCGCAATGGTTCAACACGGGGTTGCATTACGCCTATGGGCTTTCAGGCCCGGCGCAGGGGCACTATTACGTAGACCCCAAAAGCCGTGAAGTGGTGAAGTCGGTCAACGCATTCGAACACCCCCAGCCACATGCCTGTTTTATTCAGTCGGTCGATGATGATCTCGTCAACGAAAACGGGATCATGGATTTGTGGGTGCGGGAAGCCCGGTTGTTTAAGTATGGGTCTGGAACCGGAACCAACTTTTCGCGGTTGCGGGGAGACGGTGAAGGCTTATCCGGCGGCGGCCGGTCGTCCGGCCTGATGTCGTTCCTCAAAATCGGCGATCGTGCGGCCGGCGCCATCAAGTCCGGCGGCACGACTCGGCGTGCGGCCAAGATGGTGTGTTTGGATCTCGACCATCCCGATATTGAAGAATTTATCGATTGGAAAGTCATTGAAGAGCAGAAAGTGGCCGCGATGGTCACGGGATCGAAGATCTGCGCACAGCGGTTGAATGCTGTGTTGAAGGCCTGCCATGTCGTCGATAGCATGGGCCAGACGAAGACCGAGATTGATCCCAAGAAGAATCCTATCTTAGGGGAAGCGCTGGCTGAGGCTCGCCGGGATATGGTGCCGGAATCCTACGTTCAGCGTATGTATGCTTACGCCCAACAGGGATTTACCCATTTTGTGTTCCATGAGTACGACACGAACTGGGATGGGAGAGCCTATCAGACGGTCTCCGGGCAGAATTCGAATAACAGCGTCAGAATCCCGAATGAGTTTTTCGAAGCGCTCGAAAACAACAGCGATTGGCAGTTGAAACGTCGGATTGATGGCAAGGTCTGCAAGACCGTGAAGGCGAGCGATCTCTGGGATCGGATTGCCTGGGCCGCGTGGATCTGCGCCGATCCCGGGACGCAGTACGACACGACGATCAATGAATGGCACACCTGTCCGGAGGATGGTCGGATCAACGCCTCCAATCCCTGTTCCGAATATATGTTCCTTGACGATACGGCCTGCAATCTGGCTTCGCTGAATCTGGCGCTGTTCTATACGGCGGACGGGCAATTCGAGCTGGAGAACTTTCGTCATGCCGTGCGTCTCTGGACGATCGTGCTGGAGATCAGCGTTCTAATGGCCTCGTTTCCGAGTAAATCGATTGCAGAGAGAAGTTATCAGTTCCGCACATTGGGGTTGGGCTATGCCAATCTCGGGACGGTATTGATGCGGCAGGGGATTCCGTACGATTCCCCCAAAGCGATGGCAATTTGCGGATCGATTACGTCGATCATGACCGGAGAGTCGTATAGCACCTCGGCGGAAATGGCTGCGGAGCTCTGGCCGTTTCCCGGATACACGAAAAATCGCGACCAGATGTTGCGGGTGATCCGCAATCACCGCCGTGCGGCCTATAATACCGCGGCAGATGAATATGAGGGGTTGTCGATCGTTCCCATGGGCATTCAGCCGGAGCAGTGTCCGCCGGATCTGCTCATTGCCGCCCGCCGGGCTTGGGATCGGGCGTTGGAGCTTGGGACAGCCTATGGCTATCGCAATGCACAGGTGACGGTGATTGCGCCAACCGGCACCATCGGGCTGGTGATGGATTGCGATACCACCGGGATCGAGCCGGACTTTGCCTTGGTGAAGTTCAAGAAGCTGGCCGGTGGCGGATATTTTAAGATCATCAACCAGAGCATTCCTCAGGCCCTTACCACGCAGGGGTACTCCGAGAGCCAGATTCAGGACATCATCCGCTATTGCGTCGGCGCTCAGACGCTCAAGGGGGCGCCCTTTATCAATCACGTGACGTTGCGGAATAAAGGGTTTGACGATGCTGCGCTGGAACGGCTGGAACGCAATCTGGTTCAGGCGTTTGAGATCGCCTTCGTGTTCAATAAATTTACCTTGGGCGAAACGTTTTGCATTGAAAAACTCGGCCTGGACGATGCTCAGTTGGCCGAGTCGAATTTCAATATGCTCAAAGCGCTGGGGTTCACGCAGGAGGAAATTGCCGCAGCTAACGGATATTGCTGCGGCACAATGACGGTCGAGGGGGCTCCGCATTTGAAAGCCGAGCATTTGCCGGTTTTCGATTGCGCCAATCGTTGCGGACGGATCGGCCAGCGTTTTATTCATGTCGATGCCCATATTCGAATGATGGCTGCGGCGCAACCGTTTATCAGCGGCGCCATCAGTAAGACGATCAATATGCCGGCAGAGGCGACGCTGGAGGAAGTTAAGTCCGCCTACCAGTTTGCGTGGAAGAGCATGGTGAAGGCGGTCGCGCTCTATCGGGACGGCTCAAAATTAAGTCAGCCGCTGAGTTCGTCGAGCGACGGAGAGAAGACTGTCGAGGCATCGGTCAACAGGATATCGGCGGCCGCAGAGAAGATTACCGAACGTGTGCTGGTCCGCTATTTGGCCAAGCGGAGACCGTTGCCGGGACGGCGGAACGGCTATACCCAGAAAGCCATTGTCGGCGGACATAAACTCTATTTGCGCACCGGCGAATACGAAGACGGCACGGTCGGCGAGATTTTTCTGGATATGCATAAGGAAGGCGCCGCATTCCGCAGTCTGATGAATTGTTTTGCGATCGCGATTTCCTTGGGCTTGCAGCATGGAGTTCCGCTGGAGGAATTCGTCGAAGCCTTTGTGTTTACCCGTTTTGAGCCGAATGGGCCGGTCAAGCTGAATGATCGCATTAAGATGTCGACGTCGATCATCGACTACATTTTCCGTGAATTGGCCGTGACCTACCTGGATCGATACGATTTGGCGCAGGTCAAAGAGGACGATCTTCGGATGGATTCGATGAAGATGGATGAGCAGGATCCCGAATGTGTGGATGAAGAAGCCGATCTTGCTGCGTTGGCGAAATCATCGGTGAGTATGGAGCATCTGCCGATTCGCCGAAATGGAACAAAAGAGAATGGGAGCGGAAACGGTCATTCGCTAGCGGCGCGTAAAGTCGAGCTGATCCGTGAGACGCTGACTCTGACAGAGGTGCAGAGCGCCAAGGTCAAGGGCTATGAAGGCGATCCCTGTCCGGAGTGCAAGCAGTTTACGATGGTGCGGAACGGCACCTGCCTGAAGTGTGTGAGCTGCGGTGCGACGAATGGATGTTCGTGATGTAGGGGAGGCCATCCATGAATGCGATTTTACGTGAAACGGGGATTGAGACGATTCACGACCAGGTCGTTAGTGAAGCCGCTCAGCGATGGGCACGTGCGTTTCACTGCAAGGTCACCATTAGGACGACATCGGATCATAATCCTTGGGCTGATCCTGGCCAGCAATCGGATATTGCCGGATGGTCGTTTAGCCCGCGCGGCAATAGTATGCAATGGATGGCTGAAGTCGAGACCGAGGACTCGCTTCAGAATCCCGATACCCAGTATAAATGGAAGCGTACCGCTGTCGCCGGCGTGCCGATGTATTTGCTGATCCCGCGGGGGAACCGGGCGCAGGCCGAAAGGATTGCCGCGTCAGTGGACCTCCGGTTCAGCAGTATCTATGAGTACGGCTTTGTGAATGGCGTGGTGCAAATTCTCTAACGGCTTCGTTGTGTCTCCTGAGGCGTTGTGAATCGACGCTGCAAGTCAGCGTTTTATTGATGCGGTTCATGGGGAAAGATGTTCCATGTCGGCCCAGTGCTCTGCGGATCAGTTGAACTCGCGGATCGAAGATAGACAAAAGGAGCAGGCTGATGATGAATAGTTGGAAGCCCTGGCGTGTCTGCTGTCAGGGAAAGCGGGGGGCGTTGAGGCCATCGAATACGAACATCCGGCGCTCACTACGGTATGACTGTGGCAGAAGAGCTCCAGGAAAGACCGCATCCTGCTCGCGCATCAAGCATCTCTATCGGTCTTGGTCTCCTTTGAAAGACTCCGGGTTGGATGAGCACGAAAATTGATCTCTATCGAGTATTTCAAGTACAACAGCATCGTCACTATTCTTTGATTTCGACCGCAACGAGGAGTAACCCCAATGCCGACAACAACACAAGTAGTCATTAGCGGACAGAGCAAGCCAGGCGTGCTGGCTCAGGTGGCGGCTGTTTTAGGTGAGGCGGGGGTTAACATCAAGGCGTTCTCGGCGCCCGAGGTGACAGGAACCGGAAAGCTGCGCTTACTTGTTGCGGATCTCGACGGGGCTCGAGCGGCATTGAAGGCCGCGAAGATTAAGTTTAAGGAAGAAACCGCGCTTCTCTTGAGCTTGAAAAATAAGCCCGGCGCCCTGATGGACGTGGCGGAACTGCTGACTCAAAACCGTATCAATATCAAATGCGGTTACTGCACGCCCTCGCGCGAAGGGAAGCGCGCCATCGTTGTATTAACCGTCTCGAATACGAATAAGGCGTTGGCGCTGCTTCAAGATCAATCACTTGATGAGTTCTAGGCCATGAAGGGCTTCAGGCCCGTGTCCGTCCGTTCTCCTCTCGCCTTCACCGCTGCGCTGTTGGTCTGCACGGTTTTGGTCTCGTGCCAGTCCCAACCGCCTCCTGTTCACCGATTCCCTGGATATCCGGTCGGATTCCATGAACGAGGAGTTGCGTCCTGGTACGGTCCTGGATTTCACGGAAACAAAACCGCGAACGGTGAGCAGTATGACATGCACAAACTCACGGCGGCTCACCGAACATTACCGCTGGGTTCTATCGCTGTTGTGCGATCGGTTTCCACCGGGAGGCAGGTGACCGTACGTATCAACGATCGTGGTCCGTTTGCCAAGGGACGGGTGCTTGATCTCTCGTTGGCCGGGGCTGAAGCGATCGGAATGACCGGAAATGGGACTGATCAGATTGAGCTTCAGGTAATCGGATACCAGGCCAGACCCGAAGGGATGGGGGTTTTGCGCATTCAGGTGGGGGCTTTCGCTGATCCTCTGAATGCCAGAGGGTTATTCGAGCAGGTCGGGGCTCAGTATCCTGGCGGGCGTGTGGTGCAGGTGGAATTACCTGAAGGCCGGCGGTATCGGGTACAGGTGGGACAGTTTTTGACTGAGGCCGATGCGCAGACCGCCTCATCTAGACTGGATGCTCAACATCATATCCAGTCCTTTGTGGTGAGAGATGATAACTAGATCATACGTAGTCAAACGTAGATTGTTTCCGATCGTCTTCACGTCCATTCACGACTCGGCCTATTCGAACTGATTGATATTCCTGTCAGTTTCTTTGAATCTCTTGCCCCTTCCCAGTGGGTGTGATAGATCTATCATCCGATGATCATCCTAGCTCCCACATGGTCGGTTGAATCTGTTCAGTCAGGGGAGGCTCTGCCTCCTCTCCGCGACAGAATCCACGCGGTTCGTTCTATCAGGCTAGCCTTCGTGGCTAGTCGTCCCTAATCAAGAGCCCCAATGGATATTCTGATCCTCCTAGCGTTGATCGCGTTATCGGCCGTCATTTCGACGGCTGAGATTGGGTTTTTTTCAGTTAATGAGACTCGTCTTCGCGCCCTTGCCAAGAATGGCAACAAACGCGCATCCATGGCCTTGATGCTCCGAAGTGACCCGCAACGACTCCTTTCGACCATTCTGGTCGGGGACCGATTGGTGGGAACCGCTATCCCGATGTATGCCACCTTTATTACGCTCAACGCCTATGGTGGGAAAACTGTATTTGAGGAAGCCATTGCCGTGATGGTGGGCGTTCTGACATTTGTGTTGCTGGTGTCGGTCGACGTCATTCCAAAGACCTTAGCCGCCAAATTTGCCGTACCGGTTACATTGAATATGGCGTATCCGGTGTACGGCGTTCAGATATTATTGAAGCCGCTCCTGTTTCTCATGGTGCCGCTCATCCAGAGACTGACCGGAGGGAAGGGGTTAACCCTGCCTCTTGTGACTGAGGAAGAGCTCAAGATCATGCTGGATGAGGGGAGAAAGGCCGGCGAGTTGGAATCGGAAGAAGTGAAGATGATCAAGAATGTCTTTCAACTGAAAGATATTACGGCAGAAGATGCTATGACTCCGCGCATTTACGTATTTTCTCTGGATGGGAATTTGCGGCTCAAGGAAGCGCAGGAGTTGCTGTATAACTCGAAGTATTCCCGCATTCCGGTCTATGACGGGACGTTGGATAACATCACGGGCGTGCTCTACAAGACGAAGGCGTTAACCGAGTTGGCGAAGGGGCGTTCAGATGTTCGCCTCAGGGATATTGCCCACCCGGCTTTGTTTGTGCCGGCAGGAAAGACGGCCGACGATTTGATGAAGCAGTTTCAGCAAGAAAAACGTCACATGGGGATCGTCGTCAACGAGTATGGCGGCGTGATGGGATTGGTTACGCTGGAGGATCTCCTGGAGGAAGTCGTCGGCGAAATCGTCGATGAGACGGACATTACCGAAGAGCTGATCAAGCGAATCGGAAAGAATCAGATTCTGGTCCACGGGAGGACTGAAGTGCGCAAGGTGAACGACTTCTTGAAGGTCGATCTTGGCGACGAGGCCTTGACCATCGGCGGACTCATTCAGGGCGAACTCGGCCGTATCCCGAAAGCCGGAGAAGAGTTGCATATCGCACATTGCCGCTTAGTTGTTCACGAGGCCGATCCCCGATCGATCCGCAGCGTGGACATTTATAAAGAAGAAAAAACCCCCGTCACGGTGGAAACTCCTTCGCTGAATCCCGTCAGCTAGCGTTCCCTTCTTTGACCAAGTCAGAGAAGGCTTGTTCGCTCAACACCGCAACCCCCAGCTTTTGTGCCTGCTCAAGCTTTGATCCTGGATCATGTCCTGCGACGACAAACGACGTGCGTTTGCTCACGCTGGATGACACGGTTCCTCCCAGGCGCTCGACCAGAATTTTGGCCGCATCGCGGCTGAAGCGGTCAAGTCCGCCGGTGAACACGAAGGTCTTTCCGGCGAGGGGAAGAGATTTGGGTGAGGCGGAGCGAGCCTGTTCCGTAAGCGTCAGACCGAGCTCGCGCAGTTGAGCGATCACTCGGCGATTGGACTCTTCGCGAAAGTAGGAGGCCAGACTGGCGGAGATCTCAGGGCCGATTTCTTTAACCATCAGGAATCGCGCTTCGTCCGCTTCCATGATGGTGTCCAGCGTTCCAAACTCCCTGGCGAGGACTTTCGCGATGTGTTGGCCGACCTGGCGGATGCCCAGCCCCATCAAGAAGCGATCCAACGACACGGTCTTGCTCTGCTCAATGGCTTCGAGTAGGAGCGAGGTCGACTTCTCTGCAAACCCCTCAAGGGGTAGCAGGTGATCGCGGGTCAGGCGATAGAGATCGGCCAAACTTCCGACCAGCTTTTGGTCTACAAGCTGCGCCACAGTCTTTTTCCCAAGCCCTTCTATATTGAGCGCCTGCTTGGAGGCGAAATGTTCGATGGCGCCTTTCAATTGCGCGACGCAGCCAGATTGGCCGGTACAGTAGTAATAGGCACCCTCGCGCGCGACGGCTGAGCCACATACCGGGCAATGGTCCGGCATGGTGAATGGATCTGATCGGGACTCATCGGGAATCGGGATCCGTTCCGCGATCGCGGGGATCACGTCGCCGGCACGCTCGACTTTGACCGTATCGCCCACACGAATATCTTTCCGTGCCACCTCATCCGCATTGTGCAGCGTGGCCCGGCTGATCGTAACCCCGCCGACTTCAACCGGTCGTAGTAGTGCTACAGGAGTCAGTGTGCCGGTACGTCCGACCGAGACGACGATATCCTGTACTACGGTGATTTCCTTGCGCGGGGCGAACTTGAAGGCTATGGCCCAGCGTGGGCTGCGGGATTTGAAGCCCAGCTGCTCCTGCCAGTCCCGGCGATTCACTTTCACCACCAGCCCATCGATTTCATAGGGGAGGTTGTCGCGCACCTGTTCGGTTTCGCGGTGGAATGCGATGACCTCTTCAATCGTGAGGCACCGGCGCCGATGGCTGGGAATGGGCAGTCCCCATTCGGCGAGCGCATCGAGTTCGCTCCAATGGGAATCCGGCGGTGTAGTGGATACCGCCATGGCCTCGTAGCAGGTTACGACTAACGGGCGGGCGGCGGTGATGGTCGAGTCGAGCTGACGAAGCGAGCCGGCCGCGGCGTTGCGCGGATTGGCAAAAGCCTCGTCTCCTCGCTCCGTCATGGTCCGGTTCAAGGCATGAAAGTCGTCGAGCCTCATATAGACTTCGCCGCGCACGGCGAGATGGTCCGGTGGGGAAGAATCACGGCGCAAGTGAAGGGGAAGGGAGCGGATTGTCCGGAGGTTGACGGTCACATCCTCGCCGGTCGTTCCGTCGCCTCTGGTGGAGCCGCGAACCAGCCGGCCTTGCTCGTAGACCAGCTCGATGGAGAGACCGTCGAATTTTGGTTCGACCGTATATTCTATGTGCTGGTGCTCCAGTTCACGCTTCATCCGTTGATCGAATGCCAGGACGTCGGCCACATCGACGATGGAGTCGAGGCTCAACATCGGTCGTTCGTGCTTAACCTTGCCCAGCTCAGCCAAAGGCGGTGCGCCGACCCGTTGAGTCGGAGAATCATCCGACACCAAATTCGGGTGGGCAGTTTCGAGCTCGCTCAGGTCTTTGAATAGCCGATCATATTCACCGTCGGAGATTTCAGGACGGTCTTTGACGTAGTACAAGTAGTCATGCCTGCGGATCTCCTGCCGGAGCCAGTCGAGCTGTTCGGAAACCGGTGCGGATGAATCAGGCCGCCGAGACGGCGAAAGGTTATCGAATAAATCTGGCGGCATAACTTCTGATCTCATGGCCGTTGAGCACGTGAAAGCGACGGAGCCGGTCGAGTGTCTGGCTTGAAAATCTGGTGAGCGGAATCGGGACGAGCGTCCGTCCGAATTGTTTGGCGATCCTCCGCCAACTGGCGCGGGGCGGAATGGGTGTTACCAGCGCAATGTGCGTTTCCCGAGTGTGAACGGCCGCCGCCGCAATTAGCCGCTCCTCCAGGGTGGTCGCAAAAGCGAGGAGGGGATCGCTCCAGATATCCGGAATGGGACGGGGCGGAAACAGAAAGAAGGCGCCGCCATAACGCGACTGGGCAATGCCGGGCCCCACCATGTCATCGGCAAACGGGGTGGCGTAAAAACAGAGCGTGGATTCTTCCTGGTGCTCGGCGAACCAGGTAGCCTGCCAGGAATAGGTCAAGGGATCGGCGGGAGTATCAAACAGAAAAATCACCACTTCGACATTCCCGCGGGCGGGCGGGATTTCTCGTACATACAGATCCATGCGCGGCAGTGAACTCAAGGCACTGCCGGACGGTGAGCCAGCCGATCGTTTCCCACCCAGCCACCGGCGAAGACTTTCCCGGAGATCCAATCCGTCTTTCATCGACGTCGTAAACTTTTCCGTCTTGGCCAAGTCCGCGCCGATGAGCGCGGAGGCCTGGGCGCGCACGTGGGTATTGAAACTTTCAATCCGCTGATCCTCCGGAGGCCAGGAGCATTGCCGTTGCGGGTTCCAGAGATGGGACCATCGGCGGCTGGTTTTCCGGTCAGGTTTCGGTTTCAACGACAACTCGCGCCAGACAAGCGGCGGTCCCTGCAGACGGTTGGTGGCGGAGGCGACAGTACCGTCGGGCAACTCCACTTGATTGAGTCCCACGGTGATGGCGTCGAGTCGCGACTGATTGTGATCTTCCTGATAGCCATAGCTCTTAGCCGTCTTCAGCAGCATCACGGCAAAGTCGTCTCCGGCCGTTTGCTTGGCGGCGACGATAAGTGAATAGAGTGACGGCGTCAGACGGCGTTCAAGCAGGGTGAGATTCCGAACGTACTGCAAGAGGGCCTGAAGGATCTGCGGCGTGACCCAGTCCGGAATGGAAGCGCCTTCAGCTCGATGGTGTTCAATCCACCGCGCCCTTGTTTCGATGAGGAGTTCCTTCACGCCATCGATGGCAAGATTCCAATCTGAGTGCAGCGTTTCACGACGCCGTTCGTACAATTCGGTGAGAAAGGGCAGTTCGCCCAAGGCGAAGTAGAGAGAGTCGCGATTGACGCTGCAACGGACCGGCCGTCCGGTTGTTGTTTCCGGCCGGTCATAGGGGGCATTGGCTTGATAGGCGGCGCGGAGCCAAGGCCAATCCGTCAGGTGGCAGAGACAGAGGATAGAGGTATGATCCAGCTCCAGTTCATGAAGCCGAAACGCCATCCAATTGATTCGGCGATTCTGCTGTGAGTCCGGCGGCGGCATGACAAGAGAGGGCAGCGTCGCAGCCGCAAGCATCGGAAGCGAGACGGATTTGACGGCATAGGGATCAGGCCCGACAAAAGGAATTGGTTCGAATCGAGTGACCTCACGGTCAATGTAGGCGCGGGGGATAGATTCGCCCATCGCCACGCGGATGCCCATGATGACGGCCTGGCAGGGATCGACGGGGATGATGCTGACGCCGGCCTTTTCCTCTTGCGCCGGTTCAGGCAAGACGATGAGGCTGATCTCGGGGAGGCGCTCCACCGCTTGTTCGAGGCAGCCTTCCACGGAGGGCGGGAGTGGAACGGCCAGGCAGTCGTACCGTTTCCCGATCAGGGTTTCACGGACTTCCTGCGCGATGTCGCCGCTGCCATGGAGGATGGGAAGGAGATCAATGCGCGGCGACAGGCTGAGTATGCGGGCGTCGGTCGGCGTATAGCGAGACATTCAGCGTCCCGGGTGTAGAGGGTCGTCTTCCTCAAAAAAGAAATCCCCGAAGCCTTTAGGGAGCGCTTGATCACCCATCGCCCGCTTCCTTCGCTTCGACTGCTCTTCCAAATCAAGCGACTCGGCTCCGAGCACTTTCAAGAGGGCTTCTTGCCACATGCGATCGAGCGCGACCGGATGGGACGAATCCTGGGCGAGCCGTTTGACGGCGTATTGGATGAGATGCAAGCCGTCGCGGATCGAATATTCCAGGTTCAGCTGATGGGCATCCTGCAGGAAGCCGACGGCGATGCTCAGGATATCTTCCTTTGCAAAAGGAAGATGGTAGCGGAGAATTGCCATTTCATCCTGGCGCGACGGGAATCCGAGGCCGAGGGTCGGTTGCAGACGGGAGAGCATGTAGTCCGGCACTTCATAGGTGGAGGCATCCTCGTTCATGGTGACGCAGCAGCGGAAGTCTTCGTGCGCTTCGATCAGAATGCCGGCGATGATCGATTCGACACAGCGGCGATGGTCGAGCAAAGAGGCCAGGGATGCCCAGCTCTTCTCGTTCATCCGATTGCCTTCATCCAGAACGCAGATACTTCCGGTTAGCACCGCCGTCACCAGCGGCGACGCGTGGTAGGCGATCGATCCCGATTCTGCCAGGACGGGTGTAATCAGCAGGTCTTCCGGGCGTGTATCGGCGGTACATTGAAAGACGTACAGGTCCTGCTTGCGTTCCTTAGCTCCTGACATTGCCAAGGTGGTTTTGCCGATGCCCGGGGGACCGGTAATACGCGGCGACAGAGGAAGATCTCGCGGATCGACTTTGAGCCAGCAGGCGAGGAGCTGTTGCAGCGGCTCTCGGCTTCCGATCCATTCTTGCAATGTCGTAATGGGCTGCGCCAGATGCAGCGTAATCCCCTGTACCGAGATGGTTCTGGCGGGGGAGGTTTGTGCGCGATTATCCATGGCTGCACGATTTCTGATGAGGCATCTTCATGGACCGGACGGTAACATAGCACCGGGAGTGGGTCAAACCCCTGTTCCGCCCCAATTCGCTTTGACTTTCACGGCGTTGAACCGTATTCTTAGTGACTCCCCGGTTGTGTACGGAGAGGGTATTAAGAGGGGCGGGATGGCCGATTCAGGAGCGACAGGCTTCGGCGGCAAAAGTGGACAATGAAGAGGGAGGAGCGTCGAGTGATGAATCAGACTTACAAGATGGTGGGTTCCGGTGTTCTCGTATTGTGCGGCACTCTGTTGCTCAACGGCTGCGTGGTGTTGGAAGAAAAGTACAATGCGGAGAAGGCGCGGAGTCTGAATTTCCAGCGTTTGTTGGCGCAAGAAGAAAAACGCACGGCCGAGCTCGACAGCGAAGCCAAGCGAACGAAAAAAGAATTAGTGGAATTCGAGGCGAGGAACCGCGAGTTGGCTGCGCAAGTTCAGTCGGCGCGCGAGCAGATGGGCAGGCTCCAGGAGGAAACCGAGGCGGTGAAGGAGTCGGCCATGCTGGAGCGGAAGGCGATGCTGGACATGCGGAAGTCGGTCCCATCCGCAGCGGCCAAGTCCAAGAAGGTCGATGAATTGGCGGCGCTCTCACGTGAGACAGAGGCGCTCCTGAAGGATTCAACGAAAGAGATGGCCGACTTGCTTCCCCGGGCGGAAGCGACCAAACCAGGCGTCAAAGCAGGAGCCACGATTCACGTGGTCAAGCCAGGGGAAACGTTGTTTCGCGTCAGCCGCCTGTACGGGGTGTCGATCGATAAGCTGAAAAAGTGGAACAAACTGCCGGACGATATTATCGAAGTGGGGCAGAAACTCACCGTCGGGATGGAGTAATTCCGCAGGTATGGCAACGCCAACGTATTCGCTTAGCTTGGACGAGTTTCGCCGGTACGCGAAGGAGGGCAACCTCATTCCCTTGTACCGGGAAATTCTCGCGGACTATGAGACGCCGGTCTCGGCCTTTGCGAAGATCGACCACGGTCCGTCGGCATACCTGCTGGAAAGCGTGCAGGGAGGGGAGAAGTGGGCCCGCTACTCCTTCTTGGGCAGCGGGTCGCCGATCCTTATGATGGAAGATCGCGGAGATCTTCTGATCAAGGACGGGAAGCGCACCCGCCGCATCGCCTGCCATGGCGCCCCGCTGGATCGCCTGCGGGAGTTTATGGAGACGTATCGCCCCGTGACCGTTCCCGGGCTTCCCCGGTTTGTCGGGGGAGCCGTCGGATATCTCGGGTATGACATGGTCCGTACGTTTGAGAGTATTTCGTTTCGCCGGAAGGAGAGTTTGAATCTTCCGGAGTTTGCCTTTCTCCTGACCGACACGCTGCTGATTTTCGACAATGTCGCGCAGAAGATTAAAGTGGTCGCGAATGCCCATGTTGCATCGCAATCGGAGCGGGCCATCCGGCAGGCTTATCGTCAAGCCACCGCGCGGATTGAACGGATGATCGCCCGGTTGCGCCGGCCGCTGCGACGGGCAACGCCCAAGCGTCGGCGGACGCCGATCACCTTTACCCCGAATATGAGCCAGGCCGACTTCGAGAAAATGGTCAGCCTGACGCAGGAATACATCAAGGCCGGCGATATCTTTCAGTGCGTGCTCTCGCAACGCTGGGAGACGAAGCTTCATGCGACGCCGTTTCAGCTCTATCGCGCACTCCGGGTCGTCAATCCGTCCCCGTACATGTACTACCTCAGGATTGCGGGTGTCGAATTGGTGGGGTCATCGCCGGAGATTCTGGTGCGATGCGAAGACGGGCAGATATCGGTTCGCCCGATCGCCGGCACGCGCCGTCGCGGCGCCACCGCCGATGAGGATGAGCAACTGGAGCGTCGCCTGCTGGCCGACCAGAAGGAGCGGGCCGAGCATATTATGCTCGTGGACCTAGGGCGGAACGATGTCGGGCGGGTGGCCGAGAGCGGCTCCGTCAAAGTCGAATCGCTGATGAACGTCGAGCGTTACTCACATGTGATGCATATTGTGTCCAACGTGAGCGGCCGACTGGCCGAAGGGAAGACCATCTACGATGTGTTGCAGGCCTGTTTCCCGGCCGGCACGGTGTCGGGGGCCCCGAAAATTCGCGCGATGGAAATCATCGAAGAACTGGAACCGACCAGGCGAGGACCCTATGCCGGCGCGGTCGGCTACTTCGGCTTCTCCGGTAATATGGACATGTGCATCAATATCCGCACGGTCGTGGTCGCCAAGCGGCGAGCTTTCATTCAGGCCGGCGCGGGTATCGTGGCGGACTCGAATCCCGAACACGAATACGAAGAGACCTGCAATAAAGCGCGCGCCATGATGAAAGCCATCGAGTTGGCCGAACAGGGGCTGGAGTAGCGTCATGCTCTTGATGATCGACAATTACGACTCCTTTACCTACAACCTGGTGCAATACCTCGGTGAGTTAGGTGAGGATGTGCAGGTGCATCGGAACGACAAGATCACCGTGCAGCAGATCGAAGATCTTCGGCCCAGTCGTATTGTGATTTCACCGGGTCCCTGCACGCCGAAAGAAGCCGGCGTCTCCGTCGAGACGATCCGCCAATTCGCCGGACGCATGCCGATTCTCGGCGTCTGTCTCGGCCATCAGTCGTTAGGCGTGGCGTTCGGCGGTGAAGTCATCCGGGCCCAGCGGTTGATGCATGGGAAGACGTCGATGATTTCGCACGACGGAAAAACGATCTTCCAGGGATTACAGAATCCCTTTGAGGCGACACGCTATCACTCGCTGCTGGTGAATCCCAAGAATCTTCCCGACTGTCTGGAGATTTCGGCCAAGACCGCCGACGGTGAAATTATGGGACTGCGTCACCGGACGCTCGCGGTCGAGGGTGTGCAATTCCATCCGGAATCGATTTTGACGAAGGCCGGGAAAGATCTGCTGAGAAACTTCTTGAAACTCTAGTCTTGCCGGACTGTCCGTTTCCCATGATCAAAGACGCAATCGCGAAATTGGCCGACCGCACAGACCTTTCCGAACAGGAAGCGGAGGAGGTGCTGTCAGAAATCATGGACGGCGCGGCCACCTCGGCGCAGATCGCCGCCTATCTGATGGGGCTTCGCCAAAAAGGTGAAACGGTGGATGAGATCGCCGGCTCGGCTCGTGCGATGCGCGCCCGGGCCACGCGAATCCAAGTCGGCAGTTCGATCGTGCTCGACACTTGCGGAACGGGCGGTGACGGCGGACACACCTTCAATATTTCGACGACCGCGGCGTTTGTGGTAGCCGGCGCCGGACTCACGGTGGCGAAACACGGGAACCGGTCGGTGTCGTCCCGGTCGGGAAGCGCGGACGTGCTGAGCGCATTGGGCGTGAAGATCGATCTTCAGCCGGAGCGCGTCGCGAATTGTATCAATGAGGTGGGCATCGGTTTTCTGTATGCGCCGCTCTTTCATGGTGCCATGAAACATTGCGCGGTGCCGCGACAGGAAATGGGGATTCGCACCCTCTTAAATGTCCTCGGCCCGCTGGCCAACCCGGCTGGGGCCACACACCAGGTCCTCGGAGTTTATGATGCGAAACTGACCGAGGTGATGGCGAAAGTCCTGGTGCAATTGGGTTCCCAACATTGTTTTGTCTTGCATGGCATGGACGGGCTCGACGAGCTCACGGTCTGCGACCGTACGAAAGTCTCCGAAGGGAAAGCCGGGGTCGTGTCCAACTATTTTGTGACGCCGGAGGAATGCGATCTGCCCCGTGTGCACAAGAAGGAAATCGCCGGTGGAACGCCCGAAGAGAATGCCCGGATCACGAGAGACATTCTGCAAGGGAAGAAGGGGCCGACGCGCGACATTGTCTGTCTGAATGCGGCGGCTGCGATTGTCGCAGGCCAGCGGGCGAAGACGTTGAAAGACGGGCTGCGAGTCGCCAAGGAGGCGCTCGATACCGGCGCCGCAGCAGAGAAACTCGATCGGCTGGTGGCTTGGACGAAGAAAGTGTCGTAACGCATGATCCTGGATCAGATTCTCGAGCATAAGAAAGCAGAACTTCGGCACAAGCAGAGTCGCGGCTACCTGGCCGATCTCAAATCCGCCATTCGGGATGCGTCGCCGCCGCTCGGATTTGCCGTGACGCTTGATGCGACGCGGACGGCGACAAGTCCGGCCCTGATTGCCGAGGTGAAAAAAGCTTCGCCGAGTCTCGGTCTGCTGCGTCCCGAGTTTTCCGACAACTTTGACTATCTCCGTATTGCGCGCGCGTACCATGAACACGGAGCTTCGGCCTTGTCGGTGTTGACCGATAAAGATTTCTTCCAGGGTGATCTGCGGTATCTGGCAGAGATCAAGAAGGCGCTACCCATGCCGGCGTTGGACAAAGAATTCATGGTGGGGGATATCCAATTCTATGAAGCCAGGGCTCATGGCGCCGATGCGGTGCTGCTGATCGTGGCCGCATTGGAAAAGCGTCAGCTCATCGACTTTCATGCGCTGGCCACCGAACTGAAGATGGATACGCTGTTTGAAACGCATCATGAACGGGAATTGGATACGGTCCTGGAGTGGATCCCGACGGCCCGCATGATCGGCATCAACAATCGGGATCTGAAGACGTTTACGACGGATCTGGGCGTGACGTTCCGGCTGGCCAAACGCATTCCGTCCGACAAGATCATTATCAGCGAGAGCGGCATTCATACGCGCGAGCACGTAGTGAAGCTGGTAGAAGCCGGTGTGCATGCCATGCTGGTCGGTGAGTCGCTGATTAAATCCGAGAGTATCGAGAAGAAGATCGCGGAGCTTCGCGGGACAACGGAGTCAGTCAATACCCAGTGAAAGTGATGCGTTCCACGTGAAAGTCAAAATCTGCGGGATCACCAACGAGGAAGATGCGCGGGTAGCTGTTGAGGCCGGGGCCGATGCGCTCGGGTTCATCATGTATCGCAAGAGCCCGCGCTTCGTCGAAGCGGCGGTGGTCAAGCGGATCATTGATGGATTGCCGCCGTTTGTTGCGACGGTCGGCGTGTTCGTCAACGAAGAGGCCACGGTTGTGCGGCGACTTATGGACGAGTGCGGATTGGCGCTGGCTCAATTGCATGGCGACGAGTCCGCGGTCTATTGCGAAGGACTGGGGCGTCCGTCCATGAAAGCCCTGCGGCTCAAAGACCGTGGAACATTTCTGGCGCTGGCTGAGTTTCAAGGGCGCGCGAACGTCCGCGCATTCGTGGTGGACGCCTTTTCCGATCAGGCCTACGGTGGCACGGGACAGACCGTCGATTGGGCCTTGGCGGCCGAAGCGGCTCGTGCGTCCAGAATTCTTCTTGCCGGAGGACTCACGCCCGACAACGTGGCGGAGGCGATTCGCCAGGTGCGCCCCTATGGCGTCGATGTCAGCAGCGGTGTCGAGGTACGGCCGGGACAGAAGGATCATGCCAAGGTGCAAGCGTTTATCCAGGCCGCCAGGCTTGTCTCGGCTTGAGACGTCACATTATACTTCGCGATCATCTGAAAGGATCGGACTGCGATGAAGAAGGTCCCTGACAGCCATGGACGATTCGGCCCCTACGGCGGCCGCTATGTTCCGGAAACGCTCATGCCGGCGCTGCTTGAACTGGAGCAGGAATATGCGGCGGCTCGGAAAGATCGCGGGTTCCGCCAGGAGTTGGCCTACTATCTCAAGCAGTATGTCGGGCGGCCGACGTCGCTGTATCTTGCCTCGCGGCTGACCAAGAAACTTGGCGGCGCCAAAATTTATTTGAAGCGAGAAGATCTCTGCCATACCGGCGCGCATAAAATTAACAATGCCATCGGCCAGGTACTCCTGGCGATGCGGATGAAGAAGCCCCGGATCATTGCCGAAACTGGCGCAGGGCAGCATGGTGTGGCCACGGCGACGGCAGCCGCGATGTTCGGCCTGGAGTGCGAAATCTACATGGGCACGGAGGATATGCAGCGGCAGGCGCTGAATGTCTTTCGGATGCGCTTGCTCGGTGCGAAAGTCACCGGCGTCGACGCCGGCAGCCGAACGCTCAAGGACGCTATCAGCGAGGCCATGCGAGACTGGACCACGAACGTGCGTACAACTCACTATATTCTCGGCTCGGTGCTGGGCGCGCATCCCTATCCGATGATGATCCGAGATTTTCAGGCGATCATCGGACAGGAAGCCCGTAAACAGATTCTCGCTGCGGAAGGCAAGTTGCCCGACTATCTGGTGGCCTGTGTCGGCGGGGGAAGCAATTCCATCGGATTGTTCCACGCCTTTCTCGGCGATAAGAAGGTCAAGATGATCGGCGTCGAGGCGGGAGGCACCGGCATCGAAAGCGGAAAACATGCCGCGCGCTTTTTCGGCGGAAAGCCTGGCGTACTCCAGGGGACGATGACGTATCTCCTGCAAGATGAAGACGGGCAGATTAATTTGACCCACTCGGTGTCGGCGGGGCTGGACTATGCAGCCGTGGGACCGGAGCACAGCCTCTATCACGATTTGAAACGTGTTCAATACACCTATGCCACTGACGATGAAGCATTGGCCGCCTTCGATCTGCTGGCGACAGTGGAGGGGATTGTGCCTGCGCTGGAAAGTGCGCATGCTATCGCCGAGGTTGTGAAGCTGGCTCCGAAGCTCAAGAAATCCAACGTCATCATTGCCAATCTTTCCGGGCGTGGAGACAAGGATGTTCAGCAGGTGGCGCGGATGCGGGGGGTGACGCTATGACCGGACGGATTGAATCGACCTTCCAGCGCTTGCGCCAGGAAAATAAGAAAGCGTTGATTGCCTATCTGATGGCCGGCGATCCGACCTTGGCTGATACCGAGCGGCTGGTCGTGGAGATCGAGCAAGCAGGAGCCGACATCATTGAGCTTGGCGTCCCGTTTTCAGATCCGATCGCCGATGGTCCGGTCATCCAGTTGGCGGCAGAACGAGGGCTGCGAAGCGGGACGTCGCTCAAGAAGATCTTGGCCATGATGAAGTCGCTCCGGATGCGAACCCAGGTTCCGATCGTGCTCATGGTCTATTACAACTCGATCCATGCCATGGGGGTGGAGCCATTTTGCCGTGCGGCAGGGGAGGCGGGAGTTGATGGGCTGATCGTGCCCGACATGCCGCCCGATGAAGCGGGTCCGTTGAAAGGTCCGGCGGCGGTAGCTGGCTTGCGACTGATTTTCCTCTTGGCGCCCACCAGTACGACGGAACGGCGGGAATATGTCGCCAAGGAATCTCAAGGATTTCTCTACTATGTCTCGCTCACCGGGATTACCGGAGCCAAGATTCAAAACATGGCGGAAGTCGGTAAGAACGTCGGCAAGATCAAGAAGGTGACCAAGACGCCGGTCGCAGTCGGATTCGGTGTGTCAACGCCGGAAGATGCTGCCACGGTGTCGGCCATGGCGGATGGAGTCATCGTCGGAAGTGCGATCGTGAAGCAAATTGCGGCGCACCAGCAATCCTCAGACATGCCGGAGAAAGTCGGCCGCTTTGTCGCATCTTTGAAAACGGCGATGAACTAGAGTGTCTAGGATGGGGACTGGTTCTTGGACGAGTCTGTTGGATAAGCGAGGGTCTACCGCTTGCCGGAGCTTGTCGATGGCGGCATGTACTTGATCATCTCATCGGTCAATTCAGCCGCGACGTCCTTCAGATTCGGCTTGAAGAACATATAACTGCTGGCCTTCTCGTGTCTGGCCTTCCAGACGGTCGTTCCGGTTGTGGCATCGATGAGACGCATGCTCAGACCGACACGACCGACATTGTCGCCTTCTTTTCTCGAATACTCCCAGGCATTGATTCGAATCACGAGAAATGATTCGACATTGAGCGACTTGCCCAGCTTGATCGCCGATTCCTTGTCCGATTGACCGGTCATTTCAAGCCGAGAGAAATAGAACACCAGCGAGTCAAACGCTTCTTTTGATCCCTGAAAGATATCAGTGACTTGCTCGGCCGGGACGACTCGTTCGATCCGTCCTGTCTTGCTGAGCGACCCCGCGAGGACTTCTTGAATATCCTCACGCGCGCTGTCGTATTGGCTGGCCATGGGAGGCAACACCGCGATGGACTGAGGGCGAAACACTCGGGCGCCGGGGCCTTCCCACGTTTCCTGAAGACCACCGCAGCCGGCCAGCGTGAGAAGCACTGCACTCGCGAGCAAAACCTGTCGAAGGGGCTTATTCAACAACATCATAACGTTCAGTATACCATTAGAATGTCAAAGAGAGGGAGAGAGAGCCCAATATCCCTTGTTCGCGGAAGTCATACCCTGCGCCGAAATCCATTCGAAAGGCGAAGATGCGCAGACCAAACCCTGCAGTCGGAGTGATCGTCGATCCCGCATCCTGCACGTTCTTGTAAGCACCGGCACGCAAGGACAGAAACTCATTTAAGATCGTCTGTTCCAATCCCACGCTGAGCACTTGGCTCTTCAGGCCTGGGACAAACGTCTTGTTCGAAGTGACATCCATGTCGGCGGTAAGCGTCAGGCTCGAATAGGGGTTGACGGCCACGCCGCCGCGGACTTGCGGGACGATTTTGAGCTTTGTGCCGTCCGGGGCATCGAATTCCGGTTGGTTGAGGTCTTTCGCCACGATGCCCAACCGGAGCCATGATGCCGGACGGTAGATCGCACCAACGTCGACTCCAAAAGCCGTTGAGAGCTTGGATTTACCGAAATTGTCGGAGAGCGTCACGTCTTGGCCGTTGATGGTTGCGGACCCGGAGTAGGCTGCACCTTGAATAGCTTTCGCCGTGATTCCAATCGCGAAGGTCTTATCCGCAAAGGCATAGGCATAAGAAAAAGCCGCCTGCCTTGCTTCAAGTCCGCGAAGCGCCATTTGCCCGTCGACGGTGATCGGCCCGGCTCCGGTGGCCGTTACCGGCCGCGAAATAAATCCTCCGCTCGTCGCCACATCCGACACATTGAATCCGAAGGCATGCTCTCCGAAGTGGCCTTTAAAATAGAGGCCGGCGGCGCCGCTTGCCGACAGCGAAGCGCCGGGGCGATTGAGTCGATTGGCCAAGTCATTCGCTCGCCCGGCATTGGCCGCATTGCTCAAATCAAGATCTTCTATATCCTTCAGGGCCCGGACAAGACCGTGGCGATCCGTGCCTTGCGCGGTGGCTTGCAGCCGGATATCCACCGTCTGCGTCATGGCCAGGCCGGCCGGATTCCAATAGGTAGCGAGGGCATCTGTCGTAATCGCCACTCCGGCGCCACCCATGCCGGCGGCTCGCGGGCCGACCACGACAAACTCTCCGGCGAGGACCGGACTCGAAATCAGCACGAGTGTTGCCAACCACAAAGTGCGAATCAATAGATGTTTCATAGCTTTGTCTCGCATGAAGCGGAGCGCACTCCGCAATAATTTTGCAGTCTAGGGATCTCGACCATGTCCGTCAAGACTTAGACGATCATTCCATCTTGCATGTGAATGATGCGGTCGGATTGGGCGGAGAGCTTGTCGTTGTGGGTCACAATCACGAAGGTCGTTTTGCGGGTTCGGTTCAAATCCCGGAGCAGGCCGAAGAGAGATTCACCTGTGTGCGTGTCAAGATTTCCAGTCGGCTCATCGGCGAGGACGAGGTCGGGTTTCTGCAAGAGGGCCCGGGCGACGGCCACTCGTTGCTGTTCGCCGCCGGATAACTCGCCGGGCTTATGATGAAGCCGCTGTCCCAATCCCACTTCCTGCAGCAGGGTCGTGGCCTCCTGCTCAATCTCCTCAATGGGGCGCCGCTGAATGAGCGCTGGCATGCAGGCGTTTTCCAGCGCGGTGAATTCGGGCAAGAGATGATGAAATTGAAAGACAAAGCCGATGCGGCGGTTGCGGAATTCGGCCTGCTGCGCCTCGGACATCTTGAAAAGGTCCTGATTGTCGAAGTAGACGGTTCCGGTGGTAGGCCGGTCGAGCATGCCCATGATATGGAGCATGGTGCTTTTACCGGCGCCTGACGCTCCGACGATCGCCACCATTTGCCCGCGAGGGATTTCCAAATCGATTCCCTTGAGCACCGTGAGTTCTTGCGACCCCATGGTGAAGGATTTGTGCAGGTTCGTGATTCGGATCATCGGATAGTTCTCTTCGGTCATGGGTGTAGGCGTGGTGGTCATTCGTAGCGCAGGGCCGCAACTGGTTCGAGTTTGGCCGCCTGGAGCGACGGGTAGACGGTCGCGGCAAAACTAATGAGGATCGCGGAGCCGGCCACGAGGAGCACATCGAGTGCCTGGACGTGGACGGGAATTCTGGAGATGTAGTAGACGGTCGGGTCAAATGTCCAAAAGGTCTGGATCAGCCAGAGGAAGGCATAGCCCAAGGGAATGCCGATGGCCGTGCCGCTGAAGCCGATGATGAGGCCGTTCAGCATGAAGATGCGCCGGATGCTTTTCCTGGTGGCGCCCATGGCTTTCAGGATCGCAATCTCTTTCTGCTTTTCCGTGACGATCATCGTGAGCGTGCTGACGATGTTGAATGAGGCGACAATGGTGATCAGAACCAGCAGCAGAAACATCATGGTCTTTTCCAGCTTCAGCGCTGAAAAAAGATTGCGGTTCATCTGCATCCAATCTCTGGCACTGTACACAAATCCCAGTGAGCCTTCGATGTTGTGGGCGATGTCGTTCGCGCGAAACACGTCGGTCACTTTGACTTCAATCCCAGAAACCGTTGCCCCCATATTGAAGAACTTCTGAGCCTCGGCGAGATCGATATAGGCCAGCGACGAATCGTATTCATACATGCCGGAGTGAAAGAGGCCGACGACGACAAACGTGCGAATCTTCGGGACCATGCCCATGGCGCTGATCGGGCCGACGGGCGAGACTACAGTGACGGTGTCGCCCACGAACGCCCCGAGGCGCATCGCCAGCTCTTTCCCAAGGATGATTCCCGGTTTCTCCATCTCAACGGCCGGACCGGTAGGATCGTCGGCCGGCGGCTGCTTTATTTTGACGGGCGTGCTCAGATCCGATAGTTCGCCGGTGCCGAGGTTCTTGGCGATCTCAGTGACCTGCCCTTCCCGCTGCGGATCAATTCCGCGGAGCACGATGCCTTGGACGCCGTTGGGCGTTGTCAGCAGGACCTGCTTAAGGACAAACGGGGTGGCAGCCACGACATCTTGGACGGCTTCAATCTGTTTCGTGGTCGGTTCGTAGTCGGCCATGCCGTCTTTCATCCGGTCCTGCACAATGATGTGGGCCGTGGTCCCGAGAATCTTGGCCTGAATGTCCTCTTTGAAACCGGTCATGATGCCGACGGTTCCGATCAGGGCCGCCACGCCGAGGGTAATCCCGGCGATCGACACAAATGTGTTGAGGGAGATCGTCCGGTTTCGCCGCTTGGCGCGGAGATAACGGAGGCCGACAAAGATTTCATACGGCATCGACATGGGCGCTTATTTCTCCGGCCGGAGTTGAGGAAAGAGGACTACATCGCGGATCGACGCCTGATTCGTGAAGAGCATGATCAGGCGGTCGATGCCGATCCCTTCGCCGGCGGTCGGCGGCATGCCGTATTCCAATGCGCGCAGGAAATCCTCATCGACGAGATGCGCTTCTTCGTCACCGGCTTCACGCTGCGCGGCCTGGCCTTCGAACCGTTCTCGCTGATCGAGCGGGTCGTTCAACTCTGAGAACGCATTCGCGATTTCCCGCCCGGCGATATAGAGCTCAAACCGGTCGGTAAGCGCGGGATTGGAATCTTTCCGCCTGGCGAGGGGAGAGATTTCGATCGGATAGTCGGTGATGAAGGTCGGTTGAATCAGATTCGGCTCGACGGTTTCCTCGAAGATCTCATTCACAATATTGAAGAGCGTGGCCTTGGGATCGACCTGGAGCCCGAGCGATTTTGCGGCAGCGGCGGCCTTGTCCCTGTCTTGCAGAACCGATGGATCCAGTTTGTTCACTTCCAGAATGGACTGGTGGTAGGACCAGCGTCGCCAGGGTGGTGTGAGAGTAATCTCTTTGCCCTGGTACTCAATCACAGTTTTGCCGAGCAGCTGCTGAGCCAGACTGGAGACCATGTCCTCGGTCAGGACGATCAAGTCCTGATAGTCGGCGTACGAGACGTAGAACTCCAGCATGGTGAATTCAGGATTGTGAATTGTGGAGATGCCTTCGTTGCGGAAATTGCGATTGATTTCGAATACGCGGGGAAAGCCGCCGACGATGAGGCGTTTGAGGTACAGCTCCGGCGCGATGCGCAAGTAGAGATCGATGCCGAGCGCGTTGTGATGGGTCACAAAAGGCTTCGCCGCCGCGCCGCCGGGGATGGGGTGCATCATCGGGGTTTCGACTTCCAGGAATCCGCGCTCGATCAGGTAGGACCGGATGCCCGCGATGATTTTGCTGCGAGTGGCGAAGATACTGTGGACGTCCGGATTCGCAATCAGATCGACATAGCGTTGCCGGTAGCGCGTTTCGACGTCAGTGAGCCCGTGCCACTTTTCAGGCAATGGCCGAAGGGCTTTGCTCAAGAACGTGAGTTCGCGCACTTCTACGGTGAATTCATTGGTCTTGGTGCGGAAGAGAGTGCCGGTGACGCCGATCCAGTCACCCAGGTCGAGCTGTTCCGTTACCATGTACGACTGTTCGGTGAGGAGATCTTTTTTGAGATAGACCTGCAAGCGGTCCGCGCCGTCTTGTATGACGGCAAAGCCGGCTTTCCCGAACCGGCGCAGTGCGACGACGCGGCCGGCGAAGGTGCAGCTGATCTTTTCCTCTTCCAGGACTTCCTTGGATTTCTCGGAATGCAGCTTGATGAGCATGCCCGCGCGGTCTTTGATCTCAAAGCGAGTGCCGTAGGGGGCCACGCCGCCGGCGCGCAATTGATCGAGTTTCTTGATGCGTTGCTGTCGTTGTTCGTTCAATTCATCCATGGTCGTTCCGTGTCCTGTTAATCCTCATCCGTGCCGGCCGTGGTCGGGGCGAGGAGCGCTCCGGCCATCTTCTTCTTCAAATACGCTTCAATAAATGTATCCAGATCGCCGTCCATGACTGCCGCCACGTTCCCGGTTTCATGAGCCGTCCGGTGGTCTTTGACCATTTGATAGGGCTGGAACACATAGGAGCGGATCTGGCTGCCCCAGCCGATCTCTTTCTTCTCGCCGACGATGGCGTTGAATTCCGCCTCTTTCTTTTTCTGCTCCACTTCGAAAAGACGGGCTTTGAGAATCTTCATCGCGCCGTTGCGATTCTGAAGTTGCGATCGCTCGTTCTGACATTGCACCACGATGTTGGTGGGAATGTGCGTAATCCGGATCGCCGTCTCAACCTTGTTCACGTTCTGGCCGCCGGCGCCGCCGGCTCGAAACGTATCGATTCTCAGCTCTTTATCGTCGATGACGACATCAATGTCATCATTGAGTTCCGGATAGACGAAGACCGAGGCAAAGGAGGTGTGGCGCCGCTTGTTGGCATCAAAGGGAGAGATGCGCACCAGGCGGTGCACGCCGGCTTCAGCCTTCAAGTACCCGTATGCATAGGGGCCCGTCACAGAGATGGTCACACTTTTGATGCCGGCTTCGTCGCCGTGGAGCAGATCCAATGTTTCTACCTTGAACTTTTTGGTTTCAGCCCATCGAACATACATGCGCAGGAGCATCTGCGCCCAATCCTGCGACTCGGTGCCGCCGGCGCCGGGATGAATGGCCATAATCGCATTGTTCGAATCAAGTTCTCCGGAGAGGAGCATCTCGACGCGGAGCGTGGCCAGCGTGGTTTCAAGGCGATGAAGCTCGGTCGTCAGTTCTTGTTCAAGGGAGGCGTCCTGACCTTCCTCCGCTAATTCCAGCAAGGCGTGAAGATCGCCGAGCTTCGCCTCGATCTCGCGCCATTGGATCAGCTCGCGCTCAATCGTGACTTTTTTTCTGCTGGTCGATGCGGCTGATTTGGTGTCGTTCCAGAATGTCGGGACGCCCATCTTGGCTTCGAGCTCTTCGAGCTCAGCGGTCATGCGAGCGAGGTCAAAGATGCCCCCGTAGTTCCGAGACCTGCACGCCGACTGTCTGCACGCGACTCCGCACCTCGTCTAACATGACTCGTGTCCTTTCGACTTACACAGGGGTGATGGCGATGGTGCCATAGGCTGACTCGTTCGGCCGGAGCAGACTGATCAGGCACAAACGCGCACAGCGTACCATACAGCGGCAGACAAGCACAGACTTGCTCATACCGGGGTGATGGCGGTGGTGCCGTGAACCGGCTCTTTGGGCCGGAGGAGACTGATCAGGCACAACAGCGCGCAGATTACCACACAGCCGTAGGCAAACACATCCCCGTACCGGCTGTAGAAGGTGCGCGGTTGCCAGACGGGGATCGTCACCCGAACCGACTCCTCCGTATAGAGTCCGGTGGCGTGCAGAATCCGTCCGTAAGGATCGACGGCGCCGGTGATCCCGGTGTTGGCGGAGCGCGCAAAGGCCAGATGATTTTCTACCGAGCGGAAGACCACCATAGAAAAGTGCTGGGCGGGCGCCGATGAGTGCCCGAACCATCCGTCATTCGTAATGGTTACCAGGAATTCCGCGCCGTTGACCGCGAGTTGCCGGACCAGATCCGGAAAGATCACTTCATAGCAAATAGCTACGCCGAACTTGACGGGGCGTGACGGAACGGAGGTTCCATCTTCCCGGATCGTTGCTTTGGGCGTCAACGACAACGTGGTTCCGCCTGGACCGGCTTCAAAATCGCCGATGCCTTCAACCAGTTTATCGAGGAAAAATAGCAACGATGATTTCAGTGGAATGTATTCTCCGAACGGGACTAGGTGGTGTTTGTCGTACCGTCCGAGGATGGTTCCATCTGCGGACAGCAGATAGGCGCTGTTTAATAAGTAGGGGCGGCGATCCGGGTAAAAGCGCAATGCCGGGCTGCCGAACAGGATCGGGGCTTTGGCCCGGTCGGCCAGGGCCATGAGTTGGAGCTGATAGTCTTTCTCCCGTTCGAATATGAATGGCGTGGCAGCTTCGGGCCAGACGATCAAGTCGGTCGTCTCGCCAAATTGGCCGGTCAGGCGATCGAATCGATGCATCGTTTCGTCTCGATAGGCGCTGTCCCATTTCATCACCTGGTCGATATTGGGTTGAACCAATCCGACGGTTACGACCCCTTTCGGCGTGGGCAGTGCGGATCCGGTTAGAAGCGATTCTCCATAGCCGTACGTCAGGAGCATGAGCAGGCTGGTGATGGTAGCGAGTTCCCAGGGCAGCTTTTTCGGGCGGAATCCGCGGAAGAAGGGCATCAGCCACAACAGCATTTCGGCAAGCGTGAGATTCACGAGGATAATCAGGAAGGAGACGCCATACACACCGAGGTGGTCGGCGACTTGGATAATCTCCAGCTCGCGATATTGCGAATAGCCCAGCAGGCTCCAGGGAAATCCTGAAAAGGCGTAGGTCCTCAGCAGCTCAAGCGAGACCCACACACAGGGGGAGAAAAAAATTCCGTACCGTGGTAAGAATTCACGCAACCAGACGACGCTCCAGCTGTAGATTCCGACGTAGAGTCCAAGGTAGGCTGTGAGCAGGAGCAAAATAACAGAGCTGACGGGGAGCGGGACTTTCCCATAGGTGGTCATGACGGTCACGACCCAGACCATAATCCCGGTGAATCCAATCGTTCCCGTCAGGCATCCGATCCAAAAGGCGCGTCGTCTCGTCGCCGAGTCTAGAGCGATATGAAGGGGGATCAGGGCCACCCATGCGAGCAGGCCCAGATCGAATTTCGGGAAGCACAATGGGAGAAGGAGACCACTTATGCAGGCAAGAATAAGCTGGCGCACACGCATTCGATCCATCGTGCGGTACCATAACGAAAGCGATTTCGACTTGCAAGGAACCGGTAGACGGGGCAGATTGTTGAATCGGCCGGATGCGAAGTGTTGGGCGGTGCTGGCGGTGCTGGTTGCAAGCCTTGTGACGAATGCTCCAGTCCATGCGGATGAGCCGTCGACACTCGGCGACCGGATTTCCGAGAAGCTCATCCGTGGGGTGGCGAATATTTCGACCGGATGGATCGAGGTCCCGCGGCAGATTTATGAAGTCGGGACTCATGAGGGGTGGGTGAGCGGCCTGCTGCGCGGTCCGTTCGACGGCATCGGAATGTTTTTCGCGCGCACCGTCGCCGGCGTCGTGGAAACAGCGACCTTCGCCGTTCCGCTGCCGACCTACGAACCCATGGTGACACCGGCATATGCATGGGAATCCGATGATCCCTCAGACTCGACGGCAGTTGACGGCAAGTAGATACAGAACCTATTCGAGGGAGACTATGGACGAGTCGACTCCAACACGCAGGATCCGCATCACCCCATTCACCAGAGCGGACGCCGCGCCGGTGGATGACTCAGGCTTTTGGATGGGCGGAGAGGCGTCAGTGGGCACTCAAGCCCGCCGGCATGTGTGTCAGACAGAACGGAATACCCCGGGCCTCGCCCTCACGATTCTTGGCCTCACCTTCCTGGGCGGCCTTGCTTTGGGAACGGTTACGTCCAGCCTTTTGCGCAAGATGCGGTCATAGTCTGACCCCGCTCCCGCTTTATCAGGCTGCTCAAAAAGGCTGTTCAGCAAGGCCGCAGCGGGTGAAGCGGCGAGGCGTACCCTTGTGGCACGTTGAGCCTCTGAACGAAGCGAGAACGCCGCTGGCAGATTTTTTCAGCAGCCTGCTATTTGTTCCGCTCAGGTTGTTGATGGATCCAGTGGTCGGGGGAGGGAGCGGTTGCCTGATAGGCTTGGCCGAACCCTAGGACTAGATGGGCGTCCTGCAGTTGCAGCTCCCACAGCGAAAAATCCGCAAATCCAAACGTCATGGCAGATTTTGGAAATCGCGCGAGATAGCGCGCTTTCATCTGTGCATAGGTAGGCGCGTCCGGCGACAGAATTGTGGCTGTGCCCTGTAGATTGATTCTGCGCAACGCCAACGGGTTTTTCTCAGCGTGATCAGGCTCAGAAAGAAAGAGCGACACCTGTGGGTCCTGACGCAGATGCTGGGTGTGCAGGGCAAGTTGGCTGAGGTGTAGATACACTCTCGTCCAATTGTCGCCCAGCACATAGGGTACATGCGAACCGAAGGGCTTCCCGTTTCGCATCGTGAGGAGCACGCCGGTTCGCACGTCCTGCGTCAGTGCTATCCACGCGTCGCGTACCGCTTCATTGGGCATTGACTCAGTCATCGTCCAGATCCTCTCGCACATAGCGGCTTGTTAGGTGATAATAATCCTATCGGTATTAGGCCGTCATCTCTTAATGGCGCCTGTCAGTGTCATGGCTCGCGTTGTCGGCGGACATCAGAGCAATAGAGGTCCGGCAATCAATTCTGCACAAAAGGAGCTGATCATGAAAAATGTCGAGATGGCAATTGAAGGAACGATGCTGACGATCAGGGTCGATCTGTCCAAAGAGTTTGGCCCGTCGGCATCGGGGAAGACCACGATCATTGCGTCAACGGAAGGCAATGTGACGATTCCAGGTCGTGAAGAAAAGATCGGACTGAACGTCTACCGCAAAAAATAGCAGGGCCCTTCTGCCCGAGCGGAACGATGGATGAAAGGGAAGAAGAGACCGCTCCATGATTGAGGGTGTTTTTCGCCCAAAAAACACGCAAATACTCATGAAATGTGACCGGTTTCTCCACAGTAAGACCGCGTTGCTGTGCATAAGTCTGGACGGATAGGGTCTATTTGGCTCTAGACGCGATAGTTTCGATCAGCCCGTCATCCTCAGCTTTATACCGACCCAGGGATTGTGGAAAAGAAAAAGAATCATCCGTCAAGCCGCTAAATATAGTGGGTTGGTTCGTGGGAGCACTATGCCTATTTATTAGGCAATCTGCTCGCATGACTGTTGAGAGCAGCCATTTCAGCGATAGGATCTCACTCATACACAGAGTTATCCACAGAAGCTGGGGAGTCGCGGAGGAACACCGTCGTGAATCACAGTTTCGGTAATGGAAGTGCTTGGTTTTTGAGAGGTCTGGCAGATTCATGTTCGTCCAATGAGAAGAACGGCGAGCTGTCATATATTTTTTCTTCCAGCGTGAGGAAATATTTTCCACGCACCGATGAAAAACGCATCGTTGCCCGATTCGGCCCTTGCTATTTTTTGAAATAGGTTGTGGCTCAGTGCGAAGGAAGAATCATGGAAGCAATCGTCATCGGCGCCTCATGGTGTGAAACAAGCGGGTAGGCTTTCCGGCGATGTTCGCCGGCTCCAGCTGAATTATTTTCTCGGCAAGAAAGAGAGCCCTTGACTCACTCCGACTGCGGGCCTACTCTTAACGTGTGGGGGGAGTTAACGCCCCGGGGGAATATGGTCCATAAGGGGGTTGAGAGTGAGAGCGGTGTGCAGGACCAGCTTGTACTGGGAAGCCTAATGCTCTCCCGAGATCTCCGCCGTACCTACTAACTCCTCGGTAGGTGCGTGCTCCTCCCACCCTATACAGTTGCGGCGGCTGGTTGCCCTCCTGCGAATCTCCTCTTTGACATCAGGTCGCAGTCGATCCTGTGCCGAGGGTTTGCTCAGTGTGGCAAACTGTGTACAATGCCGCCCACTTTTCCAATGTGATGCTGTGAGAGGGTGAATGGCCATCGCGCGCGCTGTTTCGAAGTCCGCTTCTATCGCTCAACCCGTTTCTGAATCAGCCGGTGCGAAGACGGCTGCCGCCAAGCCGGTCCAACAGGTCACGGCGGCTGAGATGGGCGCGCGTCAGCGGGAAATTTCCGTTTCTGAATTCTTTACGAAGAACCGGCACCTGCTCGGGTTCGACAACCCGCGTAAGGCGTTGTTGACCTGTGTGAAGGAAGCGGTCGATAACGCGCTCGATGCCTGTGAAGAAGCCGGGATTCTTCCTGAAGTGACCGTCAAGCTTGAAGTGGTCTCACCCGGGGAGCCGGTCGCTCCGAGCCAGGCAACCAGATTTCGCATCACGGTCACGGACAACGGGCCGGGTATCGTCCGTCAGCACATTCCGCGGATCTTTGCGAAGCTACTCTATGGCTCAAAGTTTCACCGCATGCGGATGAGCCGGGGCCAGCAGGGCATCGGGATTTCGGCGGCGGGGATGTACGGGCAGTTGACGACCGGGAAGCCGGTGAAGATTATTTCCCGTACGGGTCCGAAGGCGACGGCCCATTACTTCGAAGTGCAGATCGATACGAAGAAAAATGAGCCGCTCGTTCATGAGAATAAGCAGATTGAATGGAATCAGCCGCAAGGAACGCAAGTCGCGATCGAGGTCGAGGGAAAATATCAAAAGGGCCGGGCCTCAGTCGACGAATGGCTGGAGCAGACCTCCATCGCCAATCCGCATGTCCGCCTGATCTACTCTCCGCCGGAAGGCGAGGTGAAGGAGTATCCTCGCACCTATCACGAATTGCCGCCATCCCCGCGAGAGATCATGCCGCATCCCTACGGGATCGAATTCGGCATGTTGCTGAAAATGTTGCAGGATACCAAAGGCCACTCGGTCTCCAGCTTCCTTTCCGGCGATTTCTGCCGAGTGTCGCCGCAACTGGCGGACGAGATCTGCAAGGCCGCCAAGGTTTCTCCCAACATGAAGCCGCGAGACTTGAAGGGGCCAGCCGCAGAGATTCTTTATCAGACCATCCAAAACACTAAGATCATGGCGCCGCCGACGAATTGTCTTTCGCCGATCGGCGAGCGGGCCATTCTTTCGGGACTCTATAAGCAGATCAAAGGCGAATTTTACACGGCGGTGAGCCGGCCGCCGGCGGTCTATCGAGGCAATCCCTTTATCATCGAAGCCGGGTTGGCCTTCGGCCATCGACCGGAGGATCAGACCAAACCGAAGCAGCCCGCCATGCCGAAAGCGGAAGGCGAGGATGACGACAGGGATTCTGAACTCGCGCGAGTGATTCGTTACGCCAACCGGGTTCCCTTGCTCTATCAGCAGTCCGCCTGTTCCACCTTCAAGGCCGTCCTCAGCACGGGGTGGAAGAACTATGGTGTGACGCAGTCACGCGGCGCCTTGCCGGGCGGGCCGATGGTGATCTTCGTGCACATGGCCTCGGTGTGGGTGCCGTTCACGAGTGAATCCAAGGAAGCCATTGCGGACTACGATGAGATTCAGAAAGAAATTACCCTCGCGCTGCGGGAGTGCGGCCGGCGGTTGGGGCTGTTCCTGCGGCGACGGGAACGCGCGGCCAGCGAATTTCGGCGGCGCAATATTTTTGAGCTCTACATCGAAGAAGTGGTGGAAGCCTGCAATCGCCTCAAGGGCGGCACGCTGGCAAAAGAAAAGCTGAAAGCGCAGCTGCAGAAGATCGCCACATCGCGCACGGGCGGGCTCAAGACGGATGAAGCCTTGGGGAAAACCGGTGCCGGGCCGGAAGGGTTGCCCCATTCGATTATTGTGACAGCCGACGGCGTGGAAGGCGAAGTTGAGTTGGCCACACAGGTACAGGCTTCCGTTGCACCGGCGGCACAGACTGCAATTGCAGCGCCGCATAAGGCTGATCCTGCAGTTCCCAAAGGCAAGAAGGGGAAGGCGTCACAGCCGGCGGTGGTGGTTGATCGGGGAGCCACGGACAAGAAGCCCAAGGGGAAACCGGCGAAACCGGGTAAGAAGGCTGCGCCTAGAGGAAAGAAATAACACCACATGGCGACCAAACAGAAGAAAACGACCGCCGTTGAGAAGAAGCTCATCAGCCTGGCGGATATTGTGATCGCGGCGGCTGACCGGTCGAAAGATCCGACCTTTGCGATTCCCATTCGCGCCTTGTCGAACGTGTCCTTCAATGAGCGCAAAGGTCTCATTGAAATGGGGAGTAAGAAACAGGCCCGGTCCTTCTTCAACGTCGGCATGGCCAAGAAGTTTATGCAGACAGTGCTGGTCGCCGATGCCCTTTCCGAATTGCAGCGTGCGGATCTGACGACCTCGTTGCGAGAAATTTACTACCGGACGAAACACACCATTCAAGATTCCCATGAGAACACCTTCGACACGCAGGATGAATCGGATCCGGTCATCGAAGACCTGGAGGTGTCGCTCGCGGCTTTGCGTGAAGAGCTGCATGTGCGCGCGGAAAACAGTGGCAGCATCGTCGGCCCGGTCGTATTCGGCGATGACGGTGACCGGGTGGATTGCGCCAAGCTCGGCAAAGGCGGCTACTCAGTTCCATCGATCGTCGAGCCGGAGTATCTGGAGATCCGCCGGTGCACGGCCGACTTTCTGTTGCTCGTTGAAAAAGGGACGCAGTGGAACCGCCTCTCGGAAGACAAGTTCTGGCGGCGGTATAACTGCGTGCTGCTGACCGGTAACGGCCAGCCGCCGCGCGGCGTCCGCCGGCTGGCTCGGCGGCTGCACGAAGAGCATAAGTTGCCGGTGTATGTACTGGTCGATAACGATCCCTGGGGGTACTACATCTATTCCGTAATCAAGCAGGGGTCGATCAATCTCGCCTTCGAGAGCCAGCGCATGGCCATACCCAAAGCGAAGTTTATCGGCCTATCGAGTGCCGATCCGGAACGTTACGAATTGCCCAGAAACGTGGGGATCAAGTTGAACGAGAAAGATATCGCGCGGGCGAAAGAGCTGCTGAACTACCAATGGTTCCAGAAGCCGGCCTGGCAGGCGGAGATCAAGCGCATGCTGACCAGTGGGCTCAAGTACGAGCTGGATTCGCTGGCCAATAAAGACTTTCAATATCTGACCAAGAAATATCTGCCGAGGAAGCTCAAAGAAAAAGATTGGATCGATTAGCCGTCGCCCCGGGTCCACCGTTCGATAATCAGGAGTCACCAGATCAGGGAGCCCGCGCGTGCGCCGCGGCTGCCGACCTTTGTGCCAACCCGGATTCAGCCATATCATGAAGACGCTACCTCCTTGGACAGCCCCGCTGCGCGACTGGCAGCAGCGTGCCCTTACCGCGGTCCAAAGTCATCAGACCGCGGATTTCCTTGCCATGGCGACGCCGGCGGCCGGGAAAACCCGCTTTGCCCTGCGCATCGCGCATGAGTTCCTTTCCAGAGGGGCCGCGGTGCGTGTGTTGGTCGTGTGCCCGACCAACCACCTGCGCACGCAATGGTCGGAGGCCGCTGGAAAAATCGGTCTGCAACTCGATCCGGCGCTGACGAACGACCAAGCCAACGAAGCTTCCGACTATCACGGCGCCGTCGTGACCTATCAGCAGGTCAGTCTCGCTCCGGCGATTTTTCAACGCACCTGCACCGGGAAGCGCACGCTCCTCATTCTGGATGAGTTGCACCACGCGGGAGACGGCAAGCACTGGGGAAAAGCGCTGCGCACCGCATTCGATTCGGCGGTGTTTCGCCTGATCCTGTCCGGCACGCCCTTTCGCTCCGACAATAATCCGATTCCCTTCATCCGCTACGAACAAGGCGAGAGCCACGCGGACTTTGCCTATGGCTACACGGAGGCGATCAAAGACAGTGTGTGCCGGCCGATTGTGTTTCCCAGCTATGAAGGTGAATTGACCTGGCTCTCCGACGGGCGTGAGCATACGGCGACTTTCGAGGATGGATTAAAGTTTGATCTCCAACGTGAACGGTTGAAGACGGCACTGCTGCAAGAGACGTGGCTGGGTCCGGTGATTACGGATGCGCACAAGCAACTGACTCGACTGCGCAAGGAAGAGCAGGCCGATGCCGGCGGATTGATCGTCGCTATGGATCAGGACCATGCCCGATGGGTGTCCGAATTGATCGGAAAAATCACCGGGACAAAGGCGGTCGTGGCCGTATCGGACGACCCGGGGGCCTCGCGGACCATCGCGTCATTCTCAGACCATAAAACCCAGGCCTGGCTGGTCGCTGTGAACATGGTGAGCGAAGGCGTGGACATCCCTCGGTTGCGGGTGGGGGTGTACGGGACCAACGTGTTGACGGAAATGTACTTCAGGCAGGTCGTCGGGCGATTCGTGCGCATGCAGGACGGCATGCCTAAGCCGCAACGTGCCTGGCTCTACTTGCCCAAAGATCCGATTCTGGTGCACTACGCCAGGCAGATCAAAGCGGAACGCGATCACGTCTTGGAAGACATCATGCCGGCCGGGCAGCGGGATTTGTTCGGACGCATCACCGTGTCCAGCACGAAAGAATACATGCCGTTGAACGCCGTGGCCAAGCTCGACTCGCTCATCGGGGAAGAAGACCCGCGAGGGGAGGGCGGAGGCGTCGTTGCGGGAGACATCGCAGTTTCATTGCACGAGCAGAAACTGGATCTGCGCGATACGCATCGCCTGTTGGTGGCGTCCGTTGCGCGGAAAACGGGTGTGGATCATCGCCGCCTCAATGCGGAGCTGATCGCGCGGACCGGAGGGCGCGTCGATCAAGCCACGACCGAGCAGCTGCAGAAACGAATTCAACTCTTGGAGCGATGGCAGGAAAAGGGATACGACGGTAAGCGATAACGGAAGCGAACTCGCTGACGCATCTGCACAGCAGGATTTCCATGCCGCCAGCAGCACCAGCCGAGAATCTTGGGCGTCGCCACATGCATCGCGTTACGACAAAAGGGGCGAGAGTCTTTGGCCTGATACAAGCGATTGTGGATGGAATCGACGCTCCGTCCACGAGGATGGCCGAAAGGTCTCTGAAGAAAAAATCCAGACCCCCCCAATCCGACGTGTATGGGCAGAAATGGCCGTACGGCCCGACAGATGTCAGCCAGCTCTTAGCCAATTTGACTCAGGCCATCTTTCAGCAGGTACAAGAAAGTGTGGCGCCGTTCACGGGGAATTTGAGCCTGGTGCACACCGATCTGGTGT
Organism: Nitrospira lenta; assembly: GCF_900403705.1. Lineage (NCBI taxonomy): Bacteria > Pseudomonadati > Nitrospirota > Nitrospiria > Nitrospirales > Nitrospiraceae > Nitrospira > Nitrospira lenta. The sequence continues at coordinate 200,929 of NZ_OUNR01000016.1, read as the reverse complement.
TAGTACTAGCTGGCGGAGAGGTTGCTGGACCTCGCATACTTGCCTCGCAGTCGTCGCAGCGGAGGTATGGTTCACCTGAGCGTAAGGGAAGGTCGTTTGCCGAGATGCAAAGTCAAGCAACGCCCCCCTCTCTTTTCTTCGGAACCGCCAAGATTTGGATTGATGCCATTGCGTTTGTTCGTCTGCCCGGTGATCGAAACTTTGGGCCGAGTTTACCGCTAGTCACTGAAGTCGGATTTCTCGAAGATAGTTCTGCCGATGCACTGACTGATGCATCCTTACAGCAAGCCCTTCAAGTGGCCATTGGCAACTGGTTAGGTCTCGGCAATCTTTCAGTAGTAATGCCAGATGGGAGTGCCGGGGGCAATTGGGGGGATAGATTCATTGCGACAGGCGGGCCAGTGGATCAAGTATCCGCCGAACATATAGATGCCTTGCCAGATGAGAACGGGATTACAGGATTCATTCAGAGTCGCTTCAACAATCAAGGTCTGCTTGCGGACTTCGATGCGATCCTTGGGGGCACGAGTCAAATAGCAAAAGGCATTGAGGGGGGAACCTTCGGGGATATCGGTACATACAAGACTTCGGTCGATGGTGATACGTCGGCGGCCTCCGACAGCCATGCCATTCAATCCAAGATCAATTCCTTCCTGAGTCGTGCTGAGGAGCCTGCTATCGCTAATACCATTGAGGAGGTCAACACCAAATCCGGGGTAAGTGATTATGGTGCCGCGATAAACAACGGTGCCATCAATGTATCGAACTTCAACATCAGCGGTCAGACGTCGACCTCGAGCGGCGACCGAGCCACTTCCAATGGTGAGATCCTCAATTTGGAGGTGATCACGCTTGGCAGCCTCTCGTTGGAATCGTCCCTCTTCGGGCAAGACAGGAACATCGTAGGGAGGGACATTTTCCCCATACTGACTGCATCCGAATTGAGCCAGAGCCAGAACCAACAGAATCAACGTTCGCTTGAGCATCATCTCTCCTTCGGTAGCCAAACTGTACCGACTGATCGGAATGTGGTCAATCAAGTCGATGCATTTGGCAGTGGTTTCACTGGGCTGATGGCTACCTGGCACTCACGTCGGGGACCACGATCACGCTCGACACCGATGCCGCCGGGTATGGGTGGTTCATCGATTCGACCCCGTTGACGAAGAGTTTGCGGTCGGCGCGAACCCCTGGCAGTTCACCGCGCTGGAAGGCCGTGCGGCTGCCGGCACGATCGATCTCATGACCGTGCTCATGCACGAACTCGGGCATGTCATGGGATTGGACCACGTCAGCTCCGCCGTAGACGGCACGCGCCTCATGGCTGGTTCCATTGATCCCGGCGTCCGGCGATTGCCCTCAGCGCTGGATCTTGGTCCAGTTGCATCATCGACAGAACCGGGGACAGGCACCGACGTGGTCGGAGCCAGTCCCCTGACTCGTCACCAGGACGCCTTCAACGTGGCGCTCCTTGAATCTGGCACCCTGACGCCGCTCGCCGGTGCGTCAGCCTAAGGGGGGCGTTGCTTGACTGTGTACCATCGGCAGCAGCACGGCGACGCATACAACGGATTCAACTCTTGGAGTGGTGGCAGGAAAAGGATACGACGGCAAGCGATACCTGAGGGAGAGTTGCTGGCGGCACCTGAACCGCAGGGTTCCGATGCTGCCAGCAGCGGTCTCTTTTCTTTCCGCAGTCTAATAAGGTGATCAAATCCTGGCCATCTCAACCTGACCCGAGTATTTCCATCGTGAACGAGCCCGTGTTACTTCTTCTGCAAAACCGGATATCCGAGCGCATAGATCCACTTATCCTCTTCCACGCTATTGGCCGGAGCCAGTGGTTTTGCGGGCATATGGCAGGGAATGCACTCGGCTTTGAAATTCTTCGAGGTTGTATGCACCGAATCTTCCGCACTAAAAAATGACCATCCCCATCCTTCTCCCCAGAGCCCGGAGTCTTTGTAGCGGCCCTGGGTGTCGCGGACGAGCACAAACCACCCTTTGGTTGTCGTCGCGTGACCTACCACTGGGCCGGTGCTCATAGCCATGGTCTTGGCATGAAGCAGTTCTTTCACGAGCACGGCCCCATCGGGGAATTGCCCAGTTTTCTGGTAATGCGCAATCGTCTCCGGTTGCGTGTACACCACGTGGTACTCGTGCACCGCTACGCCATTCGTTTTCAGCGTGGTGTCTTTCTTCGCATGCGCCCACGTGCCGAGTGTGGGCCACAGTCGATAACCCTCAGGCACACGGATATTGCCGGTGGATGCATCCACCACATGCGGTACAAAGGGCTTGCTGTCCTCGGCGAATGAGCTTGTGATCGCCTGTGCGGTCACGAGCAGCACCATTCCTACGATTAAGAACGCGATCTTTTTCTTCATGATTGCCTCCCAGAATAGATACAGTTCGTAGTTCTTCAACGGCCACTCCAATCACAGCCCTAAGTACACTCTCGGAATCACTGTGCCCCCTCACATACATCCACAGGCGACCGGTCCTGCGAATCGACTGACACGTGGAGGATCAGGGCGCTCTGTATGGTGTGGTTCCGTACACGAGCTTATACGCCACTCGACTCGGCATGATCTGTCATCCAGATGACAGTCGTGATGGAATGGTTCATTTCACAGCCATGTCATGGCGTATCATCCACGTGCGATGAGTCGCGGCTGGAACGAAGTCGCAGGAAGATCAGGACTTATTGTGGAGGGGAATCTCTAGCAGGCAGGCCGAACGTGTTGTGTCCGACTGTCGATGCCAACACCGTCTAGCGCACTTCATGTGACTGAACAATTTGACCGAGCGCTGAAAGGCTGCGGACACAGAGGTAGGTCCTTGTGTACCGTAGGAGGCCTTCGTCACGAAACTCGTTCAGAATCGCCGTCACATTGGGACGAGCTGCCCCGACCAGCTCGGACAGTTCCTCATGAGTCATGCGGATATCCACCAGGAACCCATCATGATGCGGGCATGGGGCTCTTCCAAACTCCATGAGATCGAGAAGAATCATCGCCACTCGCCGACGCAACGGCGCTGCAAACTGCCACTGCACTCGCCGATCCATCAGGCCCAGTTGCCGGCTGTACACCTCTAACAGGATTTTACAGAGGACTTCATCGCGATGGACAACCGCTTCTATCGTGTGACGCTGACATTCAAGAATAGACGTTGCCCCGCTGGTAACGGCCGATTCTTCCTTCATCGAAAGCGGTGGCGTGAATGGCAGATCGCCAAAAATCGATCCTCGCCCCAGCAACATCCGAGTGAACTGATCCCCATTCTCTCCGATCGCCATCAGTCGTACGTACCCGCTCTGCACGATGTACGTCTTCCCTGGCACGTAGGTCGCGTACAGCACTTTCCCATGGCTCAAGGCTTGGGTAGAGACAGGGTGGAGGTTGCGTAATGAAGCCAAGAATCGCGATTGCAGATCATCGGCATGGTTCATGATCAATACTCCTCAGCTAGCCAGTCGCCTCATCCGAATACGTCATGACTCCGGCAACAAAAAAGCCACCGAGGCTCCACGCGGTGCTATAGGAGCGGTGTCGAGACGCTGCTACGTATAGCGGAAAGGAGGCCTGATGGCGACAGGCTGTATACCGCAAGTGATGTGTGAATTCCATGACAAACTGAATCCGGTGGTGATCCGATTCGATCAGGCCCCTGCCAGCATCGATGGCGGCGTCGTGTTGCTCAAGGTGCTGGATGATCGGCTTCAGCGGGCTTTGCATGGAGGAAATCAAAGTGGTCGGGAGTCGTTGGTTCAGGATTCTTTCCGTCGTCCAGGAGGTCGTAGGATTACTTTCATGCCGGAGCACGTAGCCATCCGCTGCATCCAGGCTTCTTCACCGAACGGGCGGTCTCGGTCCACACTCGTTCGGAGCGACTCCAGTTTCGATGCGGCTTTAGGTTACGGTTCAAACAAACGAGGCCATCTTTCTCCACTAATACGGCACCGGCGTGGATCATCGCGCCTTAATGCGGAGCTGATCACGCGCACTGGAGGGCGCATCGACCAGGCGGTGACCCCATCTTTCCCCCATAAAAGTTTTGTCTGAGCCGAGGGTCTCCCGTCATCCTTTGTAGATTGCGTGCGGTATGGTTGCGCCTTGATTAATGAACGGAGAAACCCTATTTTGGAAAAGCCGTGGTTGGTATTGGGTGGCCCGGCAGGTGTGCGCAGCGTCTATATTGAGTAGCATCCGTGAATCTGCGGAGATGGCATGAAGCGTATTATCGCCCGGCCAGATGTAGCTCACCGGAACATGGAGGACTGATATGCCAGCTGTGATGATGCTCGCCATTGTGACAGTACTCATGATGATTACTCCAGCCGGAGCGGAGTTGTTGGGGAAGTGGAGCAAAGGGGCGCCGTTTCCGGAGCCGTCCGAGGAACTCGTCGGTGCGTCGGTCGGCGGGAAGTTCTACGTGTTTGGTGGTTTGGGTCCGGGATGGATCCCGCAAGGTTTGGTCTATGAATACGATCCGGGTTCGGATAGGTGGACCAAGAAACAACCCATGGCGTTGCCCTCGCATCATGTTGCGATCACCGAATTGGACGGGAAGCTCTACGCCTTCGGAGGGTTCGTGCCGCCCGAGTCCGGCCCGCCGGCCTGGGTGCCCATCAACAGCGCCTGGGAATACGATCCAGCGACCGACCACTGGAAGGCCTTAGCGCCCATGCCCTCCAAGCGCGGCTCGGCCGTCGCCGCAGCGGTGAACGGCAAGATCTATGTGATTGGCGGAGCCGCCGTGCATCCAGGATCGAGTGAGTCATCTCTACAGCCTGCCAAACCCCATCGGTCGGTCGGCACCGTCGAGGAGTACGACCCGAAGACCAATAGCTGGGCGCAGCGGTCCTCGATGCCGACGGCAAGAAACCACGCCGCCATTGGGGCGGTGAACAACAAGATCTATGTCATCGGCGGCCGCTTGGGCAGCGCGTTTATCTTCACGGCGAGCAATACCAACGTCGTGGAGGAATATGATCCGGCGACCGACCAGTGGGGTCTCGTGAAGGCGAAGATGCCAACGGAGCGGAGCGGCGGAGCTTGGGCGGTCTACAAGAACCGCATCTATGTGGGTGGCGGCGAACATCAGGACAATTATCTGTTGGCAGCCTTCCGAGCCTTAGAAGCCTATGATCCAGCCACGAACAGCTGGGAAGAGCTACCCAAAATGCCGATGCCCCGCCATGGTCTCGCCGGCGCCGTCGTGGGCGATCGCTTGTACTTTGCGAGCGGCGACATTCAGTCTGCCGGCATCACCGGAATGCGCGTCGTGACAGACTCCCACGATATCTTCGAGTTCAGTCCTCGATAAGGAGTCGTCTGTCTACGGCGCCGAATGGGGTCGTTGCTTGACTGTGTGCGACCGGCAGCGGCACGGCGACGCATACCTGGAATGCTTGCAATCAACTGATCGGGATCAACGCGACCGGCTTTGACTCAGCTTTCAGCATGATGCGCTGGCTTGATGAATTGGCAAGACTATCTATGGCGCGACGACCGAGCAACTGCAGAACTGTATTCAACTCTTGGAGCGGTGGCAGGAAAAGGGATACGACGGCAAGCGATATCTGAGGGAGAGTCGCTGACGGCACCTGAACAGCAGGGTTCCGATGCCGCCAGCAGCGGTCTGTTTCTTCCCCCTAGGCAGGAGGAAGCATCCAATAGCACCAGGCGAGAATCGCGGGCGTCGCCACATACATCGCGGTCTTTCCAAAGGAGTCGTACACACCGTAAATCAGGACGGCTCCGATAAACACGAAATAGATCTGGGCGATACCCTGGTAGCTCGCATTGTGTTCGACGGCAAGGGCGAGGCTCGGTGATGCCAGGATTCCGGCTGCAGTGATGATCGCGAGACGTTTCATCGAAATCTCCTTTCAGAAGATAGTGGCGAGACGGGGAATGGACTGAGGAACGGTGTGGGTGCAGAAACAACAACGCCCTCATGGCAACGGAAACCACGAGGGCGTAGCAAGGGGCGTGAGCCGTATTCTATGAAAAGACTGGCTGTTGTTAGCAAGGATGCACAGAGCGCCTCATAGCTTGAAATTACGCGCATGCTGCGCTTTCCGGTATGGGAAGTCAAACTGGAACGCAGCTGGTCTGATCCTCCGGCTTTGACCGGGCCGTAGCGGTCCCGACGCGGCTTGCCCCCTCATTCCGCTGGGTGTTAAGATTCGCCGCTGACTCTTCTGGAGATACACTATGCCAAGCATTATGTTATTGGTTTCGCCCAGCTGTGGAGCCTGTCCCTCGGCCAAAAGTCTATGGAAGCAGCTGCGAGTGAAATATAGTTTTTCCTACCGGGAAGTCGACATCACGACACCGGATGGTGCGGAGTTGGCCAATCGTCATTCGGTGCGGGCGGTGCCTGCCACGATTATCGACGGACGGCTGACGTTTGTCGGTGTGCCGAGCCGGGAAAGCGCCGAAAAGGCGCTACTGTTGAAGATGAAGCCGCGCGAGTAAGCGCGGTAGAAGGATAGATAGCCAATGGTTGATGAAGACGACGACGACAACTTTGAATTGCCTGATTTGCCCATCTACGACAAGGGCCCGCCGCCGGATTGCCCGATCTGCGGCGACCCGATGAAGTTTATCGATGGCGATTGGGCCTGTGTTGATTGTAACGGCGAATTGCTGGGGCCTGAGACGGGCTAGTCTTGCGCGAATAGTGAGGGGCAGTGCGTTCGAGCATTGCTGTGAGCCGCCTGCCTCTCCATCCGGTACTCGCTGCGCCACGCAGCACTCTTCACACGCCACGGTTTCTGATGCTTCACGTCATTGCCGGCCGTTTCCATCCGTCGCTCGAATCCGCGCTGGTCGCTCAGGTGAGCCAGGCGAAGGCGGCGGACCCGTTCGCTCCCATCGCGGTCCTTGTTCCCTCCGCGCCGCTCCTGGCCCGCGTGCGGCAGGTGTTGGCCGCTGAGCTGCACGCCACGCTCAATATCCACTTCATGACCTTCCATCAGCTGGCGCTCCGTCTGGCGGATGAGCGGCGCAGCCGTTTGGCGCAGTCGCCGCTGCATGTCGTCGACGATATCTTCTTTGAACAATTGGTCCGGCAGATTGTGCAGGTCCGGCTCCCTAGTTTGGCGCCGTTGCAACAGCTTGGGCAGTCATCCGGCATGTGGGGTGCGCTGTGGTCGACCATTCGCGACTTAAAAGATGCCGGCGTCGATCCTGCCGTCGCCTTGCGCGGAGTTGAAGAGGGCTGCTTCGATCAGGAGGATCATGCCTGGCTGACGGCGTTATTCTCATTGCACGCGGCCGTTCGGGACGTGGGGAAGACGTTAGGTGTCGGCACTCCGGACGATCTGGCCGAGTCGCTCATTCCGGAGGTGGCTCAGTCTCCGTTTTTAGCCTCGCTGCGGCACGCCTTCTATTATGGATTCTACGACCTGACCCAGGTGCAGCTGTCTTTGTTCGAGGCGGTCAGCACCGCCGTGCCTACCACGCTGCTGTTCCCCCTTGAACAGGGACCGCGCTGGGGATTTGCCCGGCGGTTCTTCGATCGCTGTATTCAGCCCCGTGCGGCCAACCCCGACATGGTCACGAGACTGGCGGATCCTGGCCGGCCACCTTCCGCTGAGCCGATCGCGATATCCGTGCACAGCGTCATTGGGGCGGAAGAGGAGTTAGCAGCGACTTGCCGAAGGATTCTGGATCTGGTCGAGACGAACGGGTATCAGTTTGACGACATTGGTGTGGTAGCTCGCACGCTGGATCCCTATCGGACGCTCCTGTCGAGCGTCTTCGATCGATATCGGATCCCCTTTGTTTCAACGGCCGGGCAACCGCTGATGCAGGAACCCCTGTGCAAGATCCTGCTGCAGTTGCTCGCCTTGCCGCTCAACGATTTCTACCGCACGACGATGCTGGACGTCGTGACCTCTCCGCTCTTCGCTTCGGATCTGCTCGATCGTGAAGCCGTCGGCTATCGTCCGGAACAATGGAAGATGGCCGTGCCGGGCCTCCAGATCACTCGCGGAGTCGAAGAATGGAAGCGATTGGAATCGGCTTCCCGAATGACGCTGGAATTGGCGGAAGGCGAAGAGCAGGGGCATGCGATCGATGGATTGGATATCGCCCCTGACGTGTTGCTGCTGCTCTGGCAGGTGGTGTCTGAACTATTGACCGATTGTTTGGCGCTCCCTCAGCGGGGGACTGTCGGTCAGTTGGTCACGGCCACTCGGCAACTGGGCCGCCGGCATCTGGCAGACCCACGTCGTCTGGAAGCGCAGGATGTGGATCCGCTTCAGATCAGGTTGACGGCGGTCTGGACTGCCATCGACGGGGTTATGACCAAGTTGGAGGAATTAGATCTACTTGGGGAGGAGATGTCCTGGGCGGATTTTGTGGAGCTCCTGACCCATACCTGCGAGCGTGCGATGATTCCATCGGATGAGACCGCTCATCGGGGCGTGACCGTCGTTGACGCGATGGCGGCGCGCGGGCTGACATTCAAAGCCGTGTGCGTGTTGGGCTTGAACGAAAAGTTATTTCCCCGATATATCCGAGAGGACGCGTTTCTTCGCGACCGGCATCGGCGGGTGCTCGACGCGACGCTTGGGTTCAAGATCGATGAAAAGCTCGGTGGGTATGAAGAAGAAACGCTGCTGTGTGACCTGATCGCGCAGGGGGCGAGCCGCCGCTTAGATCTGTCCTATCAACGGGCTGATGAGGCCGGTCGTGTGCTCGCGGTCTCGCCGTTTCTTGACGCATTGCTCAAGCAGGCCGGGCTCGACGGGCGATCGGTGGAGGCGGTGCCGCGACGATTGACGGATCGCGTGGCGCAGCGTCCCACCATGCAACGATTCCTTCCGCCGGCTGAGCTCGCTCAATGGATGGCGATGACCGGGCAGGACCCGACGGTGTTGCTCCAGGCGGTCGGTCGCGAGGCGGAAGGGTTTCGGCATGCGGCCACTGCCTTAATGGGAATAGAGAACACTGCTCCCGGACTGAATGAGTATGATGGATTGACCGGCCCGCTTGATGCGTACTGGTCTCGCTTGCGTGAGCGCGGGTTGGCTCCGACGCCGTTAGAGCGGTATGCGCGCTGCCCCTTCCAGTATTTTGCCGCCGATGTATTACGGCTGGAGCCGGTGCGATGGTCTGTTTCGCAGGAGCCGGATGCCGCATTGTTGGGCACCCTCTGCCATGCGGCCTTGAAGTGCTGTTACGAGCAGCTTCTCCCGACCGGCTGGCCGGCCGAGCCGGTCACCGATGACACGATGGAGTGGTGTATTCGCTCGGCCGTGGATCTGGCGGCGCAGGATTGCGAGGCGGGCCAGCGGACCGGTCATTATTTACTGTGGGAGTTGGCGAAGGAACATGTCGTCACGCTGATCACCGCTGCGGTCGATGCGGATATGGACGCGTATACGGAGACGCCGTTTCTGCCCGTAGCATTCGAGCTGGATGCCGAAGGCACGATTGCCGAAGTGCTGCCCGATCCGACTGCGGCGCTGAAGATTCGAGGACGCGTCGATCGGATCGACCGGCATCGGGATACTGGAGCCATTCGCATCATCGACTACAAATTCAAAACCGGCGGATCAATGAAGTCGGAGGATCGCAATCTGCTGCAGTCCGCCATGCGGGGGTATCGGCTCCAGCCTCCGCTCTATGCTCGCCTGCTCCTGCCCGGAAAGCCTGCGCCAAGCCAGGTGCAGTTCATGTTTCTGGCGCCGCTGTGGGAGCCGTCCATCGCACGTTCAACGTTCGAGGCCAGCGTGCTGTCGGGCGAGTCCGGCCGGCAAATCCAACAGACACTGCGCATGCTGGTCACCGGACTTCAGGCCGGACGGTTTTTTATTCTGCCCGACACCTATTGTGAGCAATGTGAATTCCGTGTCATCTGCCGCCGCGAACACCAGCCGTCGTGGTGGCGGTCGTATCGATCGGACGAGGTCAAAGCCCTCAAGAATCTGCGTCTGCAACGTCCGTCGGAGGAGCCGCGTGGAACTGATTCCTGATCGCCTGGCCCGCAATCTGGCGGAGACGACGTTCGACCGAAATGTCGTGGTCGTAGCCGGCGCCGGCACCGGCAAGACAACCTTGCTCGTCAATCGCCTGGTGCATCTCCTCATCAAGGAGCCTCGTCCGGTGACGGTCGCCCAGATCGTCGCGTTGACCTTTACGAATAAGGCGGCCACGGAGATGAAGGTCCGGCTGCGTGAACGGCTGATGGTCTTGGCCGATCCGGAAGCGGGGCGGGTTATAGACGGCGGGGCGGTGTCGCTGGCGGACTTACGGGCACGGTACGGTCTCTCCACCGACGAAGTTGTCCGCAGAGCTAAGGCCGCGCTCCATGATCTGGAGAAGGGCCAGATCGGCACGCTCCACAGTTTTGCGGCCCATCTGCTGCGGCTCTATCCGCTTGAAGGTGGCGTGGATCCGGCGTTTCAGGAAGATGACGGGCTCCGCTTCGAAGAGCACTTTGCGGCGGCGTGGGAGATCTGGATCGATCGGGAGTTGAGCCGGCAGGGAGCTCATCATCACCTGTGGCGCAAGGTATTGAGTCTCGCCACGCTGGACGATGTGCGCGCGCTGGCTCGAGCCCTGTGCAGTGAGTTGGTCGATGTGGAAGTGTTGCAGGCTCAGATCCATGACGAGCAGCTGAGTCCTGTGCTCGTCGAGTGGGTTCGGCATACGCATCAGCGCGGGCGCGTGCTTCTCGATGCGCACGATCGACCCAAGCGGCGGAAGATCGAGCAGATGCTAGCGGCGGCGGTGAACCTTATGCAGGAGATTCTGGATCAAGGGGCGGCGGGCATTCACGCCCTCTCCGCCGCCGATCTCGACTGGCTGAAGAAGGATCTGGGCAATCCCGTCGCGGGATGGGAGCAAGATGAATTTCGTGAAGCCGAGTCGATCATCAACACGGCGCAGCAATATCTGGTGGTGAACACCGAGTTCTTTAGGCAGACCTTGACGCTTCTTGGGCCGCTGGTGGCTGACATTCGCCTCTCCTTCAGACTGAAAGGATGGGTCTCGTTCGATGGGCTGCTTGCCCGGGCACGAACGTTGTTGCGGGATCATCGGGCCATTCGCGAGCGGATTAAGCAGGACTATCGTGCGGTGCTGGTGGATGAATTCCAAGACACCGATCCTGTGCAGTATGAATTGATCCTCGCGATTTCAGAAGGCTTAGGGGCGCAGGCCTCGACATGGCAGGAGATGGTCTTAGAGCCGGGCAAGCTCTTTATCGTGGGCGACCCCAAGCAGTCGATCTATGCGTTCCGGCGGGCGGATATCGAAGCGTTCGACCGCGTCGTCCAGAAGATTGAAGAGGATGGGGGAGTCATTCAGACCCTCACGACAAACTTTCGAAGTGATGCGGCAGTTCTGGGACCGGTCAACGATGTGTTCGACCGCCTGTTCGAACGGCGTCTCCTCGTTCAACCGGCCAATGTCCGGTTGGAGGTACAACCGCAGCGGCGTCCATCAGCCTTCGACGCCGGTGTGCGCGTGCAAGTGACGCTGCCGGCTCCGGACGAGCGGGCGTTCGATGCGGCGGGTGCGACCAGGGCGGAAGGGGAAACGCTGGCGCGCTGGCTTACTGAAGAGGTGCTGATCCGTCCGCAGGTCAAACCCGGGCATATCGCCTTGCTGTTTCGAAAGCTGACGCAGGCCGATACCTATGTGGATGCGTTGCGCCGGTATGGCCTTCCCTATGTGATCGAAGGGGAAAAACATTTTTACCGGCGGCAGGAAGTCATCGATCTGATGAATGTCCTGCGGGTGCTGGACCATCCCCATGACACCGTGGCGCTCGCCGGTGTCCTGCGTAGTCCGTTAGGCGGCTTGTCAGACCGCACACTCTATGAACTGCGCCAGGCCGACGGGTTTGAATATCTTCGCTCCGAATCCCTCTCGGCGTGGATGCATCCTGACGCCGTTGCGGTTCGTCTCCTGTATGGACACTTCGCCTGGCTGCATGGTCAGGTCGGAGCCCTGCCGCTGGCCGAGGCGCTGGAATTGATCTTCGACCGTCTTCCGATTTTGGAAATCGCCGCCGCTTCGGTGCAGGGCGAACAGGCTGTGGCCAATCTTCTCAAGGTGAAACACACCGCCGCCGTCTTGTCCGATCGGCCGCATCTGACGTTGAGCGGGTTTGTGGATCTGATGGTGGCCAGGCTCGAAGAGCAACCGGATGAGGCGGACAGTCCCTTATCCGAGGAATCGTCCAATGCCATCCAGGTTTTGACGATTCATAAAGCCAAGGGACTGGAGTTTCCCATTGTCGTCTTGCCCGGGTTACACCAAGGGAGTGGGAAGGAGCGAGGATTGCCCCTCGTGACCTTTGATTGGTCCAGTGGATCGTATGGCCTCTCGCTCGGCGGGGTGCACAATTTCGGGGCGGTCTTGGTGCAGGAGAAACAGAAAGTCAGAGAAGAGGCCGAACGGCGGCGGGTGCTCTATGTCGGCATGACCAGGGCGAAGGATATGCTGGTGCTGTCCGGCGGAATGACTGGCCGTGCAGCGGGGGAAACCGTCTTCGGCATGTTGCAAGAGATCGGGGAGGGTGTGGTGGGGGCGTCAGAAACAGAGACGCTGACGGTCGGCGCGTCGGTCATACCGCACAGAACGGCGATTGCGCCCCCCCGCAAACATTCAAGCCGGCCCGGCGCGGTGGGACCGGGCGCTGGAGCGCTCGATGCGGCGGTCATCGCAAAGCTATGGAGTGCGCGTGAGGATCGCTGGAAGACGGCCTGCCGGACGCCTCGCCAGCTCACTCCCAGTACGATAGGGCAAGGTGACCCGCCCGGCCTGGTTTACCACTCTGGGAGTGGCGCAGATCAAGCCGTCGGGAGGCTCGTCGGGATCGTGACCCATCGCGTGCTGGAGCAATGGGATTTTCATCTGCCAGCCCACACGTTCTTGGAGCGAATCGAACCGATGATTCGGCAGCAGCTCATGCCGGACGACGCGGAGGTCGCGTCTGCTGTGACCGAATCGCTCCTGGAGCTGTTCGGTGGTTTCATACAATCCGAGCTGTATCAGCGGTTGGCGTCAGCGACGATTCTCGGCCGTGAGGTGCCATTTGCGATGGCGTGGGAAGAGGGCCAGATTGTGCACGGCGTGATGGATGTGATCTACCGTCTTGACGGCCGGATCTGGATTGGGGACTATAAAACCGACGCGGTGCTGGCGCAGGACGTGCCTGAGCGGGCTGAGCGCTATCGAGCTCAGATGATGCTCTATAAGGCTGCTGCGGAGAAAAGCTTAGGGGTGTCGGCGATATCCGCGCAGCTGCTGTTCCTTCGCTGCGCGGTTGGGTATGAACTTTGAGAGGAGACGGACCATGCGACGCTACCTCACGCTGGTATTGCTCTGTGGGTTGCTTGCAAGTTGCGCGAGTCCGGTAAAATATCGGACCACCATTCTGACGAGTCCTATCGATACCTCGGCACAGGCCGCTGCGGCCATGACCGAAGGGGAGCGATTGTTCCGGTCGGGCGATTGGGCCGGGGCGGCTCAGGCGTATCAGGCCGCAGCCGTCCAGCAACCGGCATTGGCGGAAGCGCACTATAACTGGGCGGTCTCGCTGGATCGCATGGGGGACAAGACGGAAGCGAAGAAGCACTATCTGGAGGCCGCGAATCTGGCTCCCGGCAACAAAGTGATCTGGGATTCACCGCCGCTCAGGGAGACTGGACTGAATCACAACTTACGGCAAAAATCCTTTCTCGATCCCGCTCCTGGCCAACGATTCTAAGAATGACGGGCGCTCATTACCGAATGTCGGCGGAGTCGTTCGCCAGGGTCGTTCAGCAGGCCATCGCGGACTTGCCCGTCGAGTATGCGCGCTTGCTCGATACCGTGGCGGTCGTCGTGGAGGACGAACCCTCTTTGAGTGTGCTGAAAGAGCTTGAGCTTGAAGAGGGAGAAGACCTGCTTGGGCTGTACCATGGCCTCCCCCTCAATGATGAGTCGTTCTTTCGTGCCGGAGGTCAGGCCCCGCCGCAGATCTCGCTCTATCGCGGACCGATTCTTCGGCAATGCGACACGGAGATGGAGATGGTTCAGGAAATAGGCGACACGCTCGTGCATGAGTTAGGGCACCACGTCGGCTTAGATGACGACGAGATGCCCTATTGAGGATGCGGAACTGAACGTGCGCGTTCCAGCGAACGTTTGTGATAGCCCCATACCAGCATGAACAGGCCCAACATCACCATGGGAGCCGAAAGCATCTGCCCCATCGTGATCGGCCCAAGCACAAAACCGATGTGCTGATCGGGCTCTCGCACTAATTCCACAATCATACGACTGATGCCGTAGCCGGCGAGGAATGTCCAGCACAGCGATCCGGGCGGCGGCGACGTGCGCGCGAGCAGCCAGAGGATCGTGAAGAGGAGAACGCCTTCCAGCCCTGCTTCATAGAGCTGAGAGGGATGCCGGCATGCCGGCCCTCCTGCGGGAAACACCATGCACCACTCCACATCGGTGGCGCGCCCGTACAGTTCTCCATTGATAAAATTGCCGAGCCGGCCGAATCCCAGCCCAATCGGCGTCACCGCGGCAGCCAGGTCGGCAATGGTGTACACGGGCAGGCCTTGCCGCTTACTGAACCAAATTAACGCGATGATGACTCCGATGAGGCCGCCGTGGAACGACATACCGCCTTCCCACACGGCGAAGACTTTCAACGGATTCTGAGCGTAGTAGGAGAAATTATAGAACAGGGTATATCCGATGCGTCCGCCGATAAACACGCCGAATGCGGCGTACACGACCATGTCGTAGATCTGATCCGGAGTGAGCGGAATGTGTTGTTCGCGGACTCTGCGACGAATCATGAAATAGGCGGCTGTCAGCCCGATCAGATACATCAAGCCATACCAGCGGAACTGGAGCGGCCCGAGGTCGAGAAATACCGGATCAATATGTGGATAGGGAAGTGCGGCGAACGAACCCATGTGACCTCCAGCAATGGACTGGCCCGGATCATAGGGAAGGAGCCTATTCAAAGCAAGCCGACGGTTACCGGCAGAGTGACGAGGCCTTGCAGCTCAATACTGTGGCCGATTTATCGTGATAGGCCCGGGAGTGTAAGATTTCTGAAACGGGTGTGTTGCGGACTGTGGAGAAAACGGCACCGTTCATGAGACGGCCCTAACCCTGGCAGCGGTAGTGGAGAATATTCGGGCGAAATTCAGCAGAATGTGACCTGGCACGGGATCTGCTGTAGCTACTTGGCAAGAGGGCGAGAACAAGACTCTCTACAAACCTTCATCAATAACCAGGAGGCGTGCAATGTCGGAACAGGGAAAGCAGGCAGCCAAGGTCGCCGCAATGATTGCCGGTGGAGCGGTGATTGGAGCAGGGCTGGGGTTATTGTTTGCACCAAAGTCCGGAGTGGAAACTCGTCGCGATATCGGTCGTTATGCCAAGAAGGCGCAGGTTCAGGCAACCCGTTGGGGCCGCACGGTTCAATCGGGAGTGCAGGATGTGATGAATCGGAGCAAGCAGTTGGTGCAGCGTCGCGAGGCGCGGCCTGTGGTTGAGGCGGCGTAAGTTTGTCGACGCGACGAATGCAGTCGAAGCGACGGTTGAGCGAGAGGTTCGGGCTCCCGCTCAACCGAGGCTTCAGCTGCTCACGTTCGATTCGTGTCTACGTTGACTCTTTCAATCCTGTCCAGGTCTGAGCCAGGTGTTGCGGCTCAGGTGACATTCCCGCTACACTGCGCCGCATGCGCGAGTGGCGGAATCGGCAGACGCACAGGACTTAAAATCCTGGGTCAGCAATGGCGTGCGGGTTCAATTCCCGCCTCGCGCACCACGCATTGAAGGTGGTGCTTTGTGTGCATGCGCTCGGCGAGCAGGGGCGAGAGACCGATTGCAAGGATGCGAGTCCTGCTCTGCGTGCTCCCGATCATGTTCTCGGTTTGCGCTTCTTCCGCTCTGGCTCAAAGCAGCACACCCGCAGCGAATCCTCAGAATCCATCTTCCCTCAGTTTGCAAAACGGGCTTGATCCATCAGGTGGAGCAGGCGGAGTTCCCGCTGCGCCGATCGCCTCACCTTCAGTGGTGCAAGGGATCGGAACGATACCGAGTTCCGCAAAAGCCGGCACATTGGGTTCTGCTGGGAGGGGACTACCTGGAATGCCCGGAGGCCCGCCCATTAAGGGAGCGCTCGGTTCCCAGGATCCCTCGTCTACCTACATGCGTCCGTCAGCCATCGGGGACCTCATATGCGATCCCCTAATCGATGGCGTCTGCGACTAGCCCGGTGCCTTCAATGGCCGATGGGAGCGTGACGCAGATCAACTATTCTCTGGGATGCGCGCGATTGATTGATCGGGATCAGCAACAGGGATCACAGGGGACAGTCCCTTTCCGGCATGGGGACTGTCCCCCTCTCTGCCACCTTCAGCTACGATGCCCTGGATCGCCGCCTGGCCAAAACCATCAACGGCGCGACGAATTCCAGCTATCTGAGCACGCTGACTATCGATGAGCCGCTGGTCCGGCAAACGCCAAGCGGAAACGAGTTCTTCCATACCGACGATCTCGGCTCGACCGTCGCCCTGAGCGACGATAGTGGATCCGTCACGACGCGCTATACCTACGGGCCATTCGGTTCCACCACCGTCACCGGCTCTTCGACGAATCCGTTTCAATTCACTGGGCGGGAAAACGATGGCACCGGGCTCAACTACTATCGAGCGCGGTACTACAGCCCCACACGCAGTTGGTTCCTGAGTGAAGACCCGCTAGGGTTTGACGCGGGTGATCCGAATTTGTATGACTATGTCTCCAATAGCCCGACGAACTTGGTCGATCCGTCCGGGGAAGCGGGCAGGATTCCGCCCTTCGTGAAGAAATGCGTTGTCGGGCTGATCAAGGCGATCGCGAAGATTGCCGGGACTGATCTCGCCAAACGCAAACCGGATGTTGATCCGGACGATCTCCTGGATGCGGCGAAGGGATGTGTAGGGGCAGGGAATAAATCTGGGAATACAGGTACGTCCAGTGCGACTAACAGGAACAATCTTAATAAGTCGGTTGGAAGCCAATCCTAAATGTCGGGCCCGCCAGCCAGAACCATTGCGGGGGCCGGTTCAGATAAGCCATTTCGCGATGCAGATCGTGCTGCGAAGACGTATGGTGGAGATCCCTCTGAGTGGGCGAAAAAAAGTAGCGTCCCACATACCGCACCGGATGGCACACGATTTGAGACGCATTGGATCGAGAATATGAAGACTAACTAGAGACAGGAATTCAAGACTAAACTTCTCCCCAGTAAGCCTTAACTCCGGGGTGGTCCATGAGTTTGCCAGATATCATTAAAGCCAGGAAGCTGGCTGAGTTGAGAACAGTGGCAACGGCAATGATTGAAGATCGGATGCATCTCGTTGAAGGCACACGGAAGATTAACAGGTTACGATTCGAAATTGATGAGCCTGGGCATGAGGTTTTCAATGCAATTATTGCATTTGAGGACGATACAGAAGCGTTTCCCATCGGAAAGTTGCGAGCAGAATACGAGCCCAACCATCTAAAAAGACTCGACGATAAAATGAACAAGCTTATCGATGATTGCAAACCAGATATTCTCGCTGCATGTCAGGAGATACTCCGAACGTTTCCGAAGGGGGGAGAGGTATGACAAAACGGGTAGAAGCCGTTCGGGAAGTCATAAACTCTTGAAGGGGAGGAGAAAATGAGACAGGCTACTTTTCTGGCGGAGCTTGAGTGCGATGTGGCTTTGGAATGGACGTGCGAGTGAGCTGAATCAGTGACGAAAAGAGAGATGGGGTCGGTTCTTGACTGTGCACTCAGCAAGACAAACGAAAATGGTGCGATCCAAGTGAAGCACAAATGAGTCCAACTCGGTGACGAAAGACTGTCGATGAAGCAGATGGCGTTTGTAAAAGTCTTGTCGGCTGTGGCCTGCGTGCTAATGCTCTGCATGTCAGCGCCGTCGCTGGCAATTGCCGACTAGGCGCAATACATCTACGACGATCTGGGCCGGCTCTCCCAGGTGATCGACGGGCAGGGGAATGTCGCGACGTACACGTATGATGCCGTCGGCAATCTACTCTCCATCGCACGCAACACCGGCGGCGTCGGCGCGCCAACCATTACGGCGCTCACGCCGAACACCGGTAATGCGGGGGCCTCGGTCAACGTCACCCTCACCGGCACCCATCTCACCGGCGCGGCGCTGGCCACGGATAACCCCGGCATTCTCGTTCGTAACGTCCTCACGACTCCGACCTCTCTCACCGCCACCGTCCAGATTTCCTTTGCCGCACGCACCGGCGCGACGGCTGTGACCGTGACGACGACGACCGGCAATGGGTTCAGTTCCATTATCCATGGGTATATCGTGAATTCACCGCACTTGACTTAGTTCACTTTCAAGTTCAGCCTTGAATCATGATTAAATTAAATATTCACGAAGCGAAAACACACCTCTCCAGATATTTGGCGAAGCTGAAAGCGGGGGATCGTATTCTCTTGTGCCGGCATAATCACCCGATTGCAGAAATTACCCCCTTGCCTCAGATGGAGGTTCGGCCCCGCCCGATCGGTTTGGCCAAGGGCCGATTCACTGTTCCTCGGTCATTCTTTGAACCTCTGCCAGATGACGTGCTTCAGGCCTTTGAAAGTTTGCGCGGATGAAATGTCTGCTCGATACGTGCACGTTCTTGTGGATCATCTCAGGTTCAAACGAACTCTCTCTCAGGGCGAGAGCGTTGTTTGTAGACCCTGCCAATGATGTGTTGCTCAGTGCGGTGTCGGTCTGGGAGCTGTCGGTGAAGCATGCGCTGGGCAAGTTGCCTTTGCCAGGCCCAATCGAGCGGTTTCTAGTGGAGCAACGGGAGCAGCATGGGATCGTGACACTGCCGCTCGATGAACCGGCTGTGCTGCATCTTCATAAGCTGCCTGCGTTGCATCGGGACCCATTCGACCGGCTGTTGATTTGCCAGGCTATTGAACACGACTGTTTGCTGCTCACTCCCGATCCTCTGATTGCGCAATATCCGGTTAGAACTCAGTGGTAAGAGAGGTGTTTCTGGATGGCTGGGCAGCTGGATGCTGTGTTGTGCGGATCTTGGTATAGGTATATTCAGGACCGCTGACGGTTACCACTTTCCTAGCCAATGGCGCGAACCGGCGAAGTATGCTGGGATGACAATTGCGAGATACACCAGCATCTGAGTGAAGTAGTAGCTGGCGATGTCCGGAGGCGTCAGACGGCCAAGGAAAATGAGGGCGGCGGCGGTGATCGTGGCTCCTAACGTCGTGCGTTTGGGACAGGGGCGGTAACGGCCTTCGTCATATGAAAGCAGCACCCACACCACCATCCACGCCAGCGCTCCGACCCCCAAGGCTCCGGCCAAATCAGTGAGTCCGATCAGGACGCTGTCGATGATAAGCCGCGAGGTTGCGCGGGAACCGAGATCGAGTTTGAGGCGGATGCCTTCCCCGGCGATCAAGAGAAGGCCGACGATGGCCACCCCGATCGAGAAATGCCAATGAGTCAGCGGACTTTCAAAAGACCGGTTGCTTGAGGGAGGCGGCTGGTCTGTGCGAGACATCAAGCGACGCCGGATGAGCGCCGTGAGGTCGTACCCGCAATCGCACGAGAGCGACGAGTCAGGGTTCATCTGAAGACATCGGGGGCATTCAATCGGCATGTGACGACATCCGGCAGTCTGCTAGAATGCGTTCAAGTAGAGCTTCATTGCAGCGCTACAATACCGCGAGGACTCAATGCAGTCACGAAGATCCTATCAAACGCTCATCGGAATCGGAAGCCTGTTGGCGGCACTGGCCGTGGCGGCGGGGGCGTTCGGCGCCCACATGTTGAAACAGATATTGGATCCGCCGATGCTGGCGGTGTTTGAGACCGCAGCACGCTATCAGATGTACCACGCCTTGGGCATGATCGCCGCTGGATTAGCCGGGCAGGTCTTTGGTTGCCTTCGGGTATTGCGCGCTGGCTGGTGTTTCGCAGCAGGAATCCTCTTGTTTTGTGGGAGTCTCTACGGAGTCTCGTTGCTGGGCATTCGCTGGTTAGGCGCCCTGACCCCGATTGGAGGAGTGGCTTTTATTCTGGGGTGGAGTCTCTTGGGCTGGTCTGTCTGGCGTGAAAAGATGCCCGGGCAAGATTGAGCACGTACCAGGCAACCGGGTTAGGGTTTGCAGTCGCTGGTTCGCTTTCCGCTAATCGATCCCCATCCGCCTTGCGAGTTGACGAAGGAGCCTTCTAGGCCTTTCCCTTCTTTGGTAAATTGAAGGCTGTCTTCCTGGACCTGGCCGTTGCTTTCCCACCGAAGATAGACGTTCTCTCCGAGCACGACGGTTTCGACCAGCCCGGGGGGCAGCGGATATTCAGTCCCCGGAGGGGGAAAGAGCAAGGCGAGCTTCTGTTCTTGATGGTGCTGCTGGTGATTGTGAATAATCCATTGCCAGGTTCCGCACAGCTTGTTGCGTCCCCGCACGGTGCGTACCCGATCTTTCCAGGTTTTGAGTTGCCACCATTCCGCAAGCGCCCGCTGTTGTGCGTTGAGGGCCAGCCGTCCTGCTGAGAGGGCGAGGGGCAGGCGATCGGCTACGGCGGTATCCGGCTTCGCCTCAGCCAGTTGCGTTAATTCCTTTGCCATGGGAGCAAATGAGGGCTCGGACGCTGCCGTCTGGATCCAAGTCACCAACGTTGCCGGAGGAGCTGCGATGGGAGTCGCGGAATCACCCAATGATTGCGCGAGGCGGTCGGCCGCCTGCCAAGCAGCCAAGCTGGCAATGAGGCGTTGAGCCGAAGCGGTCAGTTCTTGAACACCCAGTTCTTTGGCAATTTTAGTGGGGATATTTTTTGCGGCGAGTGTACTCGCAACATCTTGGAGGCCCAGTGCGGGTCCGACTTTCGTTGTAAAAAGAGAGACGGCCATCGCATTGTCCGACAGGGCCCCAAGCGTTTCGGAGTGAGCGTGGACTAACGGATGCAGGTCAGCCGGTCCGGAGATGGATTCTGCGGCATGGCCGGAATCAACGAACAGGAGCAGACCGATGAAAACCCCTGCCATGTTCAGATATCGACTCATAGGTCACCAGGATAGGGATGAATGCGAGGGTTGTTGAGATGCTCGCTAGGTTCCTTGAAAGCAGGACTTGAGGAAGACGGCCGATCGTTCCCACGCTGTGGCGGTGATATCCGCACGATACGAGTTGGTCTTCATTTCATTGCAGAAGGCATGCGGCGCATCCGGGTAGGTCGCGATCTCGACCTTTTTCCCATATTCAGCGGCGGCGGCGCGCAATTGCTCGGCATCGTCTGCGGTGGCCCAGGTGTCCTGCCCGGCTTGATGGTAGAGAATCGGTGAGATCACCTCTTTCATCAGCTCCCGCGGCTGAAACATCTTTCCATAATAGGCGACGGTCGTGCGCAACCGCTTCCGCTGAGCGGCAAAGCGGAGCGCCAGCGAGGCTCCCAGCCCATAGCCGACGACCCCGTGAATATTCCGCTTGGTAAAATCTTTGGTATTGAGATATTCGCAGCAGGAGTTGATATCCCGAAGCGCCAGAGTCTCGTCCATCTTGGCCATCAGCGCCTCGCCGACCTCATCATTGGCCGTGACCATGCCGCCGATCCGTCCATAGAGATTGGGGATGATTACCACGTACCCTTCGCAGGCCAGACGAGCGCCGAGGTCTTTGATCTGCCCGGTCAAACCCCAGCGGTCGTGGAGCAGAACGAGACTTGGGTAGAGCGCTTTGTCCTGAGGCCAAAACAAGATGGTTTCAACCTGCACTTCTTTCGGCATGCGCGTTTTGATGTAGGGATCCACCATGGCATCGCTATGGGTCGGGATCGGCACGCCGCTCGGGAATCTGGCGATGCCTGTTCCAATTTGATCTAACGTAAACGGTGCCGAATGTGTCGTGGTCATGGTGCTCAACCCTTTCCCTACCCGCATTTCCGAATGCTGATCCGCATCGAACCTGGGGTTCGACTATAGGGAACCGTTTGCGGGAATGTCAACGGAGTGTTGCGTCGCGAACTCATTGACCGGCAAGGGCTTCCTGTCTACAGTGCATATGAGAGGAGTGGGGATGGCGGGACGGTCGGAAATCGGTCTGGGACTCATTGGTGCCGGTCGCCATGGCATTCGCTATGCCCGCCATCTGATCCAGGATATTCCCGATGCCCGATTGCGCGCGGTCTGCCGGCAACATCCGGAACAGGGTCTGGGCGTTCCCGGGAGCGAGGCCGTCAGAATGTATGGGCGGCCTGAGGAGCTGATCGCGGATCCACTGGTCGATGCAATCGTGCTCGTCGTTCCACCGATACTTCATAAAGAACTATGTCTGGCCGCTGTTGCGGCACGGAAGCCGGTGCTCATCGAAAAACCCCTGGCAACGACGTACCATGATGCTTGTGTGATGGTCGATGCGGCTGCACGGGCAAACGTTCCGTTGATGACCGCGCATACCCTGCGATTTGATGCGGCGGTTCAATCGGTACTCGCGTCCCGTGCACGAATCGGCCGTCCTCAACAGCTGGTCCTGACGAGCCACATTGAGACGAAAGGGCGGAGCGCGGACCATGCCGATGGATATGGCCGGAGGGGAGCGCTCCTGGAGTTTGGCGTGCACCTGCTGGATCTGGTTCGCATGCTCACCGGGGAAGAAATTGAATCGGCGAGCTGTGTCTTGAATCAGTTGCCGCCGGCTCACCCGGAGACCGTCGCGAAGGTCGATCTCCGAACGAGGAGCGGGATGCCGTGCAGCATTGATGTCGCGCGTGTGGAGGCAGGGCGGGTAGGGCGAGCCGAATGGATTGGATCAGAAGGCCGGATTCTGGCCGATTGGACGAACCGGCACGTTCGGTATACAGACAGCGCCTCCCGCAGCGAAGAGTGGCCGGTCGCCCTGAGTCAGACCGTCCTCTCCACGCTACGAGAGTTTTTGCGTGCGCTGCAGCAACACACTGCCATGCCGATTACCGGGGAAGACGGATGTCGCGCCGTCGAGATTGCGGAAGCCTGCTATCGCTCCGCCGAGGCGGATGGCGCGAGCATGACTCTGCCTCTACGGGCATAAGCGTTCTCATTCGGCGTGCGGCTGTCCATCCATCCCGTCTGTCTCGCGCTCGTCTCGTTGTTAGGCGTCCGCTACGATATGGGTATCGGTTTCTTCGACCCCTTCAATCGCGTGCACTTTGGTAATGACGACGTCGGAGAGGGTCCGCTCGTCTTGGACGTTGATGAAGACGAAAATATCCGGGCGACCGAAGCAGGAATGGGCCTGCTCGACTCCACTCAGTTTTTTGAGTGCCTGGACGACGTCCTTGGTCTTGCCTGCCTTGACCTTAATCAGGATGTACGCACGTGTTGCCATGACTTCCTCCTTCGTGTGCTGCATGAATTCATCCCCACCACTTCATCGGACACTAACTGGATCCAGCTCCAGGCATCTCCTTTCTGCGTGATGAAAATATCGTGCTGAACTCAAGCCCGCGGGCCTGAAAGGCCAGCCGGGCGTCCCGTACCAACTGCATGAACCGATGAAATTCCTCGACCGACAGATTGAACGAGGCGAATCCAGGAGCGAGGACGCGCAGGTCTTCAGACGTGTGTCGCGCCTCTTCATCGGAGAGCCGTTCCAATAGGTCTGCTGTCCAACCGGTCGTCCGGAGGTTGTTGACGTTGTCTGGAGCTTGGTTGCCATATTGCTCAGCCAGTGCCTGTCTGGCGAATTCCTGAACCGCGACGTCGTCGCTTTTTGTGAAGACCGATTGAAATTGAATCACGAACCGGATGATGTGGTTCGCTTCAGGCGTGCCTTCGGGCGGCAAGACCTCTGCGTCTTGCAGGGTGGCGAGCACGGCCATCGCAGAACCGATGTGAGGCGAGGCGGTTTTGGCGGATCGTGCGGTTAGGGTCAGCGCCGGGTTTTCTGCCGGATCTGCCGATGCGGGCGCCGCTTCAATGATTGCAACGAGTCCGCCGAAAATGAGGACGGTCAGGAATGCAGTGACGAAGTATATGGACGGTTGCAGTGCGGGCGAGAGGCATCGAAGAGAGAGACGCATGGCGGGCATTATACAGTCTTACGGGAAGGGCAGCTACCGGCTACGACGCACGTTCGATCATTCGCTTGCAACACTATTGAGGAGTTTCTATAATCCCGCGTTCGTCGGGCACAGAAAGGTGTGACGTTCCATGCTGGCCAAGGTCGCGAGTGCTGCACTCGTGGGGCTGGATGCTCATCTTGTCGACGTCGAAGTCGACATTTCCGGAGGGCTTCCGCAATTCTCAGTGGTGGGATTGCCGGATGCGACCGTGCGTGAAAGCCGTGATCGTGTCCGTGCTGCTCTGAAGAACACAGGGTTTCATTTTCCCGCCAAACGTATTACGGTCAATCTCGCTCCCGCAGGCATCAAGAAAGAAGGATCCGGGCTCGACTTGGCCATTGCCATCGGGATCCTCGTCGCGGAAGAGGTGATTCCGCCGGAGGCACTAGACCGGCGGGTCTTGTTGGGCGAGCTCTCGCTCGACGGACGAATCAAGCCCATCACCGGCGCACTATCCTTTGGACTGGCCTGTCGCAAAGGCTACGATCTTCTCCTCCCTGCCGCGAATGGACCTGAAGCGGCGCTTGTTGAAGGAGTCAACGCCTATCCACTCCATACCCTGCCAGAAGCCGTCGAGTTCCTGAAAGGGAGCCAGGGGCTCACTGCCTGCTTGTCGAATCTCAACCATCTCGAGTCGTTACGTCCGGCGGACGATGAAGATTATGCGGATGTCCGGGGACAAGATTTTGCGAAACGAGCATTGGAAGTGGCTGCGGCCGGCGGCCACAATCTCCTGATGGTGGGGCCGCCGGGATCCGGAAAGACGATGCTCGCGCGTCGACTCCCGTCGATTCTCCCGATCATGGAGCTGGATGAAGCGATTGAAACCACCAGAGTCCACAGTGTGGCGGGACAGCTGCCGCCGGACCGTCCGCTACTCATGGTCCGGCCGTTTCGAGCCCCACATCATAGTATTTCGGATGCCGGATTGGTGGGAGGCGGGGCCGTGCCGAAACCGGGCGAGGTGTCGCTCGCACACAACGGCGTGCTCTTTCTGGACGAATCGCCGGAGTTCAAGCGGCCCGTGCTGGAAGGATTGCGGCAACCGCTTGAAGACGGGCATGTGACGCTCACGAGGGCCAGCGGCACGATACGCTATCCGGCCCGCTTCATGCTGATCGCGGCTATGAATCCCTGTCCTTGTGGATACTATGGTGATCGAGCGAGGCCTTGTGTCTGTACGGTGCCGCAGATCCGCCGCTATCGCGCCAAGCTCTCTGGTCCTTTGCTTGACCGGTTGGATCTGCACCTGGAGGTGCCGCCGGTGCCGATTCGCGAGTTGCGCCATGAACAGCCTCCGACGGAAAGCTCGGCCGCGATTCGCGCGCGCGTGCTGGCCGCGCGCGGGCGGCAGCAGGTGCGCTATCGTGACGACGGCATCTACACAAATGCCCAGTTGAAGCCCAGACTCGTGAAGCGGTATTGTGGGCTCGCGGTCGGACCTCAAGAACTGCTGGAGCAGGCGATGGCGAGGCTGAATCTGTCAGCCCGCGCCCATGGACGGATTTTGCGTGTGGCGAGGACCATTGCTGATTTAGCGGACTCTGATAAGATTGAGACCGTCCATGTCGCAGAAGCTATTCAGTATCGGGCGCTTGATCGAGCGATTGAGGTGTGACGGGCCGTGTTGACGACAATGAAAGTGTTTCTCTGGTGGTTCATCGTTGGGGCGACGATGGCACTCTCGGTGCTGATGCTGCAAGGCGGCATCCGTGATGTCATGCAGGCTCAGGGATCGGTCTGGACGCTCAAGCTGGCGGAACTGCTGACGACCATTATCGGCGGGGGGCTGCTCGGCGGCTGCATCGCGTTAATTCTCGATCGCATCAAGAAGTCATAACACGTGCGGTTTTTTTACTGACGGTTGGTCACACGAGGGGAATCATGGATCTTGAAGTCGGATCGAATCTCTATCGCAATACCGATGGCACGATTGAAGTCGAGGGCGTGCCGCTCATCCAAGTCGCGCAACATCCGTCGACCGGATCCATCCTGCTGAATTTCGCGCTGTTCGACCAGACGGGGAAAATGCTGGTGAAGTTGGTCGACAGCACCATCATGTTCAACGAGCGCCGGGCCTATGATGTGACCAAAGCGCCCAAGACGGTCACGTTAAAAGAATCGGCCTCGGGGAAGGTGTTGCTCCAGTTCGACGTGAAAGCGCCGAACGTGGTGGTGTTCTCGAAGGGTGACTTTCCTACAATGAAGGGCCACCTCCTGGAGGTGTCTTCAAAGGAATGGAAAATCGATAAGCTTCGAGCCAGCGGCACGACACAGGATGTGAAAGGCGGTGCGGTCAGACTTGGGTAGTGCAAGTCCGACCGCTATGCATCGATCAGCCTTCCGCCGCCACTGTCGGGACAATCACCAGGGCATTCTTGTCTCGATCGATCGACGCGGTCTCACCGTCGCGCAATTCTCCCTTCACTAAGAGTCTCGCGAGGGGCGTTTCCAGCTCCTGCTGAATGAGCCGTTTGAGCGGCCGCGCGCCGTAGATCGGATCGTAGCCGCGCTCCCCCAGATAGGTGAGCGCCGCCGGGGTAATGGCCAGCTGAATGCGCCGCTCCGCGAGTCGCGCCCGCAACCGCTCCAGCTGAATCTCCACAATCTTCACCAGTTGTTCAGTGGCCAAGGGATGGAAGACGACGGTTTCGTCCACGCGATTGAGAAACTCCGGACGGAAATGCTGACGGAGTTCTGCCATGACGACCGATCGCATCTCTTCATAGGAAGCACCGCGCTGTTGTGCCTCTAGGATTTGTGGGCTGCCGATATTCGACGTCATGATCAGCACCGTATTTTTAAAGTCGACCGTCCGGCCTTGGGAGTCGGTTAACCGGCCATCATCCAGGATTTGTAAAAACACATTGAAGACATCGTGGTGCGCTTTTTCGATTTCATCGAAGAGGACGACGGAGAATGGGTGCCGGCGCACCGCTTCGGTCAGTTGACCGCCTTCCTCGAAGCCCACGTATCCAGGAGGGGCTCCGATCAGGCGGGCGACGGTATGTTTCTCCATATACTCCGACATGTCGATGCGAATGAGATTGCTTTCATCATCGAACAGCACGTTCGCCAGGGCGCGCGCCAATTCTGTTTTTCCCACTCCGGTCGGACCGAGAAAGAGGAACGATCCGATCGGCCGGTTGGGATCTTTGATGCCGGATCGTGCCCGCAGCACGGCGTCGGCCACGGCGCGCACGCCTTCATCCTGCCCGATGACCCGTTGATGCAAGAGATCTTCGAGCTTGAGCAGTTTATCGGATTCGCCTTCCATTAAACGCGAGACAGGGATCCCGGTCCATCGACTCACGACAGCGGCGATCTCGTCTTCATCGACTTCTTCCTTGAGCAGCCGGTTTTGATCCTGCTTCTTCCCCAAGGAGGTTTGTTCGATGGAGAGTTCTCGCTCCAGGCGGGGGAGGTCTCCGTAGCGGAGCTCCGCTACTCGATTGAGGTCGTAGGCCCGTTCTGCCTGTTCAATTTTCAATTTCACTTCTTCAATCGCTTCTCTGGTTTTGCGAAGCCGTCCTACAGAGGCTTTTTCTGAATCCCACTGGGTCTTGAGCGTTTGAACGGTGCTTTGTTTTTCGGCAAGTTCTGCTTCGAGCGTGGTCAATCGAGCGGCGCTCGCCTGATCCTTTTCTTTCCGGAGCGCTTCACGCTCGATCTCCAGTTGGAGCACTTTGCGGGAGACTTCATCCAGTTCAGCCGGCAGACTATCGATCTCCGTCCGTAGTCGCGCAGCCGCTTCATCGACCAAATCGATGGCTTTATCGGGCAGGAAGCGATCGGCGATATACCGGTTCGACAACTTTGCGGCGGCCACCAGCGCGCTGTCTTTAATGCGCACGCCGTGGTGCACTTCGTAGCGTTCCTTCAGGCCGCGTAGGATTGAAATCGTATCCTCGACCGACGGTTGATCGACGAGGACGGTCTGGAACCGCCGTTCGAGCGCGGCGTCTTTTTCGATATATTTGCGGTATTCATCGAGTGTGGTGGCGCCGATGAGGTGCAGTTCGCCGCGCGCGAGCATGGGTTTGAGCAAGTTTGCCGCATCCATCGAACCTTCGGCAGCGCCGGCTCCGACGACGGTGTGCAATTCGTCGATGAACAACAATATCTGTCCCTGCGAAGATTGGATCTCCTTGAGGACGGCTTTGAGCCGCTCTTCGAATTCACCGCGAAACTTTGCGCCGGCGACCAGGGCCCCCATATCCAGGGTGATCACTCGTTTCTGTTTTAGCCCTTCCGGGACATCTCCCTTGATAATTCTGATGGCCAACCCTTCGACGATGGCGGTCTTGCCCACGCCGGGTTCGCCAATCAGGACGGGATTGTTCTTGGTACGCCGGGAAAGGATCTGAATCACTCGGCGAATTTCGTCGTCTCGTCCGATCACCGGATCGAGTTTTCCCTGGCCCGCTGCCCGGGTCAGATCGCGGCCATATTTTTCGAGTGATTGATAGGTGTTTTCAGGGTCTTGCGTGGTGACCCGTTGATTGCCTCGCACCTGCTGCAACCCGGAGAGCAGGCGATCCCGCGTGATGCCCAGTTTTTTGAAAATGCCGCCTTCTTGGGCCATGGCGAGCAGGGCGTGTTCGACGCTGAGATAGTCATCCTTCAGTGCGGTTTTTTCATCTTCGGCTTTGCTGAGCACCTGGCTCAGGCGATTGGTGACATGCACCTGTCCAGGTCCGCCGCTCGCACCCTGTACCTGAGGCAGTTTTCCGAGTGCTTGCTCGATGGCCTGGCGAACGGCGGGAAGCGCCACGCCGGTTTGTTCTAGTAATGCTGATGTGGTTCCGCCTCCCTGGTCGAGCAGTGCGAGCAACAAATGCTCGACGTCGATGCCCTGATGGTTACGGCGCATGGCATGGGATGAGGCTGTTTGCAACGCCTCTTGGAGTTTCATCGTCATGGTGTTCATGTCCACGGAAATCCCTCCTCGACAGATGGACGAGTTGCTGATGATCGATTAATAATCATCGGGCGGCATGTGTCAAGCGACGGAGGAGAGAATCTCTCTTCTCCGGACAGTTCTTGACCAGCCGGTCGTTCAGGATTATGGTGCGAACTGAGGTGGTTTTGTGGCTGTTCAATCGTTGATGAGCCGACACCGCCAGTCTGTCCGTACGAACGATAGTAGGATGAGGCGCTAAGAGTTATCGATGTCCAGCCAGGTGTCTTCGTTATTTGAATTGTACCGGCAAGCGATTCGGTCTACGGGGCGGTCGCTTCGTCATAGTTGGATCGCCATGCTCGCGTTGGTGGGGTTTGCGCTGCTATTCGTCGTGGTGTCGCAGGTGGCCGGCACGTTAGGGATCGTCGGCGGTTTTATTCTGGGAGCCCTCAATGCCTTGTTGGTGGGTGCGACACTTTCGTTGATCGAGCGCTCGCTGAACGGCGCCCGCTCCCTTCAATTGCACGACATTCAGGAAAGTCTGGGCGCCTACTTTTGGGAGGTCATCGGGGTGGGGTTTGTCTTATGGCTCCCCATCATGGCGCTCGACTTGGGGACTCAAGCCAATCCCTATGGCCAATTTCTCTCGTCGGCAGTGCTCCTGCTTCTTTTCATTTTGCTGAATCCGGCACCGGAGGTGATTTATCAGGTGCGGCAGGACTCTCCGCTGGACGTACTGAAAACCTGCTACGAGTTTGTCCTGGAAAATTGGATCGAATGGTTCTTGCCGTTTGGACTCTTGATCCTTCCGGTGGTGATCTCGCCGTCCGGGCTTGAGCAATTTGTTCGCTTATCGAGTCGTCTTGGCCGGGGAGCCGGGCTCGACTTTTTCCAACTATTGATTCTCCCGTTCACCGTGCTCGGCGGGTGGTTCAGTTATCTGGGGCTTCCGTCCGACGCCTACTGGATCCTGGCGATTCTGCTGACTCCTCCTGTGGCCATGAGCATCCTTTTGTTTCGCGGCCATCTCTTTGCATTACTGCATGGCTCATCTCACCGACAACGTGCGTTCGCCCGTCGATTTGACGACGGGCGGTAGATAGGTGAATGGCGACTGCCGGTGTAGAGCTGGCGCAGACTCTCTGAGTAGACTGTGCGCGAGCGAGACCTGTCATAAAATATTCTCGAATTCACGCAATAGAGTACGGCAAGAGTTGTGGTAGAGGGTGAAATTGTGTATGGTTTTACCTACGCTTGGTCTTTGACCAACTCCAGCTCATAGGGCGAAGGCTTCCCAAATCATGAGACTCTCCATCTTTTGGCGGTTGGTTCTTACCTGCCTTGTGATTATTGTCGTTATGGCAGGGGTGAATCTCTATGCCTTATTCCAGCTTCGCCAACTCACGGCGCTCAGTACAGAAATGGCGTCGTTTCACTATCCCGCAGTGGAGGCTGCCAAGCGATTGCAGGAATCGTTGTTTGCGCAACTGAACAGTGAGAAAAAGTATCTTGCCACGAAGGATACGGCGTTTCTGACGAACTATAATGAAGAGGTTGAAGAATTTCAGCGAAACCTTCAGCACCTCCGCGATCAAGAAATTACTCCTCATGCCATCACGTTGCTGCAAGAGGCCGGACGGCTGCTACAGGAACGCCTGGTGCTTTTTCATGACGAATTCGAGCATCCCGCCGATCAAGTCGGCGGGCATGCGGTAGGATACGAGAATCGTCGAGATGCCATCATGGATCGAATGTCTGCGACGATTCAAAGTTATATCGACGTGCATGAAGCTCGCGTGAGTGTGGGCGTCAGCGAATCACGCGCCAGCGCAGCGCGGGCGGAAGCCGTGACAGAGCAGTTAGTGCTGGTGGCCTTGGTCTTCGGGATTGGACTCGCAGGAATTGCCAGTTACAGTATTCTACGGCCGCTTGGTCAACTACAGGGACATATCAAGCTGATCGGGCAAGGAAAATTCGGGACACCCTTGGAGATTACTGCCCCTTCAGAGCTTCGCGATCTGGTGGACACCGTCAACTGGATGGGGGGGAAGCTCCAAGAGCTGGACGACATGAAGTCTGAATTTCTCGCCCACGTGTCCCACGAATTACGCACGCCGATGGCCTCGATTCAGGAAGGGACTCATCTGCTTCTCGATGAAATTCCAGGACCGCTCGTTCAAGAGCAGCGGACTACGCTTCGGATCATGGCCGACAGCAGTCGACGGCTGATTCACCTCATCTCGACGATTCTCGATCTTTCCAAGATGGAAGCCGGGATGATGGAGTATAGAATTGTTCCGATCGATCTGAATAGAATTGCGGATATTTCAGTCAATAAGGTCCGTCTCTTGGCTGATTCCAAACACGTTCAGCTTCTGACGGAGCATCCGAAAGAGCGGTTGTGGGTGAAAGCGGATGCGTTGCGCATCGAACAAGTGTTCGATAATCTCTTGTCCAACGCCTTGAAATTCAGCCCCGAAGGAGGCATCGTCAAATTGCACATGGCACAGGATGCCAAGGCGGGGGTCTTGGAAATATCAGTCTCTGATGCCGGGCCGGGTATCGATTCGGAAGATCTGCCTCATATTTTTGAGCGATTTTATCAAGGACGAAATAAGGCCAAGAATGCCTCGGCAGGGAGCGGACTGGGATTGGCGCTGGCAAAGAAAATTGTGGAAGCCCATAGTGGGCGGATCTGGATTGAAGGGGAGGCTGGAAAGGGGACGACTGTACGGTTTATCCTACGGTTGACCAAACCAGGCGGGACAAGCTGAGGGTGACTATGAAGAGTGCCGTATTGTGGATTATTCCTATTGTGGTCAGCGGATGTGCGAGCTGGACTTCGCCATTGCCGCTGAATCAACCATTTTTCCACGTTGATTCAGCAGAATCTAAGCTCTATCAGACACTTGCAAAGAAGCAAGATGCCATCGTGCAGAAATGCAACGAAACGACTTCGTGCGACCACGCCTATTTTACTCGGGGCCTCTTAGGACTGTACGAAAGCCGCGAAGTTGCTGAAAAATATTTTGGAAAGGTTCTCGCCGTTGCACCCAAGAGCCAGTTAGCGGCCTCCAGTAAAGCGTGGCTGAAATTGCTGCAGGATTCGAATGGCTCTAAGGATCCATCGTGGGTGCAGGCGGTGTTGACGGCTCCTGCCGTGGCTGATGCGAATAGCTCATTAAATCATGCGACAGACCGCCTGGTGCGGGACTTGCTTGACCGTGAAGTGATTATGCAGCAACTTCGTGGGATGAAGGAGGCCGATGCGCAAGCGATTGAGGCGCTGCAACGGCAGATTGCCGACCAGGAGCGAAAGATCGAGATATTGACATCGAAGAAGGACAAGGACGGCCTGAAAACGGCATCCGAGCAAGGCTCAGTTCAAACATTTCAGAAACAAGTCATAGAACGGGATAAGAAGATCGAAGAACTTTCTAGCCAGTTGGAGGCGCTGAAGCGGATCGATCAGGAGATGCGCGAGAAGGTTCGACCGATTCGTCCGCCATCAGCGAATGCGCCTGTCCCCGCGACAGAACCCGCACCTGCGCAGTAAGGAGCCTATGGACAAGGAACAAATCTTAGTAGTCGATGACGATGAAGGATTGTTGCATCTATTGAAGATGCGACTCTCCGCAGAGGGATTTGCCGTGACCTCATGCACCACCGGGCACGAAGCTCTGGTGGAGGCGAAAAAGAAGATGTTCGATCTAGCCGTGACGGACTTGCGACTGCACGGGGAAGACGGTCTGGATGTGACGGAGGAACTGCTGCGGATTCATCCGCAGTTGCCGGTGATTATTCTGACCGCGCACGGCAGCATTCCAAATGCCGTCGAAGCGATGCAGCGCGGAGCCTTCGGATATCTGACGAAACCATTCGACGACAAAGAGCTAAAAGCCACGATCGAAAAGGCTCTGTCGCAACAGCGCATGAGCAAGGAAATTCAACGGCTCAAGTCTTTGGTCAAAGAGCTCTACGGACTTGAAAACGTCGTCGCGCGGAGTCCGGCCATGCAGCGGCTCTTTCAGCAGATCGCCCAAGTGGCGGATTCCGATGCCACGATTCTGCTCTTTGGCGAAACCGGTACTGGGAAAGAAGTGATGGCCCGGGTGGCGCACACCAACAGCCGCCGAAGCAAAGGGCCTTTTGTCGCGTTAAATTGCGCCGCCATTCCTGAAGCGTTATTCGAAAGCGAACTCTTTGGGCATGTGCGCGGAGCCTTTACCAGCGCGCACGGCGCTAAAAAAGGACTCTTTCAGAGCGCCAACGGCGGGACGATTTTCCTGGATGAGATCGGTGAAATGCCGCTCTCGATGCAGGTGAAGCTTCTCCGCGCGGTTCAAGAGCGGGAGGTCCGCGAAGTCGGATCTGAGCTCTCGACCAAAATTGACGTGCGCATCATTGCTGCGACGAACAAAGATCTCGGCGAGGCGGTCAAGAACGGCAGCTTCCGCAACGATCTGTATTACCGGATTTCCGTGGTGCCGCTTTTTATTCCGCCGTTGCGCGACCGTCGCGACGATATTCCATTGCTCGCGCAGCATTTCCTGAAAATCAGTAACCAGCGGGCGAATAAAGATGTCCGTGGCTTTACACCGACGGCGCTGCACCGGTTGATGGTGAATCCCTGGCCGGGAAATGTGCGTGAATTGGAAAACGCGATTGAGAAAGCGGTGGTGATGACCCGCCAGGATATGATTACGCCGGATCTCCTGCCGTCCGTCGGGGTGTCTCCCGATACGCCGCTGAAACCACTGACAGAGGCGAAGGAAGAGTTCGAGCGGACGTATCTGAAGAATGTCCTCCAATTGACCGGCGGGAACATCTCCCGCGCGGCCCAGTTCGCCGGCCGGTATCGGGCGGACTTCTATAAAATGTTGCGGAAATATGGATTGCACCCCTCGACCACGAAGGGGAAGATCGAGGCTGATATCGAAGAAATGGAAGATGAGTCGACTCTGATGGAAGCCGATCGATAAGGCATTCTCGTCGGCAGGGGAAATGAGGATTCGTGCCGGTTGGTTATATTGCAACCGGGTGCGCGGCTTGTGAGTCAGTCACGGCGCAACAAAGTGCCGTGACACCGGTGAGGATAGGGGGAAGGGGCTGTAACGCCGTCCAGGGGTTCGTCTCGTGGCGAGTGAGATGTTCACGGCGTCTCGCTGAGTTGGAGCACCGCGATGGACCTGGCTTCGAGCTCGTATCGCTCGCCTCCCTTGAGGATCACGACCTCCTTCTCCGTTCCCGCTGCCACTGAGGTATCGAGGATCGGCTGCCATCGAACGCCCCGCTTGTGAGCCGGAAGTGTGAAGGATAGCGGCTCATGATGGGCATTGAGAAGAATCAAGAGCGTATCGTCGATAATGGCGCGTCCCTTTTCATCGGTTTCTCCGATGGCGTCTCCGGCCAGCCGGAGCGCTAAGGATTTTGTATACCCGGCATACCAGTCTTCGTCGGTCATCTCCTTGCCGTCTGGCTTGAACCAGGAAATGTCTTTTACTTCAGATCCTCGTATGTGCCGCCCCTGGAAAAACCGCCTTCTTCTGAGAACGGGGTGGCGCTTGCGGAATCCGATCAGGCCTCGGATAAAGTCAAACAGATCGCGCTGAGCTTTGGTCAGGTTCCAGTCGTACCAGCTGATTTCATTGTCCTGGCAGTAGGCATTATTGTTTCCCATCTGAGTGCGGCCGAGTTCGTCGCCTCCGCAGAGCATCGGCACGCCTTGCGAGAAAAACAACAACGTCATGAAATTGCGCTTCAAGCGCTCGCGCAACGCGAGGACGGCCGGATCCTCTGTCGGGCCTTCGACGCCGCAGTTCCAGCTTGCATTGTCGTCTGTGCCGTCGCGGTTCATTTCGCCGTTGGCGTCATTGTGTTTGTTGTTATATGACACCAGGTCTTGGAGGGTGAATCCATCGTGAGCCGTGATGAAATTGACACTGGCATACGGTCGCCGGCCGCTCATGCTGTAGAGATCGCTGCTGCCGGTGAGCCGGTAGGCGACTTCCGCGACCTGGCCTCCGTCACCCTTGACGTACCGGCGGATCGTGTCTCGGTATTTGCCGTTCCACTCGGCCCAGCCGACCGGGAAATTGCCGACTTGATAGCCGCCTTCACCCACGTCCCAGGGCTCGGCAATCAACTTCACCTGTGACAGGAGCGGGTCTTGATGGAGGATATCGAAAAACGCACTCAGCCGGTCGACGGCGTGCAGTTCTCGTGCGAGCGCGGATGCGAGATCGAAGCGGAATCCGTCCACGTGCATCTCCGTGACCCAGTAACGCAGACTGTCCATGATCAGTTGAAGCGTACGTGGGTGGGTCACATTGAGCGTATTGCCGCACCCCGAGTAGTCCCTGTAGTACCGGGGCTCCGCCGAGCTCAGGCGGTAATAGGCGCTATTGTCCACTCCGCGAAAGGATAAGGTCGGCCCCAAGTGGTTGCCCTCTGCCGTATGGTTGTACACCACGTCGAGAATCACTTCGATTCCTGCACTATGCAGCGTCTTCACCATGGTTTTGAATTCGCGCACGTGTCGTCCGCGCACAGGAGAGGTGGCGTATCGAATATCCGGCGCGAAGAATCCAATGGTGTTATAGCCCCAATAGTTGGTGAGCCCCAGGTCGAGCAGGTGTTTGTCGCGAACGAAATGCTGGATCGGCATCAGCTCGACCGCGGTAATACCGAGGTTCACGAGATGGTCGATGACGGCGGGAGTCGTCATCCCGGAGTAGGTGCCGCGCATATGCTCGGGGACATCCGGGTGTCTCGCGGTGAATCCCTTGACGTGCGCTTCGTAGATGATTGTTTTGTCCCAGGGGGTCTTCGGCAGACGGTCGTCGCCCCAGGTAAAGGCCTGGTCGATCACGACGCATTTGGGAATATTGGCGGCATTGTCCCTGGTGTCGAATGACAGGTCGGCTTTCGGGTCGCCGATGCTATAGCCGAACATGGCATCCGACCACTGGATCGTGCCGGCGATGGATTTTGCATAGGGATCAATCAAGAGCTTATTGGGATTGAATCGATGTCCCGCTTCCGGGGCATAGGGGCCATGCACCCGATAACCGTAATGGTGTCCGGGCCAGAGTCCGGGAATATAGACATGCCAAACTTGGTCGGTCCGCTCTTCCAATCGGATCCGAATCGATTCTTGTGGGGAATCGGGTCCATCGAACAGGCAGAGTTCGACCGCGGTGGCGTTCTCGGAGAAAATCGCAAAATTGACTCCCTCGCCATCCCAGGTCGCGCCCAGGGGATACGGTCGTCCTGGCCAAGTTCTCATTGTGGATCCTTCCAGTTTCGTTCAGCCGGGTATTTCACCACCGTTAAGGCCGGAGACGCGATTGCAATCCCAGCCTGTGCCAGTGATTGTAGCACCTGGATCTGCATGTGATGTTTGACCGTTCGCCGTGCGCGCGCCTGTACGACATAACGCAGGGTGCAGGCCACCCAGTGTTCCGTCAGCGAGATGTACACATGACTATCGGTGTCGAGGTCGCCAACGAATGAGGCCCCGGGCAACTGTTGCATAGCCATTTTCGCCGGGCCTGCCGTGTCTCGCGTGTAATCGGAGATTGCTTCCAGGATCGTCGGCTCGGCTCGTTCCCACTTGGGGCCGTACGAGATCGGCACAGTAAATTCATCCCATATATACGGAGAACCTTGCGTGTAATTGAAGACAGGATCTTTGAACACGGCGGCATTCGTGATGTTGACCACACGCCCAGTGAGTTGATCGGCCGAGACCCAATTGCCGATTTCCAAGAGCGACGTTTTCAAAATGCCCATATCGATGACGTCTCCGATGACCCCGCCCAGTTGTATGCGATCGCCGACCTTATAGAGATTCGACGAAATGATCAGCGCCCATCCGGCCATGCTGACAATGAGCGGAGCCAGTGCGATCGCCAGTCCCGCTCCCGTCGCGCCAAGCACGAGCAGCAGACCTTGTAGCCGTTGAGCCCAAATCCCCAGAATCGTCACCAGGAATATGCTGACGGCGCTGTATCGGATCAGCTTTCGAATGAGATAGCGCCAGTGCTCATCCGACACGGTGCGCTCCGCGGCCCATTCGCCGAGGCGAACCGCCGCGACGAACACGATGAGCAGGACGACGGTATAAATCAGGCGATCATCAAGGTCGTTCGTCCAAATCACCCACGGTTGAGGCAGCGCGCTCATGAGACTCCGTCCTATTCATTCAGTTCTTACGGTGCCCCCAAACCGTATGCAAGGAGAAATTTCCCCCCGTATTCGTCTTGTGTAAGAACCGGCTGCCCAGTAATGTGAAATCACATCGTCATGATTCAGAGATGATTCGGAGGCTCCAGTGGCAGACACATGGCAGTTGGATTTCGGCGCCAGGCTTGTTGGAACAGACCGCGTACACTTTCGAGTGTGGGCGCCGAAGGCCCATGCGGTGGCTGTCGAAATGGCCGATCAGGACCGATCTTCCTTCCCGATGCAATCCACAGAAGGGGGATATTTCGAAGCCATGGTCGAGGGAATCGGGCCAGGGGCGCGGTATCGGTATCTCTTGGACGGGAAGAACGCGCGGCCGGATCCTGCGTCACGATTTCAGCCGGAGGGAGTGCATGGTCCTTCAGCGGTCATCGATCCGCGCTCGTTCGTGTGGACGGATACGGCCTGGCAAGGCCTGCGGCTGAAAGACATGATCATCTATGAATTGCATGCGGGAACCTTTACGCGGGAAGGAACATTCGATGCCATTATTCCGCAGCTGCTCTATCTGAAAGAGACTGTCGGTGTGACGGTCATTGAATTGATGCCGGTGGCGCAGTTTCCAGGGGGGCGGAACTGGGGGTATGACGGGGTGTACCCGTTTGCTCCGCAGAACACTTACGGCGGGCCAGAAGGGCTGAAGCGCCTGGTGGATGCCTGTCATGCTCTAGGGCTCGCCGTCATGCTCGACGTGGTGTACAACCATCTCGGCCCCGAAGGAAACTATCTCGGCGAGTACGGTCCCTATTTTACCGACCGGTACAAGACGCCGTGGGGTTCGGCGATCAATTACGATGGCCCGGACAGCGACGAGGTCCGTCACTATATCGTCAGCAATGCCCTCTACTGGATTACCGAATATCACATCGATGCCTTGCGGCTGGACGCAATTCACGGGATCTACGATTTCAGCGCAACGCATATTTTGAAAGAACTGGCGATGTCGGTACAGCATCAGGCGGCCACGCTCAACCGCCACGTTGTGGTCATTGCCGAAAGCGATTTGAATGATACACGGATCATCGACCCGCCCGCGTTGGGCGGATACGGTCTTGACGGGCAGTGGAACGATGACTTTCATCATGCGCTGCGAGTGACGTTGCGCGGAGAGCGGCGAGGCTATTATGAGGACTTCCACGGTCTAAAGGACCTCGGCACGGCGGTTCGCGATGGGTTTGTGTACAGCGGACGGTATTCTGCGCATCGGCGACGCCGGCACGGGTCTTCGTCGCAACAGAGCCGTCCGTCTCAGCTGGTGATCTATTCCCAAAATCACGATCAGGTTGGGAATCGTGCGGTCGGAGACCGGTTGACCACGCACCTTCCCATGGGGGCGCTGAAGGTGGCGCGTGCGCTGGTCCTGCTCTCACCCCAAATTCCGCTGTTATTCATGGGCGAAGAATATGGGGAAACAGCGCCCTTCCAATATTTCATCGAGCACGGCGATCCCGGCTTGGTCGACGCTGTCAGGCAGGGGCGGCGGGACGAGTTCGCTCATTTTGAATGGAAGGCAGAAGACATTCCTGATCCGCAGGACCCAGCGACCTTCGAGCGAAGCCGGTTGAATCGGGAGCGGCTCAATGAAGGGCAGGCCGGACTGCTTCGCTGGACCCGCGCGCTTACCTACTTCAGGAAAACGCTTCCAATCCTGGGTGCCGGTGAGGGAACTCGGATACACCATTCCGTGTGGGCCTTGGAACAAGAACACGTATTGATCCTACATAGATGGTCCGATAGCGGCGATGCGGCGTTGTTGCTGTTTGGATTCAATCCTTCCCCAACCAAGCTGACACTCTCTAGGCCGGTGGGGAGCTGGCAACTCGGACTGGATTCCGGAGCGATAGAGTTCGGTGGAACTGGAGCAGAGGGAATGCCGCAAGAGCTCGTCATCGCTCCCCAGGGAAGCACGCTGATCATTCCCGCGTATAACGCAGCCGTATACGCTTTGGTACAACCCAAGAAGTCTATCTGACAAGACCAAGGAAGCCGGCGAGCGGTGGCGCACCGGGTCGGACCTGAACCAGTGGAGGTGTGGTATGCAGCCATCCCATATAACGCAATTGTTTGATCGGCTACTCGAATGGGCCTCCACTTCGGGTTTACGCGTGCTCTTGATCGCAGTCGCCATGTTCTTTTTGTTGACGCTACTGAAGCGGGGCATGGCGAGATTCCGTTCTGTGTATGAAGGGGCGCTCCCCGGTCCGTCCCAAATCAAGCGCGCGCGCACGTTGACGCATATTGTCAGGGATGTCGTGCGGATCATCATTATTGCCGTCGGGGGGATGATGATCTTGTCCGAAATCGGGGTGGACTTGAAACCGTTGCTGGCGGCTGCCGGTCTTGGTGGATTGGCCATTGGTTTTGGAGCGCAAAGTCTTGTGAAAGACCTGATCTCAGGGTTTTTTATTCTTTTGGAAAACTCCGTTCGAGTGGGAGATGTGGTTGAGGTGGCAGGAGTGACAGGGCTTGTCGAAGAAATCGAACTGCGCACCATCAAGCTCCGCGACTTGTCCGGCACGGTCTATGTCGTTCCCAATGGCGTCATCGATAAAGTGAAAAACATGACGAAAGACTACTCCTTCGCTCTGTTCAGCGTCGGGGTCGCCTACCGAGAAAATGTGGATGAGGTGATGGCCGTTTTGCTGGAGATTGCCGAAGAGCTGCGTCGAGATCCCCGGTTTACGAACGACGTTCTGGAGCCGATGGAAATGTTGGGCGTGGATCAATTTGCGGATTCTGCCGTGATTATTAAGTGCCGCATTAAGACCGAGCCTCTGAAACAATGGAGCATCGGTCGAGAGATGAACCGGCGAATCAAAAATACCTTTGACGCCAAGGGGATTGAGATCCCATTCCCGCATCAGACGATTTACTGGGGTGAGCCCAAGAAGGGGACGCCGCCGCCGTTATACGTCGCGGAACTGCATCAATCGAACGCAGCATCTAATTAATGAAGCCTGCCGGCATTCTCGGCTTGAGCTGAATAGTTGAACGAGGTGGCGGTCACGGCATTGCGGCTCTGTGTGCTGTATTGGTTTCCATCCTATAGCTACAAGCTACACTCAGGTTCTGCCAATTGACTCCGTGGTGGGAACTATCCTGCTTTGCTTGGCCAAGTAGTGCTGTGCTGGATACGTGGGGGCCAATAGGCGTAGATCGGCTTCTACGGGGCCGGGGGCGGGCTGCGAGCCCCGTTCATCTGGCTGCACTCTGCGTCAGTACGGCGTCCTGATGACGAGCCGGCGCATCATTTCTCTGTCGCCTCCAATCATTACATAAGAATGCTTCTCGGTGGCGCCGCGCACATGCGTGGCGATCTCGATCTATCACGTTCAGACGAAGGACCTGATTGAGTTCATTGCGGCAAGCAGGGTTTAGCTAGCTTGAAGAGCAAGAAAGCGTGACGGTCGCTGCGCGCTGCCGAGGCTGTGATGTGAGCCGCCAGACGCAGTCTTGTCTTGCACCGGAGCTGTGCGGGAATCGGGCAGTAAGAATTCAGCTGCTTGACGCGCCGCAGGCAGGTGCGCAGAGCGATAGGGATGCGTGAAGAACGAGTGAAAATAGTTCTTGACTGGAAATTGGTAAAGCGGTAAAGTGACTCATCGGTCACATTTGAATGAATGGTCACGATGCGATGATTCCGGAGTGGAGAGGGAGGCTGCCATGAGATTACTCAAGTCCGAAGCGGGGCGTGTCTCTAGGGGGCAGGGGCGAGGACCGGGCGTGAAGGTCGATGCCGCTCATAGCGAGCCATGCAGTGCGAAGTTGGGAGATGCGATCTGCTTAAGTGTTGTTGGTGATGACGTCAGCGGTGGGCCGAGTCAGCAAACCATCAGTGTGTGGTTGCCTGACGGCACCTGTTGCGAGGGAACCACAAAGAGGACGAACGACGAATTTCTCTTTGTCGAATCGCGGATGCTGCTTCCCGTCGGAACGACCATCTCGATTCAACCGACTCAATTAGGCACTCCGGGATCGGGCACTTTGGAAGCAACGGAAGCGACGGTTGTTTGGCTCTGCCCGGTGGCCGATCACTTTAAGAATGTGAAGGGTTTTGGTGTCCGTCTGCACGCAAGTGGGGCTCTGGCTGTCGGATGTGCGGCGGCGAATAGCCCAAAGGAGGCAAGATGAAGGTGTTGCACGGAATCGCGAAGCCGGTCATCCCGCAGCCGGGTCGTCTGGGGCGGTGTTGGCCCAGTAGTCAGGCAGAGCACTCATCGCCTTCAATCCATGAAGCGGTAGAGTCTTCAGGCGGAAGTGCTCGGCTGAATGTGGTGAGAGAAACGGGAGTTCTATAACGGAATCCAGAAAGGAACGGTGATCTATGACCGTCAATGGTAACGGGATAAAGACAGTCGGATTTACATTTATCACGGGTGTGTTGGCCGGCGGAGTGGCCGGATTATTGTTCGCTCCTCAATCAGGTGCCAGGACGCGTCGCCGACTAGGGAACCTGACTGAAGATGTGAAAGAGCGAGTCGGCGTTCTTGCGGAGGATACCAAGGGGGCGGTCGAGTCCATGGTCGAGCGTGGACGACGCCTGGTCTCCGCCTAGATGAGGGCAGATACGCGGGCGTGAATGTGTTGGAACACAGGCAACGTGAATCAAGCGAAGGGAGTGAATGATGTCATGCCAACGATGCAATGGATGTATGATCCGCGATTCGTTTTGCGATCTTCGTGATGACACGGGAACGGTGGTGTTTCAGGGATGGCGTTGCGTGAATTGCGGAGAAGTGGTCGATGCCGTGGTGCTTGCCCATCGGCGCAATCATCCGGAGGGGCCCTACCGGGGGAAGACCAGAGATCGGCGAGGCTGGGAACGTCTGGCCGTGGTGTAGGGCCGAAGGTGCGATGAGTGCCGAGCCGTCCCGATACGTACGACTGTGCGGAGAGGAGGATGCATGTTCGGTTCATTCGGCATCATGGAATTAGTCCTCATCCTCTTTATCGTTCTGATTATCTTCGGGGCGGGGAAGCTGCCGCAGCTGGGTGAAGGAGTTGGAAAGGCCATTAAGGGGTTTAAGAAGTCCGTCCATGAGGCAGACGAGATAGCCGCTGAGCCGACGGCACCGCAACCCACGATCCCTCCGAGGTCAGAAGCGGCCTCTCAAACGACTATCGACGCTCCGGCCGAACCACCTGGGAACGGCCTGCAGCCTCCACACACCTGACGTCGGCTGAAAAGGAGGATCCCGATCCCGCCCGTATTGTTCATGCCATGGCCGCCCGTGCCCTTAACCGGGGCATTGCCGCGACCGGTGCCATTAAGAAAGGAGGCGTCCCTTATGATGCAGACATACACGAAATCGATGCAAGGGAACACGCGC
Organism: Nitrospira lenta; assembly: GCF_900403705.1. Classification (NCBI taxonomy): domain Bacteria; kingdom Pseudomonadati; phylum Nitrospirota; class Nitrospiria; order Nitrospirales; family Nitrospiraceae; genus Nitrospira; species Nitrospira lenta. The sequence continues at coordinate 158,335 of NZ_OUNR01000016.1, read as the reverse complement.
ACGGCTTCTCCGCTCTGGTCGATTGTACTGGCAGGAGGAGAAGGAAAACGATTGGCACCAGTCATCAAGCAGTGGCTGGGTGAAGAAAAACCTAAACAGTACTGTACCTTCACCGGAACGCGATCCATGTTGCAACATACGGTGGATCGCGCCGACTGCCTGGCCGCGCCTGAACAACGGGTGACGGTCGTGGGCGCGCATCATGAGGCAGAGGCGGTCAGGCAGTTGGACTCGCGCGGCGGCAAACTCGTTCTTCAGCCGGCCAATCGCGATACAGCGGCCGGGATCTATTTACCCCTCACCTATGTGCGGGCCATGGATCCCGACGCGACGGTGGTCATCTATCCTTCCGATCATTTCATCTACCCTGAAGGCGTCTTTATCGACGCGGTCCGTCATGCGGCGTTGGCTGCCGACCTCATGGACGACCGGCTGATGCTTCTCGGGATCAGGCCGGACGCCAAAGAGTTTGAGTATGGCCATATAAAGCTGGATCAACGGGTCGCTGATTATGGACCCCATTCGGTGTGGACGGTGGACCAATTTCTGGAGAAACCGGATCCCCGGACCGCCGGATCCCTTGGAGAAGAGGTCTTGTGGAACACGATGATCATCGTGGCAAAGGTGGATATGCTCTGGAAGTTGGGGGAGAAAACCCTGCCGTCGATGATGCGATTGTTTGAAACCTTTCAACCGGCCATTGGAACGTCGCGCGAGCTTCAAGTCCTGGGCCGGCTGTATGAGCGCATGCCGGTGCGCAATTTCTCATCGGATGTGCTGGAACGAGCGCCCTCGCATGTGGCCGCCTTTGAAGTGAGAGATGTGGCCTGGAATGACTGGGGCCGGGCGGAGAGGATCACCGAGAGTTTGCGCGGGATCGGAAAGGTTCCGGTGTTCTCCGCGGAATTGACGGGGGTTGCATAAGGGTCGGCACCGCACAACAATGGATTTGGTTTGGGAGCGATGACCGAATGTCTCCATTGTCCGCAATGGAGGGGAGCGACGTCATGAGTCCTCTGATACCGAAGCGGAGTCTGTTGCAGCTGAAGTTATGGGATGACTCTCCCCTCAGACATTACGTGTGGGGTGCGTTGATACTGGCGGTTGGAGCGTTCACGGTATTCGGGATGTGGTTCTTGCTCGGCGGGTGAGGTCTGTGTCACGGCACAGTGGCCGACAAAAGGAGGAGTCATGAAGCAGCCAGTTCGAAAAAAGACGCCGCCTGGATTGCCCCGGCGGCGCGCGCCGGCCAAACAGCCTGTGGTTTTCGAATACTTCGATCCTGCGGCAAAGATTGTCACCGTGGCTGGAGATTTCAATCAGTGGAATCCAGCGGCGCGCGTGCTCAAGCGCGATGCCGGAGGATTATGGAAAGTCACCGTTCGCCTGGAGCCTGGCGCCTATCAGTACAAGTTTGTTGTGAACGGAGACCGATGGGAAGAGGACCCCTTGAATCTGCATCGCATCTATAACGACCACGCGACGTTTAATTCAATTCGGAAGGTGGGTGCGCCGGTTGCGCAGTTACCGGAGAGAAAAGGATAGAGGAGAATGATGATACCAGCGCAGGAAGAGGTCGCACTTTCCCGAGTCGCCAGGCGGAAGGTGGAAACCAATCGCCGCCTGCTCAAAGTTGCGCGACAGCTCTTTTCGGAAAAGGGAATTTATTGGGCCAAGGTCGAAGATATTACGGAATTGGCGGATCTGGGGAAAGGCACCTTCTACAAATATTTCGAATCGAAAGAGGCGATCATTCGGGTCTTGCTGGAAGAAGGACTTAGCGAGCTGGCGGCGGAAACTGACGCCGCGGTGCGCCGGGCCTCATCTCCGGCAAAGATCCTCTCGGCGGCGATTACCACGCGCGTGGATTTCTTTCTCCGGCATCCCGATTATTTGCTGTTGTTTCACCAGGTGCGGGGAATGTTGCAACTGCAAGTCGATGCGGCGAAGGGTTTATTGGAGGTGTACGACGCCCATCTCCGCTGGCTTGCGAAGGCCGTGCGTCCGGCGGTGGAAGGAACCGAGGCGAGCACGGCGAGAGACCTAGCGACGGCGATTGCAGCCTATACATCAGGACTCTTGACCTATCATGTGCTGTTCGAGGGCGCTGAAGGCGTCCGGCGGCGGCGAGACAGTTTGGTTCATGCCATTGAGCAGAGTGTAAAGGCTTTGATCAAGAGCGGCAGCGGACGCTCGATCTCTCTGAAGCGGGGTAAGTAAGCCTTTCGGGCTGTTTGAGCCGGCGGCCTCAATTCATATGCGGCGGCCTTGCTCCTACGCTCCGATCTTGCGGAAGCGAGTCGGTAGCCGGTGACACGCATAGAGTCGCAGGACAGGAAGGACGCGCTGACATGTACCGTGTGAAGAAGTTTGATGATCTCAAAGGGTTGCGTGATTTCAGCAATCAGCTGCTGCAAAACCATCTCGCGCTGTACCAGGGGTACGTCAAGAACACGAATCAGTTGGCCGCGCACCTGATCCATCTGGTGAAGCTTGGAAAAGCCGACACGATGGAATATGCGGAGATGAAGCGCCGCTTCGGTTGGGAGTTCAACGGCATGCGTCTCCATGAACTCTATTTCGAGAATCTGACGAAGCGCCCGGTTCCACTCAGGAAAGAATCCCCGCTCTACGAAAAGGTGTGGCAAGAATTCGGGGACTACTCCACCTGGGAGCGTGGGTTCAGGAGTGTCGGCGGCATGCGCGGGATCGGATGGGTGGTCCTCACGCGAGATCCAGAGACCGGTCGCCTGTTCAATGTCTGGCTGGATGAGCACGATGCCGGATTTCTCGTTGGGTCGACCCCGTTGCTGGTCATGGATGTGTTCGAACACGCGTACTTGCAGGAATTCGGAATGAACCGCACGGCCTATGTCCAGGCCTTTATGCGGGCGATTGCCTGGCCGGTGGTCGAACGGCGCTTCGAGGCGGCACTCCCTCCGCCTCGCCCGGCGACGGCGGTGATCAAAAGGAGGGCCTCATGAAAGAATATCATGCGAAAGCGTATGACCATCTGATGCGCTTGCCCGGGTTCAGTGAGCAGTCCGTGACAACGCACCTGACTCTCTATCAGGGTTATGTCAACAACACGAACCTCCTCGCCGAAATGATGCGTGAGCAATTAACGGTCGGACAATGCGGGACGATCGAATGGGCGGAAATGAAACGGCGCTTCGCCTGGGAGTTCAACGGCATGCGCCTGCATGAGTATTATTTCGAGAACCTCACCGGCACAGCCACGGCGCTGGACCGGCAATCGCAGCTCTACAAGAAAATCGAAGAAGACTTTAACGGCTATGGCCTCTGGGAACAGGGGTTTAAGGGGACCGGCGGCATGCGTGGGATTGGCTGGGTCATCCTGTCCTATGACGTGCAGACCGGGAGACTTTTCAATGTCTGGCTCAATGAGCACGATACCGGTTTGTTGGTCGATACCCTTCCGTTGTTGGTCATGGATATGTTCGAGCATGCCTACCTTCCGGACTACCGGCTGAAACGGCAGGAATATGTGGAAGCCTTCTTCAACGTGATCGATTGGGGACGAGTCGAAAAGCGGTTGTCGGATTGCCTGAAGTCTCAGCTTCCTATCGCGGGCAGGGATGCGGCGTAATGTGCGGCCCAAAGGAGTAACCAGGTCGTGACGAGCACACCAGGCAATCGCGTGCTGGCCATCATTATGGCCGGAGGCAAGGGCGAGCGGCTCATGCCGTTGACCGAGCAGCGGAGTAAGCCGGCCGTGCCGTTCGGCGGAAAGTATCGTATTGCGGATTTTGTCCTGAGTAACTTCTTGAACTCCGGGATCATGTCGATCTATGTGCTGGTGCAGTACCGCTCTCAATCGTTGATCGAACACTTGCGCCGAGCCTGGCGGATCGGCGGGCGCATCAAACAGCATTTCATCACCGTCGTCCCTCCGCAAATGAAGGCGCGGGGCGGGTGGTATGAAGGGACCGCCGATGCGGTCTATCACAATCTGAATCTGATTCATGATTTCGCGCCGGATCTGGTCGCGGTGTTTGGGGCCGACCATATCTATCGCATGGACATTAACCAGATGGTCCGCTTTCACCAAGAGCAACAGGCCGACGTCACCGTGGCGGCGTTGCCGGTGCCGCTGCAGGCGGCCACGGGGTTTGGAATCATCGAGACTGACCATGACGGGCGTGTCACGGGTTTTGAAGAGAAACCCAAGCAGCCGAAACCCATGGTGCAGGATCCCCGGCATGCGTTCTCCTCGATGGGGAATTACATTTTTAACCGCGAGTTGCTTGCCACCGTCTTGGAGGAGGACGCCTCGAAACCGGGGTCGCATGATTTTGGCCGAGACATTATTCCTCGCTTGATCTCAAGCCATCGCGTGATGGCCTACAATTTTTGCGACAACAGCGTGCCGGGGATCAAGCCGTATGAGGAACCAGGGTACTGGCGCGATGTCGGGACGCTGGACGCCTATTGGCAGGCGCATATGGATATGCTCGGGGCTGCGCCGGTGCTCGATCTTCGCAATGAGGCCTGGCCGATTCTCTCGGACACGTTCGATGGCCCGACAGCCAGTTTTGCCCGAGCGATGATCGAAGACTCTATGGTGGGGCAGGGGAGCCTGGTGACCGATGCGAAGATTTCCCGCTCGGTGATCGGCCGCAATGTCCATATCGAGCACGGAGTCGAGATTGAAGAATGTGTCATTCTGGACGGCGCGAGGATCGGGGCCAATGCCCGCCTCCGCCGAGTGATTGCCGACCGCTATAACGTGATTCCGCAATCGACGCACATCGGCATATCACTCGAAGCGGATCGGAAACACTACAAGACAACGAAATCAGGCCTGGTCGTGCTGCCCCGTGGCCAGACCCTCGGCAAGAGCGCATCCAATATCCGAATCTCTTCATAACAGGGAGCGCATGCACCAAACCGTTCACCCAAGAATTCCCGTTTCAACCTACCGGATCCAACTCAACCGGACCTTCACGTTCCGCGATGTGGCGGCGATCGTCCCGTACCTGCACGACCTGGGGATTACGGATCTCTATTGTTCGCCCTATTTCACGGCCGTGCCGGGCAGTTCGCACGGCTATGACATCGTCGATCCCACCCGGTTGAATGCGGACATTGGAACGGAGGAAGACTACCGCGTGATGGTGGATGCGTTGCAGCGGCACGACATGGGCCAGCTGATGGATGTGGTGCCCAATCACATGGGGATCACGCGGCAGCTCAATCGCTGGTGGCAGGACGTGCTGGAAAACGGTCCGAGTTCTCCGTATGCGTCGTTTTTCGATATCGATTGGGATCCGCTCAAGTCTGAATTGCAGGACAAGGTGCTCTTGCCGATCCTCGGGGATCAGTATGGCCTGGTGTTGGAAAATCAGGAACTGCAACTGGTCTACGAGGATGGACGGTTTTTAATCCGATACTATGACCATTCTCTCCCGGTGGCCCCGAAACCGTCCGCCCTCATTCTCTTGCATCGGCTGGATTCGCTGATCCGTGAAACGGGTCCACACAGTCCGCATGTCATGGAATTGGAAAGTATCATCACGGCATTGCGGCATTTGCCCACTCGGCAGGACCGAGAGCCGGCGCTGGTGGCGGAGCGCTATCGTGAAAAGGAAATTATCAAGCGCCGCCTGGCCACGCTGGTTGAGAGCAGCGCGACGGTGCGAACGTTTCTCCATGAGAATGTCCGGATCGTCAACGGCACAAAAGGTCAGCCTCGAAGCTTTGATCTGCTGGATCAAGTCCTGAACGATCAGGCGTACCGGCTGGCGTATTGGCGGGTTGCGGCGGAGGAGATCAATTATCGCCGCTTCTTCGACATCAACGAGTTGGCCGCAATTCGTATGGAAGATCCCACGGTGTTTGAGGAGACTCACAAACTCTTGTTTCGCCTCCTTAAGGAAGGGTCGGTCACGGGCCTGCGCATCGATCATGTGGACGGGCTCTACGATCCGGCCGACTATCTGAATAAACTGCAGTCGTGGGCCAAGAAGGAACTGACCGTCGCATCGGATGTGACGGAGCGCCCGCTCTATGTGGTAGTCGAAAAGATTCTCGGCGTCAATGAGCAGCTGCCGGCGAATTGGCCGGTCTTCGGTACCACAGGCTACGACTTTCTCGGCTGGCTGAACGCGCTGTTCGTGGATCGCGCGAATGAGCGGGCGTTCGATGCCCTGTACAGGCGAATGTCCAGAAGGGTGGAATCATTTGAAGAACTCGTCTACCGGTGCAAGCAGCTCATCATGCAGGTGTCGATGGCCAGTGAACTCGCTGTGCTGGGCCATCAATTGGACCGGTTGTCTGAACGGGACCGGCGGTCACGGGACTTCACGCTCAATAGTTTGACCTACGCGATTCAGGAGATTATTGCCTGCTTCCCCGTCTATCGCACCTATACGACCGGCGACACCGACGGCATTCTTGACCGGGATCGCGTGTTCATCTGGCAAGCCGTGGCGCATGCCAAACGCCGGAACCCTGCGGTGAGCGGACTGGTCTTTAATTTCGTGCGCGATCTCTTGTTGCAATCCTCCAACCATGCCGAATCGGATTGCGACGAACGGTTGAAGTTTGTGACGCGCTTCCAGCAAACGACCAGCCCCGTGACGGCCAAGAGCGTGGAGGATACGGCCTTCTATCGCTATCACAGGTTTGTGTCTCTCAATGAAGTCGGATCCAGCCCCGAACAATTCGGTATCGCCCCCTCGCTCGTCCATCACCAATGGGAATCCCGGCAGGAGCTTCGCTCGACGTCGCTTTCGGCCACCTCGACCCACGATACGAAACGAAGCGAAGACGTTCGCGCGCGGCTCAATGTGCTGTCAGAGATCCCCAAGCAATGGAAAGAACATGTGCTGCGCTGGGTCAAGATCAACCGTTGCCACAAAACACACGTCGGAGGCGACACGATTCCCGGCTGCAACGAAGAGTATCTGCTGTATCAGACCGTGATCGGCGTGTGGCCGTTGGCGCCGCTGGATGAACCGGAGTATGCCTGCTTTGTCGAGCGCATCCAGGCGTACATGAATAAGGCCGTCAAAGAGGCGAAGGAGCACACGAGCTGGGTCAGTCCCAATGCGGAGTACGAGGAGGGCATTAGAGCCTTTATCGCCAAGTCGTTGGATCGATCGATTCCGAACGAATTTCTGGATGACTTCCTTCCATTTCAACAACAGGTGGCTCAATACGGCCTTTACAACTCCTTGTCACAGACCCTCCTCAAGATGGTGGCGCCGGGTGTGCCCGATGTGTATCAGGGGACTGAGCTGTGGGACTTCAGTCTGGTGGATCCGGACAACCGGCGGCCCGTTGATTTTTCCACCAGGGTTCGCTGCCTGACCGAATGGACTCGTGCGTCGTCCGCCGACGCCGATCGCCTTGCGCGGGCACAGGACCTCTTCGCGCGACGGCAGGACGGCAGGATTAAATTATTTCTGTCCGCTGACCTCCTGCGTTTTCGGCGTGCGCATCGTGAGTTGTTTGCGCACGGCCGCTATGTACCGCTGGCCGCCGGAGGAGAGCATGCCGATCATCTCTTCGCGTTTGCCCGCTGTCAGGGTGAGGAGATGGTGCTCGCGATTGTCCCCCGGTTGATCACCGCGGTCGTGCCGGATGCGCAGACGCCGCCGTTCGGCGAAGCCGTCTGGCGTGACACCTGGCTCGTCGTCCCGGTCGGGCAGGAGGGCGTCAGGTTTCGCAATATTCTGACCGGAGAGGTGGTCAAAACGGTGTTACGCGGGAATAAACAGGTGTTGTCCGTCGGAGAGATCTTTGCTCACTATCCGGTCGCCTGTCTGGAGAAAGTGGCCTGACCATGGTGCGGTTGATTGATGTGAGCGAGTCAGAGAAGGGAGCGCCGACATGGTGGCCAGGCGGAGAGGCCTATGTCGACGGCGATAGAGTGAGCGGGTCGCGCGCGATCAGATGGAGGTCGGCGGCAGTCGGGCTTGTTCCACTGCTGGCCGGCGCTGTCGTCGGAGGGCTCAGCGCCCTCGCCGCAAGGACAACGGTGAACGGGAAGTCGGGGCGTTCATCCGCAGAACGCTGCACCGAGACAACGGCGGAAAGGAGCCTATCGATGGAAACGGGACAAGACAATCGGCGGCGTGGGCACGATGAAGAGAGTGGCGGCGGGATGGGGGCCGCAGTGGTATTGGCAGCGTTCGGACTCGGCGCGTTGGCCGGCGCCGTGGCGGTGTTACTGACGACTCCGGTGTCAGGACCGTCGGTTCGACAGCGCTTGAGGCGGGGAGCCGAGACGGCCAGGCAGGAACTCGATGAGATTGTGACCGAGACTGAGGATTCGTGGAAATCCGTGGCCGAAAGCGCGCGCGGCGCAATGAAAAAGACCGCGGCTCGGATCAAGGAGGCCGCTCAGGTGACAAAAGACGCGATCGCCAAAGATGCCGCTCCGGGTGGCGGGGCGTCCTGATACATCGGCGGGATCGGTGAGGACGAGTCAAGCGACATGAGGCGACCCATCACCATGAGGACATACGCATCGTGAAACAGACAGACACCGCGTTTCAATTTATCGGGTGCAGTGAGCTGCGGGAAATCCTCGGTGAAGAAGCCGAGGATGAGCGGCGGCTGGTCGAGCTGTTGGAGACGGTTCCGCTCGATTCGATCTATTACCATACGCACAGCTATTTTCTCCGGCACAGCTATGTGGAGCGAGTGTATCCGAACGACTTTGCCCAGTGGGTGGCGATGGAGGTTCGGGATCACGTATTGGGAGAACGGCTGGCGGTCGTCGATCCGTTCGAATTGAACGGTCTCGAAGCCCTACGTACGGAGCTGATCGCCATCATCGACGATCACCTGTCCAGCACGCCGATCGTGCCGCGCGTCATGTTCGGCAAACCGTTTCACTTCAACCAGTCCCGACACCTCGAAGTTCCCACGGGACTAGAAGTGCGGACGCTTCGGGAGTTCCGGAATGCCGTGAGTGAGGTGGAAGTGAGTGCGATCTATTTTCATGTGTTCGAGGCCCGGCATCGCCTCAAGCGCAAAGAGAGCGATTTCTCTGCGTGGATTGATCAGAGTCTGGGAATGCCGGATCTGGCCGAGAAGTTCCGCGCCATCAATCCCTACTTGGGCAGTCTCGAACGGCTTCGGTCGGCGATGCTGACGCTGTGCGATGAGTTTCTGGTCCGCGAGCCTGAACGGTAAGGAGGAGCATCGTGCCGACGACCGATCCCTTGTGGTTCAAAGATGCGGTGTTTTACGAACTGCATGTCAAAGCGTTCTCTGACGGCAATGCCGACGGCATCGGAGATTTCCAAGGGTTAATCCAGAAGCTGGATTACCTGGAATGGCTCGGCGTCAATTGCCTGTGGTTGCTGCCGTTTTTCCCGTCTCCGTTGAGAGACGACGGCTACGATGTCGCCGACTACCGTAACATCTTTCCCGACTACGGGACGATGGACGAGTTCAGGACGTTCCTCGACGAAGCGCACCGCAGAGGCATGCGGGTGATTGCGGATCTGGTGCTGAATCACACGTCGGATCAGCATGCCTGGTTTCAAGACGCGCGGAGTTCTCCGCAGTCTCCCAAGCGGGACTACTATGTGTGGAGCGACAGCGACAAGAAGTATGACAAGGCACGGATCATCTTTATCGACACGGAGAAGTCCAACTGGACGTGGGATCCGGTCGCGAAGGCCTATTACTGGCATCGGTTTTTCAGCCACCAGCCGGATTTGAACTATGAGAATCCGGAGTTGCGCAAAGCCATGCTGGACGTCATGTCCTTTTGGCTGGAGCAGGGGCTCGATGGATTCCGTTGCGATGCCGTGCCCTATTTATTCGAGCAAGAGGGGACGATCTGCGAGAACCTTCCGGAGACCCACACCTATCTGAAAGAAGTCCGCAAACGCATCGACGAGTCGTATCAGGGGCGTGTGCTGCTGGCTGAAGCCAATCAGTGGCCCGCGGACGTCCGTCCCTACTTCGGCGATGGCGACGAGTTCCACATGGCGTTTCATTTCCCGCTGATGCCGCGGCTGTTCATGGGCGTGGGTAGCGAAGATTGGCACCCCATTGTGGACATGTTCACGCACACTCCGGCGATCCCGGAGAATTGCCAGTGGTGCCTCTTTTTGCGCAACCATGACGAGCTGACGCTCGAAATGTGTTCCGGAGAAGAGCGGGACTATATGTACTACGCGTACGCGCGCGATCCCCAGATGCGGCGCAATATCGGGATCGCCAGACGGCTGGCGCCCTTGTTGGAAAACGATCGCCGGAAAATCGAACTGCTCAATAGCCTGGTCTTTACGCTCCCCGGCAGCCCCATCGTCTATTACGGCGATGAAATCGGGATGGGAGACAATGTTCATCTCGGAGACCGCAACGGCGTGCGCACACCGATGCAATGGACCGACGACCGCAACGGGGGATTCTCCAAGGCCGATCCGTCGAAACTGTATCTGCCGTCCATTTCCGATTCCGTGTACGGATATCAGGCCATCAACGTGGAGGCCCAACGGCAATCACCCCATTCCCTTCTGCACTGGATGAAACGGATGATCTGCGTGCGCAAGCAACATCCGGCCTTCGGCCGCGGGACCGTGGAGTTTTTGCGCCCGCGAAACGACAAAGTGCTGGCCTACTTGCGGGAGTACGGCGGGGAGACGTTGCTGCTCGTGCACAATCTGGCCGGATCGGCTCAGGCCGTCGAATTGGACTTGGGCAAATATCAAGGCGCAGTCCCCATCGAATTATTCGGAGATTCGAGATTCCCCCAGGTGGGAACGCAGCCCTACGTGTTGAGCGTCGCCCCCTACGGGTTCTACTGGTTTCGGCTGCACCAGGCGGCGGGGCAGGACCGTTCCTACGGGATCGAAGACAGTCTCATTTAGCGCAGTGCGCACAATCGGGAGGCATCACGGATGGTTCAGGAACTGGACGAGTATCGAGACTTCGCGCCGAAAGGCACAGTCGAATTCCTCTACCGGTTGAGCGCCCTCGTGGCGGGGCGAAGCTTTCTGCACGTCAATTCCGTCCGGTACGGCGGCGGGATCGCGGAAATTCTCCGCCGGTTGGTGCCGATGATGAAAGCCCTAGGGGTCGCCGCACGATGGGACGTCATCGCGGGCGATCAGGAATTTTTCGATATCACGAAACGATTGGCGAACGGGCTGCAGGGGCGAAAAGAAGATCTGACCGAGGCGATGGAGCAGGCCTATCTCAAGATCAACCAGCGCAACGCACAGACGCTCAAGCTGGACGCGGACCTCGTCATGATCCACGATCTTCAGCCGGCGGCGCTGATTGAGCAGAAGTCGGGGGGCAACTGGATTTGGCGCTGCCATCTCGATTTGGCCAAACCTCACCAGCAGAGCTGGAGCTTTCTTCGCCGGTTCATCGTCCGGTACGATGCCGCGATTTTTTCCATGCCGGGGTTCGCCCATCGGCTGTCGATCCCCAAGTTCTTGATACACCCATCGATTGATCCGTTAAGCCAAAAAAATCTGGAGTTGTCCCGGGCAGAAGTGAATGAGGTCCTTGTGCGGCTGGGTATCCCCAGAGACAAACCGATCTTGCTGCAAATGGGCCGCTTCGAACGATTCAACGATCCCCTGGGTGCCATCAAGGCCTATCGCATGATTAAGAAATATCATCGCTGCCGGTTGATCATTGCCGGGTCCGGGGTCATGCACGATCAGGAAGGGGAAGCGGTTTTAGCCGAGGTGCAGGAAGCGGCTGGAAAGGATTCGGATATTCATGTGCTCCAGCTGCCGCCCGAGGCCGACCTTGAACTCAATGCGCTTCAGCGGGCCGCGACCATCGTCATTCAGAAATCCATCAAGGAGGGTTTTGGCGTCGCCGTGTCTGAATCGATGTGGAAGGGGAAGCCGGTGATCGGAAGTACGGCCGGCGGGATTGCCGCCCAGATCGTGGACGGAGTCACCGGGTACACCGTCTATTCCGTCGAAGGGGTCGCCTTCAGAGCCCGATATCTCTTGAATAATCCCGGCCTCATTCAGCGCATGGGCGGGGCGGCGCGGGAGCATGTCCGGAGAAATTTTCTCATCACGCGTCATTTGAGCGATTACCTGACGCTGCTGAAATTATTTGCGAAGCAGTGAGCGAGGGAGCACAGGTGGGATTGGGAGACCGGATGTCTCACACGAATGGTCCGAGAGAAGGGACGCGGTGACGCACATGACAGCGTGGGAGCAGGTTCAGGCGCAATGTCCCGATCTCCGCAAGGCGGATCTCCTTGTCGGTCTGCCGACCTTCAATCATGGCTCGACCGTTGAGCTGGTGGTGAAGTCGGTCATGGCAGGACTCGCGGCCTTTCTTCCCCAGGTCTCGGTGGTGGTCGTCAATGCCGATGCCGGATCGCAGGATGGCACCCCGGACATCATTAAACGCGCCGTAGGGAGCGCGGTGCCCGTTGTGTCGGTTCAGTACCTCACGGGAGGACTGTCGGCACAGCCGGCTGCCTTGGATCGGCTGTCGGAGTCCGGAGTGGCGAAGCGGGAGGCGGCATTTCGCGCTTTCTTTACGATCGCCGAGAAGGTGGAGGCGAAGGCCTGCGTGGTCATGGATGCCCAGCTTCGCTCGGTCACCCCTGAATGGATCGAACGGTTGGCGCAGCCGGTATTGGAGCAAGGGGCGGATTTTGTCGCGCCGGTCTTCCGGCGCCAGCGGTATGAGGGGAGTTTGACCAACAGTCTCATTGCACCATTGACTCGGGCGCTCTATGGGAAACGAGTGGCCTGCCAGAGCGGCGGCGGGTACGGATTTTCCGCACGATTGACGAATCGCTGCCTCGCGAAGGATCTCTGGGAAGGCGAGACGGCTAAATACGGCATCGATAATTGGTTGACGACGGTCGCCGTGGCCGAAGGGTTCCACGTGTGGCAGGCCTTTCTCGGGGCTAAAGTGCAGGATTCCAAGGCAAGCGGACAGGATGTGTCGTTCATCCTGGCTCAAGCGGTGGGAGCCGCCTACCATTATATGGAGCAGTATCAGGAGGTGTGGGAACAGCGGAAGGAGTCGAGCGCCGTTCCGGCGGTCGGCGCGCCGTACGGTCCGGGGGACGCGTCTGTCGCGATCAACGTCGAACGGATGGTGAAGGGGTTCCGCCAAGGGCTGCGCGATCTGCTGCCGATCTGGGAATCGATCTTGGCCCCCGACACGCTGGCCGGGATTCTCACTTTGGGGCTGGAGGATGAAGAAGAGTTCCGGTTTCCCATCCCGCTCTGGACCCAGACCGTCTACGACTTCGCGATTGCGTATCACGAAAAAGTGATTCATCGAGAGCACCTGCTGAAGTCGTTGACTCCGTTGTACCTGGGGCGCACCGCGTCGCTGGTCCTTGAAACGAAGGATGGAGAGCCGGGTGATGCCGACCGTGCGGGTGAGCGGGTGTGCGAGTCGTTCGAAAGCATGAAGCCCTACTTAGTCGGGCGATGGAGGTTCCAATGAATGAACTATGGCAAGAGGCAATGGTAGAAGCCTTTCGAGAAACGATGAAACGCGTTGCGCTCTTCTTGCCGAAACTCATGGCGCTGCTGACCTTTCTGCTTATCGGCCTGGCCGTGGGTTGGCTCGTCAAGTTTCTGCTCCTGCGCATTCTGAAAGCGTTTCGCTTCGACCCCTTGTGCGAGCGGCTGGGGCTCACTCCCGCCTTGGGAAAGGCGGGCATGAAACAGCCGATCTCTCACATGATCGGCCGGTTCTCGTTTTGGACGGTGTTCCTGCTCTTTGCGTTTATGGGAATCGATGCCTTGGATCTGCCGGCGACGGCGAATCTGATGAGTATCATTCTGGGATTTTTGCCGCATGTGCTGGCGGCGATGCTGGTCGCCCTGCTCGGAGCGCTGCTGGCCAATTTCAGCAGCGAAGCGGCCTTGATTGCGGCGGTGAATGCCCAGATTCAAGAGGCCCGGCTGATCGCCAATCTCATTCGCTGGGGGATTCTCACCTTTACGGCGGCCATGGTGTTGACCCAATTGGGAATCGCCAAGGAAATCGTGGTCGCGGCGTTCTCCATTATCTTCGGCGGGGCCGTTCTGGCATTAGCCCTCGCGTTGGGAATGGGTGGACGCACGATCGCGAAGGATGCGCTGGAACGGCGATTCCGCCGGAAGCATGACGATGACGAGGTGTCGCATATCTAGAGCCCTGATAGGCGCTGACAGAGGAGAGGGATAGCATGCGTGATGACCGCGGCAGACAACGGGTGATCATTGAGGGCGTGCGGCCTGCGGTAGACGGAGGCCGCTTTCCCATTAAACGGACGATCGGCGACGAACTGATCGTGGAGGCCGACGTGTTCGCCGACGGACACGATGCGCTCGCCGTGGCTCTCCGCTACCGGGCTGAGTCGGTTCCGCAATGGACCGAGATCCCGATGGAGGCCATCGGAAACGACCGGTGGCGCGCGGCATTCCCTCTCTCGAACATCGGGCAGTATCGCTACACCGTCACGGGATGGGTCGATCACTTTCTCACCTGGCGCCGGGATCTGATTAAGAAACGCGACGCGAACCAAGATCTTCGACTAGACCTTCTCATCGGCGCACAGTTGATTGAAAAGGCCGCCACGCAGGCCCCGAAAGAAGTGGAACAGGCGCTGTCTCGATGGGTGAAGGAGCTCCGCGCGACGGACGCCCCTGAAGCGGACCGTATTCGCGCAGCGCTGAGCGCCGAGTTGGCCGGGATAATGGCGAAACATCCGGATCGAGCCCAGGCCTCCCTTTACGAGGTTGAATTTGCCGTCATTGTCGATCGCGAGAAAGCCCGCTATAGCACCTGGTATGAAATGTTTCCGCGGTCCTGTTCCACTAAGCCCGGCGTGCACGGCACCTTCAAAGACTGTGAGAAGAGGCTGCCCTACATCGCCTCCATGGGGTTTGACGTGCTCTATCTTCCTCCCATCCATCCCATCGGAAAGACTCATCGGAAGGGTAAGAACAATGCGCCGACCAGCCGGCCGGAAGACCACGGCAGTCCCTGGGCGATCGGCTCGCCGGACGGGGGACACACCGCGATTCATCCGGCGTTGGGGACGCTCAAAGATTTTCGACGCTTGATGGAACGGGCCCGCACCCATGACATCGAGATCGCGATGGACATCGCATTTCAGTGCTCCCCGGACCATCCCTATGTGAAAGAGCATCGCGAATGGTTCCGGATCCGGCCGGATGGCACGGTGCAGTATGCGGAGAATCCGCCGAAGAAATATCAGGATATATTCCCGCTGGAGTTTGAGACGGACCAGTGGCGGGCATTGTGGGATGAATTGAAGCAGGTGGTCGATTATTGGATCGAGCAGGGCATTCGAATATTCCGCGTGGACAATCCTCACACCAAGCCGTTTCCGTTTTGGGAATGGCTCATCGGCGAGGTGAAGCGCACGCATCCGGACGTCGTGTTTCTGGCTGAAGCGTTCACGCGGCCGAAAGTGATGAATCGTCTGGCTAAAATCGGCTTTTCCCAATCCTACAACTATTTCCCCTGGCGCACGACGAAGGCAGAGCTCACGCAATATTTCACGGAGCTCACGCAGTCGGATGTGCGGGAATATCTCCGGCCGAATCTCTGGCCGAATACGCCGGATATTCTGACGGAGCAGCTGCAGCATGGCGGACGCCCCGTCTTTATGTCTCGGCTGGTGCTGGCCGCCACGCTGGGAGCCAGCTACGGGATCTACGGTCCGGCGTATGAACTCGGCGAGCATCTGCCTCGCGAAGCCGGAAGCGAAGAATATGCGGATTCTGAAAAGTATGAAATCAAGCGATGGGATCTGGATAGGCCGGATAGTTTGCAGGAATTCATCGGCTGCGTGAATCGGATACGGCGGGACAATCCCGCGCTTCAGCGCGATGGGAGTCTCCGCTTTCACGCCATCGCGAACGAGCAGTTGCTCTGCTACAGCAAGCGCACGGCAGACGGATCCAATGTCATTCTGGTCGTGGTGAATTTGAGTCCCCATCACGTGCATTCCGGATGGCTGGAATTGGATCTTGCGAGCCTAGGGCTCGATGCCGATCAGCCGTTCCAAGTGGAGGATCTCCTGACGCACGCGCATTACCTGTGGCAGGGAGAGCGCAACTATATTGAGGTGAACCCCCATTCGGCTCCCGCGCATATTTTCCGTATTCGCAGGCGTGTTCGCACGGAACAGGATTTTGACTATTTTCTGTAGCAGGAGGACCGAGCAGTCCATGTTGACGGCCATGCACCAGTGGGAATCATTATGCGAAGGCGCCGGCGCCGAGGCCTTGACGGCGCTGCTGCCGGACATTCTCAAGACCAAGCGGTGGTTCGGCGGCAAAGCCCGCCGTATCAAGGCGGTCTCCATCGTCGAATCCGTCGCGGTTTCCACGGGCACGGCGACGATGCGGCTCCTGCTGGTGCGCGTCGAGTACAGCGATGGGACATCCGAAACGTATCAGATGCCGGTGACGGCGGCGTTCGGAAGCGAGGCGATCCGTCTTCAAGAGACCGCTCCCCAGGCGGTGCTTGCGCCGCTCACGGTGCGTTCAGACAGCGGGGAAGAGCAGGGCATCCTATACGATGCGCTCTGGAATCCGGCGCTCTCGCGCAGGCTGTTCGAGGCCATCGGGCAGGGGGAGCAGTTTCACGGTACGGCCGGAACCGCCGCCGCAACTCCGACCAAGGCCTTTCGTGAGCTTGTAGATGTCGCGTATCCGCAAGACCCGACGGTCCTGAAGGCCGAGCAGAGCAACACCTCTCTCTCCTGCGGCGGGCAGGTGATCTTGAAATTCTATCGGCGATTGGAAGAAGGCATGAACCCCGACCTTGAAATCGGACGGCACTTGACCGCTGTGCGATTTCCCTGCGTTCCGCCGATTGCCGGCGCGATTGAATACCGGCGGACTTCAGGCGATCCGATGACGCTGGCGCTGCTGCAGCAATTCATCCGCAATGACGGGGATGCGTGGCAACAGAGCCTGCATGCGGTCGATCAATTTATGGTTCGGACTGCCGGAGACCTCTACCGGGAAGCGGCGCCGCCCGGCCGGGGGCGTCCGCTCCTTGATCTTGCGCGGGAGGAGTATCTTCCCGTCGCGCGAGAGCTGCTCGGTGGGTATGTGCAGTCGGCCGAATGTTTAGGCCGGCGGACTGCCGAGTTGCATCTGGCGCTCAGTCAGATTGAGGACGATCCGGCGTTTACTCCCGAAGGGCTGACGAGCGCGTATCGGCACGAGCGGTACGTCACGATGGCGGCCTCTGCGGAGCAGACCATGGCCCTGCTCAAGGAACGAGTTGCGCAGCTTTCCCCAAAGGGACAAACCGAGGCGCGGCGCTTGTTCGATCTCAAGCCGGCGTTGGACCGAACCTTCCGCGCGTTCCGTGATCTCGAACGGCCCGTTTCCCTTATCCGGTGCCACGGCGATTACCACCTCGGCCAGGTGTTATCCACGGGAAGCGATTTTGTGATTATCGATTTTGAAGGAGAGCCGGCCAGGTCCTTGGCCTCACGCCGCAGAAAACATCCGCCCATGCTGGACGTGGCCGGCATGGTCCGCTCGTTTCACTATGCGCCGTTCGCCTTTCTTGCGGGAAAGCGGACCGGCCTTGCCGTCGCCGCGCAGGGCATTCCCGGAGAGAGTGTGCTGTGGGCTCAATTTTGGTCCGATTGGGCCAGCGTCGCATTTCTGAAAGCCTATCTCGGCATCGCGAGCGCCACGAAATTTTGGCCGAAAGAGGAGCGGGATGTGCGCGTATTGTTTGATGTGTGTTTGGTCGAGAAGGCCATCTATGAATTGGGATATGAACTGAATAATAGGCCTGATTGGGTTGAGATTCCGCTGCACGGTCTCGTCGATCTGTTGGAGATGGCCGGGTCGGAACGGGCGTGACGACGTGGATGCTGTGAACACACGTGTCTCGATACGCGCGCGCAGGGTAGTGGCTGTAACATCCGTCAAGAGGTGACACTATGGCGAAGACGCACGATATGACACACACGGTGAACGAAACGAGTCTGTTGAGCCAGGATGATCTCTACCTGTTCAACGAAGGCACGCATTTCCATCTGTATGACAAGTTAGGCGCCCATCCGGTCAAGCGGGGCGGTGTGAGCGGAACGACGTTTGGAGTCTGGGCGCCGGATGCGGCGGAGGTCTCGGTCATTGGGGTATTCAATGATTGGAAGCCGGGCGCGCATCCGCTGCATATGCGCGAGCATTCGGGAATCTGGGAAGGCTTTCTGCCGGGCGTCGGGAAAGGAGACCTCTATAAATTCCATATTCGCTCGCGCTTCAACGACTATCAGGTTGAGAAGACGGATCCCTTTGCCATCTTCAATGAGATTCCTCCGAAGACGGCCTCGATCGTGTGGGATTGCGAATACGCGTGGCGGGACGCCGAGTGGATGAAGACCCGGCGCGCCCACAATGCGCTGGATGCGCCGCAGTCGGTCTATGAAATGCATATCGGATCCTGGAAACGGGTGCCAGACGAAGGCGATCGCTCCTTGAGCTATCGAGAGCTGGCAGCGGTGCTGCCGGGATACCTGCGGGAGATGAACTTTACCCACGTCGAGTTTCTGCCGATCATGGACCATCCGTTTTTCGGATCCTGGGGCTATCAAACGACAGGCTATTTTGCCTCTTCTGGCTGCTACGGCACGCCGCAGGATTTGATGTTCTTGATCGACGAATTGCACGGGCATGGCATCGGCGTTATTTTGGATTGGGTGCCGTCGCATTTTCCGACCGACGCGCATGGGTTGAGCTATTTCGACGGGACCCACCTCTTTGAACATGCCGATCCGCGGCAAGGGTACCATCCCGATTGGCAGACCTACATTTTCAATTTCGGCCGGAATGAAGTACGCAGCTTTCTGATCAGCAGCGCGCTCTTCTGGATGGATAAGTACCATATCGACGGAATTCGCGTGGACGCGGTAGCCTCCACGCTGTATCTGGATTATTCGCGCAAAGAAGGGGAATGGGTGCCGAATCAGTACGGAGGAAAGGAAAACCTCGAAGCCATTGGTTTTTTGCGGCGGTTGAACGAAGAAATCTATGCGCAGTATCCGGATGTGCAAACCACGGCCGAAGAATCGACGTCCTGGCCCATGGTCTCACGGCCGACGTATCTTGGCGGCCTCGGGTTCGGCCTCAAATGGGACATGGGCTGGATGCACGACACGCTTGCCTACATGAGCCTGGATCCATTTTTCCGACGGTATCATCACGACAAGTTGACCTTCCGGATGCTGTACGCCTTTCACGAAAACTTTGTCTTGCCGCTGTCGCATGACGAAGTGGTGTATGGGAAAGGCTCTTTGCTCGGGAAGATGCCCGGCGATGATTGGCAGAAGTTCGCCAACCTTCGTCTCTTGTTCGGCTACATGTATGCGCAGGCGGCGAAAAAGCTGATCTTCATGGGAGGGGAAATCGGCCAACGCAGCGAGTGGGCTCACGATCGCAGCGTGGAGTGGCATCTGCTGGACCAGCCCGCGCATAAGGGCCTGCAGCGCTGGGTGGCGGACCTCAACCGGCTGTATCGCGACGAGCCGGCGCTGCATGAACGGGACTTGGATCCGGCGGGATTTGAATGGATCGATTGTACCGACGCGGAATCCAGCGTCATCAGCATGCTGCGGAAAGGGAAGTCTGCCGGCAGTCAGATGCTCGTGGCGTGCAATTTCACGCCGGTGCCCCGGACCAACTATCGGATCGGTGCCCCGTGCGGCGGATTCTGGAAGGAAGTCTTGAACAGCGACGCGACGCTGTATGGCGGAAGCGGCTGGGGCAATATCGGTGGAGTCGAAGCGATGCCGGTGCCCCTGCATGGGCGGTCGCACTCGCTTACGCTGACGTTGCCGCCGCTGGCCATCCTATTTTTCAAGAGCCCGGAATAGCGCGCACCGTCACGCTGCGGTCTGGTTCCCCAGCGAGACGATGATGGCCTCGTCCGGTTCCAAATGGAACCGCGCTGCAATCCATGGCGTGGCTGAATCCGTCCCACTCCACGTCGAGAGCCGTATCACGCCGGGGCTTGTGACGTCCGGCACTGTCACGGTGCGGCTCTCGGAAGAAAAGTTGACCGCCACCAACATGTCGCTGTCGCGTTTTGCAGGAGACGCGTCTTCCCGGATGAACACGAGACAGCCGGCCGGCACCGTCCCAATCGGCCGATACGTTCCCTCGCTGAGTGCCGGAAAGGTTTTCCGGAGCCGGATAAGCCGTCGATAGAGATTCAGCAACGAGGCGGGATCGGCTCCTTCCCTCGCCGCGTTCAACTCCCGATAGTGCGGGGACACCGGCAGCCAGGGACGCCCGGTTGAAAATCCCGCCTGCTCGGATCCATCCCATTGCATCGGTGTGCGCGCCGGATCACGCCCGATGCGAAACGGCCAATATCGTTTGGTATAGGGATCCCGAAGATCGCGGTATCGCAACGGGGTGTTGCGCATCCCGAGTTCCTCCCCATAGTAGATGAACGGGGTCCCGCGCAAGGTAAAGAGCAACACAGCCGCGGCTCGCGCGCGCCGCTCCGCGTCGCCGTTGGCTCCATAGCGATCGATATGCCGGGGCTGATCGTGATTGCTGAACACCACGGTCGGCCAACCGCCGCGAGGAATTACCCGGTCGCCGGCTTCGAGAAGCGGGGCAAACCGTTCGGCCTGCCAGGGCGACTTCAAGAGGCGAAAATCGAACAGCATGTGCAGCTCATCATACCCATTGCCGTAAAACGCGGACGGCCCACCCGGGGTATCGGCCGAGGCTTCCCCGATCAAGACAACATCGGGAGTGCCGGACAGGAGCGCGCGCAATTCCTTCAAGGCTTGGTGCCCAAGAGGTTGATCCCGGTCATACCGGTGCTCTTGTCTGGTATAGCCTCGGAGACCGAGCTTGAACGGATTATTCGGCCAGCGCTTGTCCTTGCCGAGCCAATTGATGGCGTCCAAGCGAAATCCATCCACCCCGCGGTCGAGCCAAAACTTTACGACGTCCCACATGGCGGTTCGTACGGCGGGATTGTGCCAGTTCAAATCCGGCTGCTCTTTTAGAAACGAATGCAGATAATACTGTCCACTGTGAGCATCCCAGGTCCACGATGAACCGCCGAATCGCGCATTCCAGTTATTGGGCCGCCGCCCGAATCCTTTGCCGTCGGCCCAATAATACCAGTCTCGTTTGGCCGAGCTTCGAGAAGAACGGCTGTCTTGAAACCACGGATGCTGATCGGATGTGTGGTTCAGCACCAGATCCATAATCAGCCGGATCCCGCGCCTGTGGCATTCCTTCACCAGGCGGTCAAAGTCGCTGAGCGTCCCGAACCGGCTGTCGACCGTGCAAAAGTCAGCCACATCGTAGCCGAAATCGACCATCGGGGACGGATAGATCGGCGAGAGCCAGATCGCGTCGATACCGAGCGAGTCCGCCGTGCCGTCATTCAGATAGTCGAGCCGGGAAATGATGCCGGGAATATCGCCGATCCCGTCGCCGTTGGAGTCCTGAAAACTCCATGGATAGATTTGATACACCACGGCGGATTGCCACCAGGGGAGTCGAGTGGTCATAAGAGCAGCCTGAATAGGGTGGGGTCGTACTCGCTGGGGTCAGTATAGACAGATTCGAGGAAAAGACAATCGCTTCACTGGCCGCCGTCATCGCCTCTGCATCAGCGCATTCCAGGTTTGCGGCCCGACCATCCCGTCCGGCGCGATGCCATGCTTTCGCTGGAAACGCATGACCGCAATGTCTGTTTCCGGTCCAAAGTGGCCGTCGAGGGTCACGCGGTATCCAGCCTTCCGCAACGCGCGTTGGATCTTCAGGACGTCTTGCCCTGCCACTGGGGGACGTTGGAGCCAGAGCTGCCTGGCGAGCTGGGCAGTCTGAACGGTTTTCTCCGGGCGATGAAGCGCCTGGTAGGTCGCGGGCCCGACAATGCCATCAGGCCGTAGACCGTGAGTTCGTTGAAACCACCGGACGGCCGCTGCCGTGTCCTGTCCGTACAGGCCGTCGATGCGGATCGGAACGCGATGGCGGTGCAGGAGCCGCTGAAGGTGAACGATCTGCGCTCCTCGCCGAGCCGGGGCTTCAACCCGGAGGGAGGCGAAGGCGCCTTTTGAAATAGCTGAGGGTGTCGCCGCCGGCGCGACGGGGATGGCGGTTGCGGCTGGCTTGGCAGGAGGAGCCGGTCTGGACAACGCGGCGATTCGATCAGTCAGTGCATGATTGTCCCGCGTCTTGTCGTCAACCAGGCGTTGCAGGGAGGCCTGTGTCGCCTTCATCTCTTCGAGCTCCTGATTCAGCCGATGCTGGTCATCCAGCGCGTCATTGAGCTCGGCGCGGAGGATTGCGATCTCGCTCTGAAGGGCCGGCGGCCAATAGTCGCACCCGCTGAGATTCAACATTCCAACCCCCAACAGGCTCATGAGGGGGAATAGGGCCATCTTCCGTGTCACTGTCATCGTCATCCTCCCGCCTTCCACGTGTGATGCGAGACCCATCCTGCGCCGCGCCATCAGGTTTCTTCACCCTGGTCGAGGAAATCCTCAAAACAGGACCGATGCCAGATGTCCTTGCTGTGATCGGGCGCCGCGTGCGGCCCATGCATTTCAACGATCACGTCGGCATCGTGAAGATTGGCCGGTTCTCCACAAAAGGCGCAGGGAATGTGGGAGATATTGTGGCCGTACTCTTTTCGGATATCGTCGAGCAGGTTGTTTTCGACGGTCCGTTCCATGGTTGTTTTCATCGGCGTGTTCCTTCCTTGGTCCGTTCAGGATTCTGTCTCATCTTTGATAGATGAGGTGCTGCCGGCATTGAATTAAAGCGGCCGTGCCCTGTCGTGCTCATCCGTCGCCCCTGATATTTTGTCGGACTCGGGCGCGTTCAGCGCAAGAATTACGTCGCGTTTAAGAATCGCGATGGCTTCTCGAATGAACTGCACGGCCATATGTTCATTCTTATCGATCAAGGGAGCGGCTTGTTTCAGAAGCTTGGCTGCACGGAGTAACGATTGGGCTGCGTTCCCGGACGGGGGCAGCGCCTTGGGCCCCGTCAAGTAGCTCAGATCGCCCAAGTAGTTCAGGTCGCCTAAACCTTCAACCGAAAGGGCCTCGGCCACAAGCGGGGTCGCCGCAATCGCCAGAGCCGGCGTCGGTTTCAGATCCTGATCGGGCACGCAGCCTTTGTATGAAATCAACCAGAACCCGATGACCATGAGCGGTATCACCAAGGCCGGTCGGTAGTGGCGTAATACGGTTGCCATCATCATACGATTCCTCCACTCCAGGTGGCCGGCTCCGACGCAGGCGCGGTAGCGGCAAGGGCTCAGCCAATTACATACGGATAGATAGCCGCCGTAACGGTTTATTCTTTCTGGCCCGAGCCGAGAGTCGCCGGCCGTTTCTCAGAATGAATAGAATCCAACCAGCCAGCACGACGATCAGTAAGCCGATTGCCAGCAGTATCATCACGTGCGCAACGCTCCAGGCCAGGGTGATGGTTTTGTGACGGACTGCGGCACGGGATCAAGGATGTCCAGAAGTTCGAGTTGAAGAATGAGTGTCTGTCCGGCCAACCGAAGGCGCGGATGCCGATCGGGGGCGTGGGAGATTGAATCGCTACTGCTCGGACCAAACGCGCGATCCGTCGCCATCATTTCCGTTTTCGATTCTCCGACTGCCATGCCGATCACCAATTCTTCTATTCCTTGCATGACCGCCTGTTCTCCCGTCGTGAAGGTCAGCGGTCCACCCAGGCTCGATGAGCCGAGCAGTGTTCCATCTTTCAGCCAAACAAGAACATGGATGCGTACCGTATCTCCCCAGTGGACGAGGCGAATGACACCGTCAGGTGCCGGATGGTGAACGCTGTCAGGCCGCTTCACGCTCGCCCCTCCCTATTCATGTCAGGCTGAACAAACACTCGCGCCGGGAGACGATAGTTACGAGTCTGCCTCATCGGACCGGCGTCGGAGAACTCGGAAAACTCCTAGTTGGTTCTGGCTTCATCCCTGGGGGGCGGAAAGCGATTCGATGTATGCCGATTTGACAACCAGTCTGGTCGATCGAAAAGGCAAAGGCGCGCACCGGCGCGCCGCGCAATCGCCGTTACGGAATATCGGGAATCAACCTCTGGTTCCCGGCATGCTGCTTGAGTTCCTGTCGTGTGCAGACTCTGAACTGGCGTTTCAGATAGGCCAGAGACAATCGCACTGCCCCGGTCGACAACCCCAACACTCTGGCTATGCGATGGGCCGGATAGGATCGTGCGACCAGGCTGAGCACAAGCCGGTCCGAGTCGGTCAAGCGTGGCGCTGGCCTGATCGGATTCTCTCTCGCACTTGTTTCGGCATCGGGCGGGAGGCAGCGAGTAGAGGGACGGCCTGATAGCACTGCATCGATCCATCCTGTGATCTCCGTTGCGGGCTCGGACCGGACAATCACCCCGGTCCCGCCCGCCGCGAACACGGCTGCTCTTATCGATAACTGTGGCATACCGGTCAACGCCAGGACCTGGCACGATCGAGCGCGTTCTAAGATGCGGCCGATCGTCTTGAGGCTGCTGAGGTGCTGGAGATCGACGATCACGACATCCGGACGAAGGAACTCCACTCTGGCAAGAAGCGACAATTCGTCTGCGGGGCACCGCTCGATCTCATAGCGGCCGCAGAGCAGACGCTGACTCTCTGCCTCAATCTCGGACGGGGGTCCCGCGAACAGTACTCGCTGCCGTAGTATGGGAGCATCCGCCATGCTTTACCGCGATCCTTCCCTTCGTGTGTGATTGTTTCGGTGCCGTGAATCGTCTGTGGTACGGTCCCGGAGCATTCTGTTCGCAAGTCTGAAGTGTCTGCGGAATGCGCGTCAGTCTCCCTTGCTTCCATATCGCCGGAAGACGATCCACGCGATCAACATCGTCATCGCGACAACAATTGCCATGCGCCGTAGGGCCCCTTCCTGTAGAGGCCCACCGTAAAGGGGAACGATGCGACAGGGAACTCGGAGAATCCCCGGTTTTGGCGGCACGCTGTCCTAGAATGACCGTGCGCTCATGCGCATGCGGGTAGCAGGACTCACCTCACAAATCTGAACGGTAGACCGGTATGGCTAGGGCGAGACTAATCCGTGCGTGACGGCGTACTTCGTGAGATCGGCGGTCGTGTGTAGGCCAAGTTGCTTGCTGATGCGCGTCTTGTGAAACTCAACGGTTTTGGCAGACACGCACAGAATGGAGGCGATTTCCTTGAGAGACCGGCCTTCGGCCACAAGCTGCAGGACCTCGCGTTGCCGGAGCGTAAGGGTCGCTTGTGCGCTCGATGGCGACGGGCGATGATGCAGCAAGGGATCTAAGACGCCCTTGGCCAGCAGGGGCGACATGTAGAGATGGCCGCGCAGCGCGATGCGGATCGCCTGAATCAGCTCGGTCGCGCTCGCGCGTTTGAGCACATACCCGGACGCGCCGGCGCGAAAGGCTTCTGTGACATACGTGGGATCCCCGTGCATGCTGAGGAACACCACTTTCACGGAGGGCAGGCTCTGACGGAGTTGCTGCGCCGCATCGATTCCGTTCAGCAAGGGCATCGACAGATCGAGCAGAATGACGTCCGGTTTCAAACGAGGAGCGGCCTCGAGCAGGGCGCGTCCATCTCCGACCGACCCCACTAGATCAAATTCCGGCTCTAACACTTTGTGCAACGCCTCCACGAACATGGTGTGGTCATCGGCGAGCAGAATTCTTGGCTTTGTCATGGCGCCTCAACCGGGTACGGCAGGTGCGCGACAACGTCCGTACCCGCTCCCGTGGTCGAATGCCACTCCACCGATCCATTGAGGAGGCGGGCGCGTTCCTGCATGCTCAGGATGCCCAATCCTCCCGTGCGGCTTTGAACATCGTCGGGATTCATGCCGACTCCGTTATCGCGAATCGTTAACGAGACTGCGTCAGGGAGCAGGGCCAGTTGAATGGTCACTTGGGATGCCTGGGCATGCAGGCCGACATTTCCCAAGCTCTCCTGGGCAATTCGATACAGGCAGGTAGCCAACTGCGGCGGGATCGGCATGGCAGAATGCGGTTTGATAAATTTGGCTTTGATGCCCGTGCGTTTGACGAAGTCATGAAGGTATCGCTGGAGTGCCACCGCCAGACCGAGGTCTTCGACGGTCGTTTCGTGGAACCGGTAGGCCAGCTGGCGGACATCGTCCGAGAGCCGGCTGACGTGGCGGCGGATCGCGCCGATTCTGCGGCGAATGAGCGTCGAAGAGGCCGGCAGATGCCGGCACAACGAGTCCAATTGAAGCCCGATGGCGCCTAAGCGCTGATTCACGTCGTCATGCAAATCACGCGAGATTCTGCGGCGTTCTTCATCCTGAACCGTGAGCAGTTTACCGGTCAGCATGCGCAGTTCTTCGCGGCTGCGGTCAAGTCGGTTCTGATCGTGCCCCGGATCGACCGAGCGTGAGTCGAGCGTAACCGCATCGATTATCGGTCCGCGCGCTTGCGTGGTGTGTTTCTGAGTCGTGACGGCACCTTCTTTCCACTCGCTGCGCGAGTCGCTCCGAATGTAACCAGCCATGAAGTCTTTCTTTAACGTACTGCCCATGAAGGGCTTACGCAATCGCTAATGTGGCACCGTGCCAAGATCTCATCGCAAGAGGCTAGGAGATGAAGGTCTGATTTCGGATCTAGCCGAGGCAACGAGTGGATAACCATGCCAAGCTCACTAGAGAAATAGCGTGTACGTCGACGGACTTTTGCGCGGGCAGAGATTGTGCCATCAAGGCGGTGAGCAATTAGGTGCTTACCCTGTTACGCTGCCACTCTGGCGGACATGGGAGATAAGACGGTATGGCAGAACGGAGCCGACGCACTCACGCGTCGGCTGCCCCTCGAAGGGCAATGAGACGAAGATTCATCCGCGCGGACTAGAGCCCGTGAATCGACAGCGAATGCTCAGCAGGGGGTAGATTGAAATAGAGATGGTAAGTGATTGAAATATGGAGCTGGCGAGAGGAATTGAACCTCCAACCTGCGGTTTACAAAACCGCTGCTCTGCCATTGAGCTACGCCAGCCCATCTAATTATTCTGCGGAGTTATCTTTCTACCTGCTCTCCGCTTGCCCGTCAAGTGTTCTGGGCGTGGTCTGCTGGAGATACTTTCCGAGCTTGGTTGCTGCCTGGGACAAGTCTTCCTCCCGTATGTGATTGTAGCGCTTCCACATCTGCGGGGAGGTATGCCCAACGATCTGCATAGCCGTGGTAGTATCCACCCCAGCACGCCTTAGATTGGTTGCAGCGCAGTGCCTCAAGTCATGGAACTTGAAGCCGATTACACCGGCGTCCTTAAGTGCTGTGCGGAATGCCGTTCTGAAGTCCTTCAGCGGTTCTCCCTGATACAAGAAGACATGGCGAGTAGCCAAACTCCGCAACTTAGCAAGCTGCTGTAACGTCCCTCGTACATCTGGAGTAATTGGAACTTGCCGGGGCTTTTTTGTCTTAGTGTCTTGGCTTCGGAGCGTGACAAACCCGCGCTTCAAGTCTACGCGGTCCCAGGTGAGGTTAACGATTTCGCTCAGCCGCTGCCCGAGTTGGTAGGCGAGAAGGAGCACTGGTTGTAGGTGGGGTTTTGCTGCCTGATACAACTTGCCCCATTCCTCCTCACTCAACACCCGATCACGTGCATTTTGTGGGTCGGGCATTGGCACTCTGGCCGCTGGATTGCTGACTAGGAGATCTCGCCGAACGGCCACATTGAGGGCATGCTTCAAAACGATATGATCATTGTTGATTGTCTGTGTGCTGGCCATACTCCCATTTCGCTTCTTCCGTTGCCCTCGATAGGTCTCAACATCGGCGGGCTTGATCTCGCCAAGAATTTTCCCACCAAAGAACGGGATCAATTGCTTGCCCATGATCTCTACGCGATCCTGATAGCTGCGTAATGTTTTGACAGACTCCATGTCGAGGTATGTTTTTGCCCATTCTTTGAATAGAACAGGTTTCGCCTGTTCGGTCTGTTCCTGGCCTAGAAGAATGCGCGTCTTAATCGCTGCTTCCATTTCCCTGGCAACGGTCTTATTCAGACACCCCACCTTCCAGCGTTTCTTTCTTGCTCCCTGTACACCACTCGCCAACACCAAAGACTTTCCGTCTGCACTGTCAATCACCCGGAACTCCACATAGTAGCTATCAGGTCTCTTGGTCAGCCCCATTTTCTCGGCCCTCCCACCAGCTATACGGCTACTCGTGCCTTGACAGTGTGTAGGTCAATCCACTTGTCTAGTTGATCTTGCTTGAATTTCACAAGACGCCCAACCTTTATGAAGGTCAGCTTTCGTGCGGAGACCCACCCATATAGAGTCAATTTTGATACGCCTAGATACTCTGCCGCCTCATTCATTGTCAAAAATGTGCTGCTCATGAGTCTCCTATGAAATGAAAGAGCGGTCTCCCTCCAAGAGGGTTCCCCTCAGAGATAGACCGCTCAAAAATGTGTTGTGTGTTTACGGAATGATCCTGGACGAACTCGACTTCCG
Organism: Nitrospira lenta; assembly: GCF_900403705.1. NCBI lineage: Bacteria > Pseudomonadati > Nitrospirota > Nitrospiria > Nitrospirales > Nitrospiraceae > Nitrospira > Nitrospira lenta. The sequence continues at coordinate 129,849 of NZ_OUNR01000016.1, read as the reverse complement.
GCTGGTCCTGAAGGGTTTTCTTGACCGGAAATGAACGTGACAAGCTGTCACGCTCGTTCTAAGGCGTGAAGTAGCCCGAAGGCCTTCTTCTTTCGCACGCTTATGCATGACCCATAGCGGGTGGGGTAGGGGTGACTTGGCACCCCCTCAAGTGTGTCGCCCCCAACAACCAGCCTAGAAATCCGGCGCTTCCTCAAACACGACAGCCCGTAATTTCCCCTGTTGTGTTGCTTGGTGGATCTCTTCTGCAATCGCTTTCGCAGTTTCCGCGTTGTACCGCAGGAGTGCTTTAGCGAATACACGCGGGTGTTCAGAAGGAAGCCCCTTGAAGGTCCGTGCTAGCTGCTTGGCCCATTCCCCCGCCTTTGCATCCTGCCATGCGGTCTGCACTTCCTTCAGTTCGCCCCGGAGCAGGTCCTTGACCTTGGCCCATGTCCAGGTCTCAAACGGCTGAGAGGGGTGCAGCGTCCGCGCCTGCTCCAACCCTCGCCGCATGCGCTGAACGGTTCTCTCGGCAATGGTTGAGGTGTGGCTGATCTGTGCCACGGAGTCTTGCCCCAACACCACCAGCCGCCATGCAGCTTCTAACTTGTCCTCTTTGGTCAGGTTCAATTTATCTGGAGCATTCACTTCGATGCTGGCCCGAAGCGCCTCCTCTAGAGTTCCACTGAATACTTTGACGGGGAGGTGGCTACGCCTGCTTCCAGCCTCCCGCTCTTGCCTATAGGCTTCTAGTCTGTAATGGCCATCTATGCAGTACCAGTCTCCACCAATCTTCATCACGGCGATAGGGTCGAGGGCGGCATGATCGCGGAGCACCCGGAGCAATTCCCCTAGGTGCCTCCCGCTTGCTGCTGCATCCTCAAGCTGCCTTGGCTGAAAGACAGCCTCAAGCGTGCGAACCTCCTCAATCGGAAGACGGCGAAGTCCCCGCTCACTGACGGTAAGGGTATCAACGCCGCGTCCTTTGAGGGCATTGAATTGGGCAAGCCAAGTGTTGGGCTTCACCGCCTACTCCTTCTTCCCACGCTCCAACACGCCTTCCACTCTTGTGCACTCATCACCAGTTCCCGGATTAGCAGCCGCCTGAAAGCCTGCACCCACTTCTTCGACTGAGCAAAGTGTGTAGTGAAGTCCCCAACGCATTTCCAACAACCAACCCGGAGCAACCGCACCACAAGGTCAAACGTCAGCGCGGGGTCTTTCGCCATGAAAACCTCTGCGAATGTGTCGCGGGTCACTCGGTTGGGTTTTCGGATACTACGTTGAGCTGTGACCCCGGCGTGCTGGATGCGCTGTTTCCTAAAGTAGGCCCGGAGCTGCTCCCTGGTGAACCGTCGCTGTTTCACGGCAACTTGCAACAACCTCAAGACCCAGGAGTACGGCTTGCCGAGTTTGTCAGCGATATCTTTCCCTGACCGATACTCCCCACTCTCCACCCCAGCCAGCACAGCACCCCATAATTCCCCAAAGGGTTTCTGTTCTAACCCCTCCTTGTGCCTGATATGGGCTTCTAGAAGTTCTTCGGGGTTTGGATTGAAGAGCGGGTGCCAGGGCTGAGAGGGGTCTCGGCCTGTCGTGGTGGCCTGCTTCTCTTTGAAAACTCGTTCGCCTTCTGCGCAATTCCGTAGGCACTCCTCCAGGGCCGCTTGGGCCACTGCCTGACTTACTATCGGCATCGGGTGAGATTCTCCAAGTGATAGTTGTGCGACCTCCTGGCTGATTCCTTCGAAGCCTCCCATAAGGTCCATCGTCCGCAGGTACACCACGTCGTACCAGTCCGAGACACGCGGAAGAGGTGTTGAGCTGACTGTGTAAACTGTTGTTTTCTATCAGGGTGAATTTTGGGGCGGGGCTTCTGCGTGGTCATTGTGGTGTGGTTCGACTCCTGGCATGGGTTAGAGGGTGTGCGTGCGTCTTAGGGCAAATAGAGGAAGAGCGGAAGGGGTGTCTGGGTGCCTTACTGAATTGCGGGCTGAGAGGTCAGAGAAAGAGGATTACCGGGAGGGCAGTTAGGCTAGGACTGGGTAACTTCCACCGCTTGGCATTTGGTGGGTCTGCGGAGTGTGGGCAGGCGACTGCCTTGCCTTACGAGGAGGCGTTCATATTCGAGGCCCTGAGGTGTTCCGAGGAGGGTAGAGACATGACCTCTATAGCGTTTGAGAGCGCGACGTAGGAGAAGGGAAATACTTGGCCTGTCGGCTGGTGCCTCGCCTGCAAGTGCAGACTTCAACCACATCAAGGCGGCCTCCGATTCGCCATCCGTCCGAAGCCTCCGCACAGCGGTTGCATGGCGAACGTGAAGGACACATCGCCCGTTGTGTTGCGGCTGTGTCACCGGGTTGTTTAAGGGATCGTGCATAGGGGTGGTTCTCCTTTGGGTGGTAGGTGTGGTCCGTGCGAATAATAGACAGGGGGCTGAGACGCAAGCGATGAAACGAAGGATGAGGGGAGGGGCTGGTTAGTCGTAAGTCCGCCTTAATGGCGGTTCTTCTTGTAAGTCGGGGTTAATGGGCGGCTTGTTCTTCATAAGTCACGGGTAATTCCCCGCTTCATTCCTCTGTAAGGGGCACCTAATGGCTTAATTCACAGAAACACTGAACTAAAACAATCTGTTAAGCCGCCATGAGAGGGGGCGCTTGTCTTGGCCTTGACCAGACACCCTAAAGTGCTACCTAATCCACAGCGGTGGGTTCTCTGTAAGTCCAGGGTAAGGCAGACAGGTATGAACTTCCGAGGCTTAAGGAGGCTGTTCCCACTAGTGGATGGGTCTGGCCGGAGGGAGCCTATCAATGCTGACAGGCTATTGAGAAGGGAGCAAACGAAGAGAGAGGCAGGGGAAGAGAACTGCGAGGACTACAGCGGGTTACTTATCCCAGTACCGCTGCCCATCACTCCCGATCCAGACTTCACCGAGAATGGGAGCCTTAAGGTATAGGCCGCACCCATTGACTTGAAATTCAAACCGGCGTCCCAAGCGAACTAGCATAGCAACCTCCGAGTTAGTTGTTGAAGAACCGACCGCATAGAGAGCCTTGTACGCTCCTCACAGGTTACCTGCAACAATTCTAATCATCCACCTACGGGTATTTACCATACATGGAAGTATTGCCACTTCTACGTGTCTAGGCTGTCGCTGCAACAATCTTCATGACAGTGCGCGAGCTGATGCCGACCTTCTCCGCAATAGCGCACATCCCCAGCCCACTCTTCCGGAGATCCAGTACCCTCCGCTGCACCTTCAAACCATCGGCAGAAGCAGCGAGAGGAGGCCTTCCAAGGCGTGTCCCGTTGGCCTTCGCTCTCGACAATCCTGCCTTAACCCTCTCTTGGATCATCGCCCGTTCAAACTCCGCAAAGACGCCCATCATGCCGAACAACGCCTTTCCTGCCGGAGTGGTAGTATCGAGGCCCTGCTGATGGAGATAGAGGCCGATGCCCTTCGCATGCACCTGCCCAAGGAAGTCCACCAGGTCTTTGAGACTCCTCCCAAGGCGGTCCACACTCCAGGCGGCTACCAGGTCGCATTCTTTACGTGCTATCGCAGTGTGCAGGGCATTAAACTGTGGCCGTCCCTCCTTGCCCTTTGCCCCACTAATGCCCCGGTCAATGAACTCCCCGGTAATCTCCCAGCCGTGGCGCTTGGCGGTCTCTCTGAGTTCCCTGAGCTGGTTCTCTGTGGTTTGCCCGTCTGTGCTGACTCTGGCGTAGAGCGCAACCCGCTTCATAGTGTGCCCTCCTGGTGAAGTGTGGTGGTCGGGAGAGTATCAGAGAGGCTATTTACTAATCAAGTGTATTGTAAATAGATAAACTAGACCGTTTCCCGGCACGGAAACACAGGAAGTTTCTCAGGTGGTTTTAAGGGGTTAAGTAAATAGAGGCTACTGAGTCGAACCACCACACAACTCGGCATTAGTGCAGTACGGGTTAGGTCTGCTGGAGTATTGTCCGTTGTCGAGGGGTGCGCTTGGGGCAGTCCTGTCAGTCTCGCTTCCGTATCGGTGTCTTAGTGCTTCGTCGGGTTGGTAGTCGCTGGGCGGCAGGTCGCTCCCCAGATAGCCTGCGTTTCCGTTCGGCCTGAACTGCTGAGGAACGGAAGACGGTTGATCCCGGATGGATGGCCCAAGCTGTGAGGGCTGCCCCCATAAGTCCAGTTCAGCGTGTGCTGGGAGCGTCTGGATTGCTGGAATGAGATAGAGAAGGAAGGAGTAGAAGAGAAGGCGTCTCATGGTGTGCCTCGTGTGGTGTGGGTGAACTCTACGCCTGCTCGTGTCGGTCTGCAATCGGCCTACTGCCGTGCGACCTCCAGCACAGTGCCGACCGGCCCACTAAGAAAGACGACCCGGCATGGGGAAGCTACATTGAAAATGCCCTTGTATATGCGCTCTCACATTTTTATCTCAGAATTATTTCCTCTTCTCAAAGCTAGGCGCTGTCGTTTCGTTCAAGCAGCCATGTCAGCGGGTTCACTTGCCAATGCCGGAAATCAATAATTGCCCCTTACACCGAACGTCTTTCCTAGCATCTACCCAGAAACATTGTTGTTTGTAGGTATGCACGCGTGGTTGCCCGCGAAGGACAGCTTGCCGATAGCCCTCCAGACGCGCCTTGCTCCACGTTCCTTCATTAAGTCGCATCCGCTCGGAATGATATTCGAGTTCCGCTTCCTCAGGTGTGAGCACCCCAGCCCGCGAAAACCCAGCTAGCGCTGCTAGGTAATCTGCCTCAGCGCCTTTGATTTGTGCAGCATCCTCGATACCTAAGGATGTGGCGTAGCTGCCGACGCTTGTGCATCCTTCTAACAGGAGCAGTAACATTAACGTGAGGGCTACCGCTGGTCTCATGCTACCGGCTCTCCTTCGTTAGGTGGCACTCTGCCTAAGCATGGTTGCGCTTGAGTTTGTTGGTATGGACAGGGAGACCTGGCTCCCAGCATACTGCACCGTCTGAGAAACGGACATCCCTACGGGACTATCTAGATGGACGACAAAGAACAACTCAAAGCCATAATTCAAGCAGCAAAGGCCCACTTCGATGGCCGTCCTCTACTTCCTCAACAACAGAAACGGCAAGGGATAGACTTACGGGTTTGGATCGCAATAGGGATCTGCTGAGCGGTTTTCCTGGTTTGTATCTACATCTTGACAACGTGGCATTAATTCCATGTGGCCTAGATCCCATCGCTGAGCTGACAGAACATACAGCGCTTTCTACATATAAACCCTACGTGTTCGCGGCATGTCCTCTCCACACCAAAAACCACCTAAATTCGCCCCAGCTCACCTGAACAAAACTGAGTAGTCAAAACAGCGCAATCCCTCTGTGAGAGAGGTGTTCCGCTGTACCGACATGGGGTTGTGTAGATGAATCAGAAAGGCTTACAAAACCGCTGCTCTGCCATTGAGCTACGCCAGCCACATGGAAATACCCTGCCGCACAGCAGGGCTCGCCACTACGCGCACCCTAGCAACTCCCCAAATATTCTGTCAAGGAATTGGTCGAGAAACCTGCGATTGGCGAATCAGCCTGTGATGCTTTGTTAGGCTTGCATTGATGCCACAGGATCTTTATTCTATGCGCCAACTTCTACCCGTGCTGCGGAATAAATATCTGATGACTGCTCCTCATATTTTAGTCATTGACGACGACCAAGCGGTGCGCGACGTCCTGCAGGAAACATTGTCTGCAGAGGGCTATACCGTTTCAGTTGCCGCCGATGCCACCACGGGCATCCAAGTCGTCAAAGAACGTCCCGTTCAGATTCTGGTGACAGACTTCCAGCTGCCGGATATTAACGGTCTCGAAGTCATTGAACGAGTGACGAGGATCGACTCGAAGGTCATTTCTATCGTCATGACCGGATTTGGAACCGTGGAGTGTGCGGTTCAGGCCATGAAAGCGGGCGCCTTCGATTTTGTGACGAAGCCTTTCGACCCCGATACCGTGGTAGTCGTCGTGAAAAAGGCCATCGAGTTTCAACGCCTCCGCCAGGAAAACCATCTTCTTCGGAAAGCCGTCCGCGAACAGTATCGCCTGGAACAATTGATCGGGATCAGCGAACCGATGCGGCAAGTCCTGGACTTTGTGCAAAAAGTCGCCGACAGCGACAGCACCGTGTTGATTCAGGGGGAAAGTGGAACGGGAAAAGAACTGGTGGCGCGCATGCTCCACTTCAATAGTTCCCGTAAAGATCGCCCCATGGTGCCCGTCAATTGTGGAGCCATTCCTGAAACGTTGCTGGAATCAGAGCTGTTTGGGCATGAAAAGGGCGCCTTCACCGGCGCGGCCCAAACACGCATGGGCCGATTCGAACTTGCCAACGGCGGAACGATCTTTCTCGACGAAGTCGGCGAGATGAGTCTCTCCCTGCAGGTCAAGCTGTTGAGAGTGATACAAGAGCGATCCTTTGAGCGGGTCGGAGGGAGCCGGACGATCCAGGTCGATGTGCGAATTGTCGCCGCCACCAACCAGGACCTCGAAAAGATGGTTGAGGAGAAACGCTTCCGGCAAGACCTCTTTTATCGCCTCAACGTCATTCCGATTGTGACGCCGCCGTTGCGCGACCGGCAAAGCGATATTCCATTGCTGATTGAACATTTCCTGAAGCGCTTCAATCATATGAAGCAAACCGCTATTTCGGGACTTGCTCCTGAGGCCTTAGAGTTGTTGACGGCTTTTCACTGGCCCGGGAATATTCGCGAGTTGGAAAACATGATCGAGCGCCTGGTCGTGCTCAAGAAACAGGGGCTCTTGACCGTTGCCGACTTGCCCGAAAAGCTGCACAAGAAAGCCGCCAGTCAGCCAGAGATGAAGGACCAGTTCATCCGATTTACCGAAGACGGAATTCATCTGTCCAATGAAGTGGAGCACTACGAGAATCAGTTGATCGGAGAAGCCATGCGCAAAGCCAACGGCGTCACCGCACGCGCGGCGCAGCTGCTCCACGTCAATCGCACCACACTCGTTGAGAAGTTGAAACGCCGAGGGATCGACGCCAAACCCCGCGTCGATGCCTTTCCGAATTAGCGCGTCCGCTGTCGTCAAATCATTGACGGCCTGCACCTCTCCCTGTCGGACGATTTGACGTCCGATCCACCCCATCGACAGAATCCGCTCCATCCGCCCCGATATTCAACGAAGTCTACCCTCGCGGCTAAAGGCACGGTCTTTGCTGAAGTAGCCTTGCCGTGTACTCATCACACCGATCTTGGACACAACTGACCCTCTTGCTCCTCGCATGGTTTTGCCTGCGCCCACTGGCGTCCGGAGACCTTACCCTCGTGCATGCCGGTTCGACGACGGCTACGCCCTCCACGTCGGCTCACGCCTCTGACTCGGCCGAACTTGTCTTAACCAACTTGCCGGATGACGGACCGAGGCTCGAAGGACAATCGCAAGGCATGGATGCCTTGGCCTTGCAGGAAGGCCTGAACGCGTATGGCAGGGGGGAGTGGAGTCAGGCCCGCAGGCTATTTGAAAAAGTCGTGTCGCAACAGCCGGAAAGCGCGCTGACGCCCACGGCCATGGCATTTCTCGCAGAAACCTCGCTGAAGGAAGATACGGCGAACGGCAACCGGCTGGACGCGCTCGATCGATACAAGACGCTGCTGCGGGATTATCCGCAATCACTGAACGCAAAACGTGCGGAATGGCGCATGGCCGATGTGTATCTCTCGCAAGGGTGGCATCAGGAAGCCCAATCGCTGTATGAGCGGGCGCTGTCGCACAATGCACAGTCGCCGGACGGGGAGCGAGCCTTGTTAGGCCTCGGCTATACCGCGTTGGCCCTGGATAAATGGAGGGATGCGGAGCTGACGTTCGAAGATTTGAGAAAACGGAGCAGTCACGATCTTATTCTGCTGCACGCCACCATGGGCCTGGCCTCGTCCCTCTTTCATCAACGGCGCACTCAAGATGCGTCGGCGATGTATGACCTGGCGTATCGACGCTGGCCAAAGTCCCTGCGAATGAACCCCCTGGCTCTCGGACGCTATGCGTCGATTCAACTGGAACTGCACCATGAGGTGATCGGCCGGGGCTTGCTCTTGCAATTTTACAATCTGTATCCCGCACACCAGGATGCGCCGGCCATGCTCTTGCGGCTGGCAGATAGCCTTCAGTCCTCACAATACCTGCCCAGCGCGGAATTCTTTTATGGATTTATTGCGGCGCACTACGTAGAGACCCCGCCGGCAGCGTTGGCGGCGGTGCGCCTGGCCACCCTGCGAGTGAAACAGACTCCCGCGGACGGAACCCCGTCGGCAAGCCAAAGTGCGGCGAGGCTGATGTATGACACGCCTCCTCCGAATCAGAGTGTGGAGGAGTATCTCAAGTACATGCGTGCGGTGGCTGCGCAACATGACCACGATGCCATCGGGAGCGAAGCGCTCTTTCAAGTGGCTGCGCATCTGGAGCAAGCGGAGGAAATTGCACCGGCGTTGATCGCCTATAAACAGGTCGCCGATCGGTCCAGCGGAGGGCCTGACGATCCCTGGCCGGCCAAAGCCGGCGAGCGCCTCGCCACGATCTTGCGTCCCTGGATGGAAGCCGCCGTTCGCTCACACGACGATTTGACGCTGACGACCCTCTTTCATCGGCATGGGCCCGCTGCTGAACGGCATTATTTATCTTCTCCACTCCTGCTCGAAATTGCCGATGCTCACGACCGCCTGGGCTTTACGACCGAAGCCGGCCGCCTTTATCAGCTGATGACCAAAGGAACCAAACGCCCTCTGGTGACGGAACAGGCACTCCTAGGCCTGGCGAAGGTTTATCTCTCGCAACACGACACGGCGGCAGCTAGAAAGGTGCTGGAGCGCTATCGCTTGGAGTATCCCACCGGCCAGGGCGAGCAGGAAGCGCTCCATCTTCTGGTGCAGACGATGGCGGATGAGGGCGATCTGGCCGGCCTCCTGCATTTCTGCCGAGCCTGGATGCTCCATCATCCCCAACATGCGGATCGTCCCTGGATGTATCAACAGATGGCCACGGTGTTTCTGCGCCTCAACAAGCATGAGGAAGCCGTGATTGCGACAGAAGAGGCCTTTAAAGCAGGGGCGCCGAAGACCATCGACGCGCTGCTCGCCTATGCCGATCTGCTGGCACAGATGAAACGGTATCAAGAGGCCATCGACGTATACCACAGCGTCATCGAGAAAAAGCCCAATCAGTCTCAGCTCCAATGGGCTCGGCTTCAGATTGTCCGTGGCTGGCAGGCGTTAAAACAACCCGATCGCGCCACGGTCGCGCTCGCCGAGCTCGGACAGACAGATGACGCGCTGGTAACCCGGTTTTCAAGCTCAATCCATGAAAGCATCAAACAAGAACGGCAATTGCCGCAGGAGGGACTATGACCACATCGACCGCATTGCATCCCGCTGAACGCGATCTGCTTCAGGAGGCCTTTCACACGTTTGATCAGGCGGCCCATACGCTGCAGCAGTCCTATTCCACGCTGACGGACCGCATTGAACAGATGGATGTGGAGCTCTCGCAAAGTAATGCTGCCTTGCGACAGCAGCTTCAGGAAAATGAAGCGATGCGGGCACACCTGAATGGCATTTTGGACTCCCTCACGACCGGAGTCTTGGTGCTGGATCTCGACGGTCATATCACCCGAGTGAATGCGGCCGCGAGCCGGTTGTTGAGCCGCCCCGCCGATACGCTCAGGGGACAATCCGCTGCCACGCTCATGGCCGAGCTTCAGCTCACCGTGAGCGAACAGCCTCAACGGCACGAGTCTCATGTACTGACCATCGCCCAACGCTCATTGGAGGCCTCACCGGGACAGTCTTCCGGCCAGCTGATCCTCATTCACGATGTGACGAAGATGTGTCAATTGGAAGAACGCCTGCAGCGCCAGCATCGCTTCGTGGCGATGGGTGAAATGGTGGGACGCATCGCCCATGAGATTCGCAACCCGCTGGGCAGCATCGAACTGTTCGCCTCCATGCTGCGGCGCGACCTGCACGAGCAGCCTGCAAGCCTGGCCTACGCCGAACAGATTTCGCAGGCAGTCCATGGCCTCGATCGTTTGCTGTCGAATTTATTGATCTATACGCAACCGGAGCGGTCGGCACGCGGGTGGCAGCCTGTCGAAACGCTGGTGTTGGATGCCTTGACCCTCGCAGCCCACGCCATTACCAAAACCCCCGTGGATATCCGGCTTGATCTCGATCCCCGGATTCCGGCGATCTGGTGCAACCAAGGGCAGTTCAAGCAAGTGGTGTTGAACCTGATCCTGAACGCCATTCAAGCCATGCCCGCCGGAGGCATTCTGACGCTCAAGCTCGTGCAAGCGGACGAGCAGGCCCTCGGCGGGCGCGCCATCTGCATGACCATCGCCGACAATGGCCCCGGCATCGATCCGGCCCATCGGTCCAGGATCTTCGATCCGTTTTTTACGACGAAGGATGAGGGAACCGGATTAGGGCTGGCGATCGTCCATGCGATTATCGATGCGCATCATGGCCGGATCGATGTCGAGAGCCGGCTCGGTGACGGCACGACCTTTACCATCCTGCTGCCGTACCCGACGGAACCGTCTCTGCGAGACGGGGAACCGCATGAATGGAACGGCCAGGGGGAGAGACCGCTGTCCGATTCAAAAACGATCGCCCTTAGCGAGTTGATGGAGGAGTCTACCCATGAATGATCGTGAAACAAGCATAGAAGGCGGTGAACACTCCGAGCGGATTCTTATCGTGGACGATGAACCATCGATGCGCACGGCGCTCATGGAATCCGTGCGTCGACTGGGCTATGAGGTGCAAGGCGCCATCGACGGGGCCGATGCGTTAGAGCGGGTGACGCGCTTCCGTCCCTGGCTGGTCATTACGGATCTGAAGATGCCGCGCATGACCGGGTTGGACCTCATCAAGGACATCAAGGCGCGCGCCCCTCAGACCGTGATTGTCCTGATGACGGCCTATGGGACCGTGGAGACCGCGGTGGATGCGATGAAGTTCGGGGCGAGCGACTATTTACTCAAGCCGTTCTCCATGGATTTGCTGGAACGGGTCATCGCCAATCTCAAAGAAGGGCGCGATCTCGACTCTCCGGGCACTTCGACTGCCGTTGAAGGCCGTGCGATTCTGACGCAAGACCCCGGCATGATCCGGTTGCTCAGCACCGTTGAGGGCGTGGCAGCCAGTCAAGCGACCGTCTTGATCAATGGCGAGAGCGGCACCGGAAAGGAATTACTGGCCCGGTTCATCCATACACGCAGTCCGCGCGCCCACCGGCCGTTCATCGCCGTGAATTGCGCCGCCTTGCCGGATGGTTTGCTGGAAAGCGAGCTGTTCGGACATGAGCGCGGCGCGTTTACCGGGGCGATGATGAAGAAGATCGGCAAGTTTGAAATGGCGCACACCGGCACCATTCTTTTGGATGAAATCAGCGAAATGAACTTGAGCTTGCAGGCCAAGCTCTTGCGAGTCTTGCAGGAACGGGAAGTCGATCGTATCGGCGGCCGCGATCCGGTGGCCGTCAACATTCGGGTGATCGCGACCACAAACCGTACCCTCTATCGCGAAGTGGAACAGGGGCGCTTCCGGGAAGACTTGTATTACCGGCTCAATGTGTTTCCCATTACCGTCCCGCCGCTGAGAGAACGGCCGGCCGATATCGCCTTGCTGGCACGCCATTTTACTGGCGCCTCCGCCGTCAGAAATGGCGTCGCTCAACCGGCCTTGTCCGAAGCGGCCGTGGCGCATCTCCAGACACTGGCGTGGAAAGGGAACGTCCGGGAACTTGAAAATGTGATGGAGCGTGCCGTCTTGCTCGCCGGACAGGGGACCATTCTTCCGATGCACCTTCCCGACGCCCGTCAAGACCAGGCGGCGCCCGCGAACCCGGCACCAGCCGCCACGCCGGCCGCCGTGAACGGATCGCTCTGGGAAATGGAGCGGGAGCTGATTTTCAAGACATTATCGCGAGTGAAGGATAACCGGACCCATGCGGCGAAAGAACTGGGAATCAGCATCCGGACCTTGCGGAACAAACTGCGAGAGTATCGTGAGACGGAACTGCCGCTGACGATGTCGGAGCACTCGTAAGTGACAGATCTTCCCATAGGCAGGATACGACTCGGCAAGCGTTGCCGGGTCTAGCGAATAGACCGGGCAACGCGCGGGCCATTCTTAGGCATCGACGTTGCTATAGAACATGAGATGGGGATTCACACCGAAGGAGGTAGCCATGGAACTGATCGATAAAACCATGCAGTTGCTACATCGAAGTCTCGATTTGTCCAGCGCCAGACAGCGGGTGATTGCATCCAACCTGGCCAATGAAGAAACGCCGGGGTATCGCGCCTCCGATCTGCAGTTCGCCCAACAACTGCGCGCGGCGCACAAGGGTCGCTTTCCGCTCACCATGGCAGTGACGCAAGGACAACACATCGGATTGCGCGGGCAAGGATATCAGGCCGTCACGGGAAAACTGGCGGAAGTGCCCGCCGGCGATCTCCCCATGGATGCGAACTCCGTCAATCTGGAATTGGAAATGGCAAAGTCTTCAGACAATGCCGGACAGTACAACACGGCGGCGACCATTACCGCTCAACGGTTCCGCCAGCTCCTCAGTGCGATTCGCGACGCCCGTTGACGGCGAAAGGAGACACGACGATGGATATGTCAGATGCGATGGCAGTCTCGGTTTCCGGGTTGGATGCGCAACGGCGCCGCCTGAACGTCATTGCCAGCAACCTGGCCAACGCCCAGTCTACGCGTACCCCCGGCGGCGGGCCTTACAAGCGGCGGGACGTGGTGTTTCATTCCGCCCCGGTGCCCAGTGCATTCCAAAAAGCCTTTCGCCAGGTGGCCATGGGCACAACGGCGCACGCACTGGAAGGCGTGGCGGTGTCGCGCGTCGTCGAGGATCAGAAACCGGGACAGTTGATCTACGATCCACATCATCCTGATGCCGACCCCAAAGGGTTTGTCCGTTTGCCGAATGTCAATGTGATGGAAGAGATGGTCAATATGATCGGCGCTTCGCGGGCCTATGAAGCCAACGTCCAGGCGATTAACGCGATGCGCACGATGCGGTCGAAGGCTCTGGAGATCGGGAGGTAAACCATGACACCCATTCAAGGCATCTCGCCGATTCTTCCCCCCATTGCGGACAGGATTGCTCCGGTCGGACCGGCGGACTCATCCGCATCCGGCGGGTTCTTGGATTCGCTCAAAAACGCCATCGGAAAAGCGAATGACGTGCAGCTCCAGGCCAATCAGGCCGTCGATGCCCTGGTGACCGGTCAATCGTCAGACCTCCATACGACGATGGTGGCGTTGCAGCAGGCCGATGCGTCGTTCCAGCTGATGATGCAGATTCGCAACAAACTCGTGACGGCGTACGAAGAAATTCAACGGATGCAAGTGTGACCGGGGCCTTTTGAGGCGGATGAGGTAAACCAGCTGTATGTTTTCGAAATTCTCGATCAATCAACGCATGATCATTCTGGTTGCGCTGGCGGGCTCCGTCGCCGGCCTCATTGCGCTCGCCCTCTGGACGCAACAACCGGACATGCAAGTGCTCTTCACGAATCTCAATAGTGAAGACGCGTCGTCGATTATCGATAAATTGAAGGAGTCAAAGACGCCCTACGATACGACGGGCGGGGGAGCCACGATTCTTGTGCCCACGGCACAGGTGCACGATCTTCGCTTGACGCTGGCCAGCCAAGGCATTCCCAAGGGCGGCGGTGTCGGCTATGAAATCTTTGACCGTACCTCCATCGGAATGTCGGAATTCGTTCAGAAACTGAATTACCGGCGCGCGCTGCAAGGCGAGCTGGCTCGTACGATTGCGCAGATGCCGGAAGTCGAACGCGCGCGCGTCCATTTGGCGATTCCTGAACGGCGGTTGTTTGCCGCGGAACAGGAGCGGCCCCGCGCCTCCGTGGTAGTGTCGCTCAGAAATGCCCAAGTGTTGAGCAAGGGGCAAGTCCAGGGTGTCGTGCATCTCGTTGCCAGCAGCGTGGAGGGATTGCAGGCCCGCGATATTACCGTTGTGGACGGCCACGGTCATCTCCTATCCTCCACGGCGCAGGACGAAACCGCCGGCCTGTCTAATACACAGCTCGAATATCAACGCACGATTGAAAAGGACATCGAAGGCCGGATTCAGTCGATGCTCGAGCGGATCGTCGGGTTGAATAAGGCGGAAGTCCGCGTCTCCAGCTTGATCGACTTTAGAAAAGTCGAAACGACGGAAGAACGCTACGACCCCAACGGGCAAGTCGTTCGCAGCGAACAGCGCGGGCAAGAGAAAGCCAACGGCGTCAACGGCATGTCCGGCGGCGTGCCGGGAGTGCAGTCCAACGTGCCGCCCGGGACGGAAGCGGAGGCCACGCCGACGAGTTCCAATGCGACGCAAACGAAGAACGAAACGGTCAATTATGAAATCAGCCGGACCGTCTCCCGCATCGTGGAGCCGATCGGTTCGATCAAGAAACTCTCGGTCGCTGTCCTGGTGGACGGAACCTACGAAACGCCCAAAGCCGCGGAAGGTCAGGCAGCCGACAAGCCGGCTGGTGATGTCATCAGAAAGTATATTCCCCGCAGTGAAGAAGACATCAAGCGGATTGAAGACATCGTCAAAAAAGCGATGGGCTATTCAACGGAACGCCAGGATCAAGTGCAGGTCGTCAATGTGCAGTTCGGATTTGGCCCTGAAGAGCCGGCCACCGCGACGGTCGAGGCGGTCGCGGAAAGCACGCAACCCTGGATGCCGTATATGAGATACGGTGTCGGTGCGCTGTTATTCCTGCTCATTCTCTTCTTTGTCGTCCGGCCCCTTATCGCGATGCTGGGCGTCTCGACGGTGGAAGCGACGGCGGCGGAAGCCACGGCGCCGGCCTTGCCCGCATCCGTCAGCGCGGTGGAAGCCTCGCTGGAATCGAGTGCGAGTCGCGCGCAAATCGTCGATATGGCCCGAAAGAATCCTGACGGGACCGCCGTGGTCGTGAAACAGTGGTTGAAAGGTAATGCATAGCCATGGCCGGTGACGCGAAACAGATGTCCGGTGAACAGAAGGCGGCGATTCTGCTGCGCGCCATCGGGGAAGAAGCGGCTGCTCAAGTCATGAAGCAGCTCGATCCCAAGGAGATCAAGAAGCTCGGTCATTACATGAATGGCACTGCCCAAATCTCAAAGGAAGATGAAGCGGTGGTGATTTCAGAATTCGAAAGCGCGAGCGCCTCGGGAGACGTCCAATTTAAGGGCAATGAATATATTCGCAGCGTCTTGATCAAAGCGCTGGGTCCAGAAAAAGCCAAGGCCATCATCGAATCGATGACGCGGAAATCCTATCCAGGCCTGGAAGCCTTGAAGTGGGTCGAAGCCAAATCGTTAGCCAGTATGATTAAGATCGAACATCCCCAAACTATCGCCGTCATTCTGGCGCATCTGGAGAGCGAACAGGCCAGTCAGTTGTTGGCTCAGCTGCCGGAGTTCTTGCGAGGCGACGTCGCCTTGCGCGTGGCGACCATGGAAGAAGTCCAACCCGATGTGTTGGAGGAACTCAGCAACACCATGCAGGAAGCGCTCTTGTCGAATACCGGCATGCGTGCCCAATCGCTCGGCGGAACGGAGATGATGGCCGATATCATGACCCGACTCGATAAGAGCACCGAGGGCAACATTATGGCCAAGATCGCGGAGAAGAGTCAGCCGCTGGCCGATGCGATCCGCGCCCTGATGTTCGTCTTCGACGACCTGATCAAGCTGGATGATCGCGGCATGCAGGAACTGATGAAGGAAATCAGCAAAGAAGATCTGCCCTTGGCGCTGCGTGGGGCTAACTCCGATATTAAGGATAAATTCTTCAAAAACATGTCGAGCCGCGCGGCCGAGATGCTCAAGGACGATATGGAATCCAAGGGCCCGGTCAAAATCGCAGATGTGGAGCGGTCGCAGCAGAACATCCTCAAAGTGTGCCGAAAACTGGAGGAAGAGGGCCGGATTGTGGTGGCCGGTGCAGGGGAGGAGATGCTGTAAATGGCCACGAGCGTATCACTGCCAGCGAGATTGTCCGCGCCGGCTGCGTCCGGAACGCCGAAACTACACGGGTCGATTCTCGTCGTCGATGATGACGAGATTATCCGGAATCTCTTTATCGAACTCTTTCGTTCTGAAGGGGTGGCCATTCGTGTCGCCGGAACCGCTCAGGAAGCGCTGGCGATGGTGAAACAAGCGCCCCCGGCGCTCGTGATGGTGGACATTGCCCTGCCGGATCTGGATGGGATTCAACTCTTGGAGCAGATTCAAGCCTGCGACCAACGAGTGATCAGCGTCGTCATGACCGGATCGCCGAGCGTCGAGTTGGCCGTCCGGGCCATGAAGGCCGGCGCAGCCGAGTTCTTCATGAAGCCGATTCAGAACGATGTCATGCTGATGACCGCTCGACGATTGCTCGAACTGCACGCCTTACGCGCGGAAAACACGGTCTTGAAACATGCGGTCGTGCGAGCCGGCGGCTTGCGCGTACACAGCATGGTCTTGCAAACATTCGGCGAAGACGGGGTCACACGCGGGCAAGATGGACTGACGGAATTTGAACGCGGCATTGCCGAAGGCGAGCGGCGAGCCTGCGCCCGTGATGAAGAACGCCGGCGTCATGAACGGACCGTGCTCTCCAATGCCGTGAGGAAATTCGATCAAGCCTGGCTGGCCTTGCATCAGACCGTGGAAGAAGAAGTGGTGAGTCTAGCCTTTCAGATTGCCACCAAAGTGCTGCGCGACCGCGCCGAGCAGGTCAAAGAACAAGTGGTGGCACAAGCCAAATCGGCGCTGGCCGCGTTGAAAGAGTCCGGCCGCGTGACCATTACGGTGCATCCCGCCGATGCCGGAACGCTGGACGCGATGCGGGACGAATTGAGCCGGGTCGGCGATCTCACGCTCTCGCTCCATATTGAACCGGATATCACGTTGCCCCGTGGAGGATGTATCGTGCAGACAGTCAACCGAGTGGTCGATGCCTCGCTTGAGACACAACTCTCCCGCCTAGGTGAAGCGCTTCGCGCAAGAGGCACACATGTCGCTCAGTGATCTTCTCGATCAGGTCGAACCATTGGACATTACCGGGCGCGTGGCGCAAGCCGTCGGCCTGGTCATTGAAGGCACCGGCGCGCGCTCGACGGTCGGCGACATCTGCCACATCACGAGGGAAGACGGCAAAGGGATCATTCCAGCGGAAGTCGTAGGATTTCGAGGCGATCGTGTCTTGCTGATGCCGCTCGGAGAAATGGAAGGGATCGGGCCATCGAGCCGCATTGCGATGACTGGTCAAGCGGCCGGACTCGCCGTTGGCCCCGCACTGCTCGGACGGGTCTTGAATGGGTTGGGGGAACCCTTGGACGGCAAAGGGCCGCTCGTCGCGCAGGCCCACTATCCACTTCGGACGAGTCCGCCGAATCCCTTGTCGCGGAACCGGATCACGACCCCGTTGGATTTGGGTGTGCGGGCGATCAACGGGTTCTTGACCTGCGGGCGCGGACAGAAGGTCGGGATCTTCGCCGGATCGGGCGTCGGGAAAAGCGTCTTGCTCGGAATGATTAGCCGCTATACCCAGGCGGACGTCAATGTCATTGCGTTAATCGGCGAACGCGGACGTGAGGTGAATGAGTTTCTGGAACGCGATCTGGGACCTGAAGCCTTGAAGCGCTCAGTCGTCATCGTGGCCACATCGGATCAACCGCCGATGGTCCGGCTGCGCGCATCGCTCGTGGCAACCTGTATCGCCGAATATTTTCGCGATCAGGGACGCCAGGTCTTATTGATGATGGACTCACTGACGCGGTTGGCCTACAGCCAACGGGAGGTCGGCTTGGCGATCGGCGAACCGCCGACGACCAAAGGCTATACGCCGTCGGTGTTCGCCATGTTACCGAAACTGCTGGAGCGAGTGGGGACCGGTCCCGGCGTCGGCACGATTACTGGGTTGTATACGGTACTGGTGGACGGCGACGATCTGTCCGACCCGATCGCCGATACGGTGCGTTCGATTCTGGATGGACACATCGTCCTCTCACGCACCCTCGCGGCGCAAAACCACTTCCCGGCCATCGACCTGCTCCAAAGTACCAGCCGGGTCATGCGCGACATTGTCACGCGTGAACATGAAGCGGCGGCGCGCCAAACGATCGAACTGATGGCGCGGTATCGGCAATCCGAAGATCTTATTCTTCTCGGCGCCTATAAGCAGGGGATGAATGCCGCGCTGGATCGGGCGGTGCGCGGACAAGACGCCATTAACGGGTATCTCCGCCAGGCGGTCGAACAACCGGCTGACTTTGCCGCGTCTCGACAGCACCTTCTGAACTTGGCACAACAGACATGAGCGTACAGTCGCTGCAACACTATCGTCTTCAGATTGAGGAGCAGCTCAAGATGGAGCTGGCCGAAGTTACACAGCAACTCCTCCAGGCGGAACAATCCATCGCGCGCTTGGCGGACGATCAGCGGCAGCAGGAGGAGCGGTACCGTGAAGAGACCAGCCAAGGATTGACCATCGAGCAACTCCTGGAGTGGCAATCGCACTTTGAAGCGCAAGCGGCCGCCACGGAGCAGGCCCGGCGTACGCTGGCGCATTGGCAACTGCAATGGGACGAGGCGCGAGCCAAACTGGTCGCCGCCAGTCAGGATCGCCGTACATTGGATCGTCTGATTGAGCGGTATCGGGAGGCGGCCCTGACGGAAATGCGCCGCCGCGAGCAGATGGCGACGGATGAGTCAGCGCATCATCGCTTTGCCGGCCAGGGAGATACGTTGTCATGAAGCCTGTCTACACCAATCCGGTCACCGATCGCATTACGCTGCGGCATCGCGTGAGGCCGCAATCTACAGTCACTCGATCGGCGCGGCGCTCCCATCTGTGGACCTTAGCCGGAGGCATGACCGGATCGGTATTTCTGCTGTGGGTCATGGTGCAGCTGGGCCAAGCGTCATCCGAGCCGCAACCCAAACCGGCGAAGCCGGCCGCTGCAGCGGCAAGCTCCACACCGGCGGGACCGTCCGGGAGCGCTGACACGACGGCTGACACAGCCGCTGCCACGGCTACGCCAGAACCGTCCATTGAGACGCCGAGAGAAATCATTGAGATGCTGGATCAGCGCAAGAAAGATCTCGACCGCCGTGAAACGGCCGTTCGGCAAGAAGAAGAGCGTATCCTCGCCCTCAAGACGGAACTGGAAGGGCTGCTTACGCGCAATGAGGCCACGCAGAAGAAGCTGGAGGAGTCTCGGCGGCTGCATCAGAAACAAACGACGGAACAGAAAATCCAGCAGGACCAGTTTATCGCGGAGCGGAAAGCCCTGTTCTCCAAGCAAGCGCAGGATCAGAAGAGTCAGAGCCAGGCGCAGCTCGCGAAGATGTATGAGTCCATGCCGTCAGAAGAAGCCGCAGCCAGACTCGAAAAGATGCCCGAGCACAAAGCGATCGAAATCCTTCGGATCGTCAAGCCGAAAACTGCCGGTGCCATTCTCTCTCAAGTGCGTGTGGACCGTGCCGCCAAGCTCACGGAACAGCTGCTCGGTCAAACCCCCTAACAGACTACGGACAGACTCGTCGATGCCGACAGTCGGCGCGACGTCTTTCGGATGAGATCGCGAAGCGCAACGCCAGATTGCTCGCAAAGACTTGCCTTCCAGCCACAACTAGCGAAGCAACAGCGGTGATGCCACCTGTCTGCGTGACGCGCTTTGACGAAGGCATGGAATACTGCTGACGGACAATCTCAGCATCCTGCATGCCTGTTCACCTCGTAAGTGGAAGCATCTTGCCTACGGGATAGGAAATACTTTCCTCCTGCGTGAATCAGCTGATCACACCTCGTGTATTTCCATCAATTGGCGCAGAGTTTTCGGCGAAGCGCACTGGCACAAGGCTTGAACTATGCCGGTGCGTGTCACCAGACAATCATCGGGAACACCTGAGGTCATAATGGACGTTCAACTACCGCATCTCGCATCGGCCGGCTCTTCCAACGCAACCGGCCCCCAGAGCACCTCTCGTCAAGGATCTGGAGGCAGCCGTCGAGAATCGGCCGGATCCGGAAAATCTTTTTCATCTGAATTGCAGTCGGTTCATACGGCACAGACATCCCGTCACGAGGCTGGACGCAGCCAAGCCTCGAGCGATGAGCACGATGCCCACGATGCCCAGACGGCTTCGGATCAGCCGGCGTCCGCCACAACGGCACCGACAACCTCCGGCGCCGACCGAGGCAACCAAGCCGGCGACAAAGAGACCGAACCCGCACGGCCGGACTCCACCCCCATGGTCACGGCGCCGCCGCCCGATGTGACGACGCAAAGCGTCTTGCTGGCACTGATCGCGCAGCCCACAGTCATCACAGATGCTCCAGTCCCGATGCAGACCGCACCGGGTGAACAGACGAACACCGCTATGGAGTCCGTGATGCCTTCTGTCATGGAGGACGGGACATCGTTGCCGATCACGGCGGCGGACTCCTCCACCGTTACGCAGGTCGAACACAAAGCCCTCGCGGCCGCATCCGCAGATTCCACGGCGGCCATTCCATCAGGCGCCACGCTGCAGCCGTCCGTCGATACCAACGGACAGCAGACGACCTTGTCCGACCTCGCTACGACACCGAGCGGTCAAGCTCAGCCGACGCCCGGAGAACTCCGCACGCTTCAACAGGAAAAACCGACATTCCCGCTCACGCGTGAAGAGCAGCCGCACGCTCCTGCAACAAGTGAGGTGAAGGCTGAGCCGGTGATCCTGCCCAACGAGTTGCGCTCTCAGGTACGGGAAGACCTCGCGGCGGCCCACGCACTGACCGCTGAACAGATCCAACGTTCGGAAGACAATCGGCCTCTGGTCATGGAACGTCCGATGCCCGTACAAGACACTCCGGCGCCGAAAGAAGAGGACGTGTCTCGTCAGCCTGCGGTTGCCCTGACTGCCTGGCAAGAAGCCGCAAGCCAGAAGGATGAAGGCGGGATGGAGTGGTCCGGCCATGACCATCGCGAACGCCCGTCTGCCGAGCAGACTGCGGCCCAATCCATCGTGCCGGAGGCTTCCGCGCCTGCCGCGCCATCGAATCCCACGTTGGTGACCCATGGCGTGGATCACCGCGCGTTTTCCTCCGCTCCTTCAGCCAAGCTTCCCGCCGACACTCAGCCGGCCGCAACCCTCCCTCCCGTTCAGTCGACCGATTGGATGCCGGGGAATTCAACGGGCCAAACCAAGTCGATGGTACTCGAGCTTTCGCAAGCCGATCTGGGACGGGTGAATATTCGTGTCGCGGTCAATCAGGAGACCGTCCACACGCATTTCTCATCCGAGCGAAACGAGTTAGGACAGTATTTGATGAACGGGCAAGACCGGTTGCAATCGGCATTGACCGCATCGGGCTTGGATCTGGGACGCTTTCAAGTCGACATTGACCGACAGAGCGCCGGACGGTCTTTCGAACAACCGACGTCTCGGGACCAGTCACCGGGCCATGCTCCGCAGGAAGAGCGGCAGAACTCGGGCCGGGGACGTGAAGAAACGATGCGTGAGACGACGCCGCGTCGCGGCATGTTGAATCTGGTGGCATAAGGATAGGGGAACCGCATTATGGCAACCGTTGGCTCAGCGACCTCACAGACGACACCCGGAGTCACAGCGCCCGCAAGCGGCGGAATCGCCGGGGCCTTGAGCGGCAACCAGCAAATGGGGCAGAACGACTTCCTCAAGCTTCTGGTCACGCAGCTGAAGAATCAAGACCCCTTGAAGCCGATGGATAACACCGCATTCGTCGCCGAGCTCGCGCAATTCAGTCAATTGGACCAGAGCACGAAACAGGTTCAGTTACTGGAGAAAAGCATCGCTCAGCAAGCGGATTCGATGCAGTACACCCTCTTGCCGATGATCGGGCGCAATGTGCAGGTCGAAGGCTCGCTCATCGATCTGAATAACGGGCCGGCTAAACTCACGTATGCGTTGGAGCGCGAAGCGAGTACCGTCCGAGTCACCATTCAGGATAAGCAGGGGAAGGCCCTTCGCATACTGGACTTGGGCACGCAGAGTGCCGGCAAACAGGAAGTCCAGTGGGACGGGCGCAATCAAAACGGGCAGTTGATGCCGAACGGAACCTATCAGTACCAGGTCCTGGCCAAAGACTCGAAGGGTGGAGCGGTCGTCGCGGCCCCAAGTTCTGTCTTGAAAATCTCCGGTGTGCGGATGGTCAACGGCAGCCCGCAACTGGCCGCCGGCGACTATGTGATCGACCGCAACGATATTGTCGAACTGCGATAAGAGAAACGCGCGCGCATTTGTTACAAAGGAGGATCTGACCCATGGGTATTCTGTCGTCTCTGTTTGCCGGTGTGAGCGGTCTCAATGCCAACGGCACGGCATTGTCGGTCATCGGAAACAACATCGCCAATCTCAGCACCGTCGGGTTCAAGGGGAGTCGCGCCACGTTCGCCGACCTGATCAGCTCCTCGATCTCAGGCGGATCAGGCTCAGTCCAGACCGGAATCGGTGTGGCGCTCACCTCCGTGCAGGGTGATTTTACGCAGGGATCGCTGGCCACCTCCTCGAATGTGCTCGATCTGGCTATCGACGGCAACGGGTTCTTTGTGATGAAAGACAAGCAGAACGGAACATTCTACGGACGTAATGGGCTGTTCCGCTTGAATAAAGACAGCGTCGTGGTCGATCCCACCGGGTTCAAACTGCAGGGATTCCTCGCCGACACGACTGGGACCATCACCGGCAATATCGGAGACATTGCCTTGCCGACCACCACGGCGTCGCCGAACCCAACCACCACGGCGCTATTGGCCGCCAACCTGAATTCCAGCACGGCGACCACCGGCGTTCGCGCAAATATTATCGGATCGTCCGCCTCGGTCACGACGACGGCGGCCGGCAATAATGCCTTTACGATCAACTTGAATGGCGATGGCGTGCGGACGGTGACGGTGGCGAACGGCCTCACTGGGTCGGCATTGGCCGGTGCCATACAGAGTGCGGTGCGGAGTCTGACGGCGGTCAACCCCTACCTGCAAGGGGCCTATGACGGCTTTGAAGCCACGGTGGGCGCGAGTAATATCTTCACCTTGCGATCCGGCCTCTCCGGCACGACGAACGATGTCGCGACGAATAACAGCACCGTCGTGGTGGCCGCAAGCGGCGCCAATACCCTGGCATCGACCCTCAACCTGCTGGCCGGTGCGTCGACCACCGGCTCCGATTTCAACGTGTCGGATCCGGTCGGCACCTCGAACTTCACCACCTCGCTGACGGTCTACGATTCGTTGGGGAACGATCACCTGTTGACCACCTATTTCACGAAAGTGGGATCGAATACCTGGAACTATAACGTCGTGTCGAGCACCGCCGACGTGAATACGGCCAACTATCATTCCAGTAATATCGATACCACGCTCGGGATCGTCCGAGTCGGCGCCGGGACCCTGACCTTCGGGACAGACGGGACGCTGCAGCGTGAAGGGCCGGTGACTCGCTTCGATACCAATACGGCGGCAGGAACGGTGGGCACGAACCCTGGAGAACTCCAGATCGACTTCGTCGGCGCCACACAGGATCAACTCATCGATATCAATTTCGGCGACAGCGTCATTACCGACGGCGGGAACGGTCTCACCGGCACCACGCAATTCGGCTCCACCTCCGCGCTGGTCCAGCAGACGCAGAACGGCTATGCCGCCGGTTCGCTCCAGGCCTTTAGCGTCGATACGAACGGCGTCATCAGCGGCCGGTTCTCGAATGGACAGCTGCGCGCCTTGGCTCAAGTGGTCCTAGCCAGGTTCCCGGATCCGATCGGCTTGACCAGGACCGGGAAAAATACCTTTGCCGAATCAGGAAACTCCGGTCAGCCGGTGACAGGATCGCCGGATAGCGCCGGTCTCGGCCGTGTCCTGTCTAATTCGCTGGAGCTCTCGAATGTCGATCTCGGTCAAAGCTTTATCGACATGATTGCCGCGCAGCGTGGCTTCCAGGCCAACTCGCGCGTGATCACGACATCGGATGAAATTCTCCAGGAGTTGGTGAATCTGAAACGATAGAACAGCCGCCTCTGCCGGGATGAGTGTCTAGACGAACTCATCCCGGCTTCCCTTCCGCTCTTTTCATCCTCGATTCGTCTGTAGCGGCTCCTCCAGCAGGTCTAGTCTCACCGTCAGATTTCTGACAGCGTCAACGGACCGGCTCGCGCAACGAAGCCTTCTCCGTATTTCTTACACAGGCCCCATTAATTACGCTCATTTGGCGTGTAGTCGTCTGCCAACTCGATGACAGCCGGCTTTACCTCAGATGGCATATCCATTGCACAAACCACCGGTGACGGCAATTGCGCATGTGAATTGAGGAGGTCTCCATGTCAGATGAAGCAGCAGCAGCAACCCCTGAAGCAGACAAGCCCGCAGCGCCGGCACCGGCGCTTCCCATTAAGCTTCTTATTATTGTCGTCGCCGCGGCGCTCGTCGCCGGACTTGGTGGCGCCTTTGTCATCGTGAAATTCATGGGGGGCCAGAGCCACGGTGGGGGAGAGGCGGCGGATGAGCATAAGACGGAGGCGTCGGCAAAATCCGAAGGGCATGGCGAAGCCGCAGGGAAAGCAAGCCCCGGCGTGGTGTTCGATCTGGATCCGTTCATTGTCAATCTGGCCGACGCGCCGGACATTCGCTATCTCAAACTGACCATTAAGTTAGAGGTGGAGAATGAAGGGGTCTCGGCGAATCTGTCAGGCCGTATTCCTCAATTGCGCGACACCATTCTGGTGCTGCTCTCAAGCAAAGACTCGGCCATGATTCGAAGTCCGCAGGGCAAATTTCAACTTCGAGATGAGATTACGCAACGAGTCAACGGCCTGCTGCCCAAGCCGGGGGTGAAGACCGCCTACTTTACGGACTTCGTGGTTCAGTAGACAGACGGCTATGGAAAAGATTCTTTCACAAGATGAGATCGATGCGCTGTTGAACGGCGTGGTCTCCGGTGAAGTCGAAACCGCGCCGGCGGCCGAGACGGCGGCGGAAGCGACGACCGGCGTGAAGGGGTACGATCTCCTCAATCAGGAGCGGATTATCCGGGGACGCATGCCGACCCTGGAGATGATCAACGATCGGTTTGTCCGGCGCCAAGCCGTCGCCTGGACCGGCGTGCTCCGCGAAGCGATCGAATTTGTCGTGGTCGGAACACAGGTCATCAAATTCGGCGAGTTTCTGAAAAAGATTCCCATGCCGTCCTCGCTCAATGTGTTTCACATGGCTCCTCTGCGAGGCAGCGGGCTCTTCGTGATGGATGCCTTTCTCGTGTATCTGCTGGTCGACTATTTTTTCGGCGGGAAGGGACAAACGCATGTGAAGCCCGAAGGGCGAGACTTTACCGCCGTACAACTCCGCATGATCAAGAAGCTGCTCATGTTGGCGCTCGCGGATTTGGAAAAGGCCTGGCAGGCGATTATGCCGGTGAAGGTGGATTATGTGCGCTCCGAGAGTAATCCCCAATTTGCCATGGTAGTGACGGCTTCAGAGGTCGTCATTGTAGTGACGCTGCAAGTCATCATCGGGGAGACCACCCGGGATCTGTTCGTGGTGTATCCCTATTCGATGCTGGAACCCATCAAGGAAAAGCTCTACTCAGGACTGGTGTCGGATCAGCTGGAACAGGATGGGTCCTGGAACAGCAAGTTCCGCGATCTGATTCATGAGTGCGAGTTGCCGATCGCGGTGAAATTGGGTTCCACCACCGTCACTGTCCAGGACGTGCTGAACTTTGCGCCCGGCGACGTGGTGATGCTGGATCAGCGCCCCGGCGATCCGCTGGAATGCTATGTCGAGGACTATCTCAAGTTTTTGGGAAGCCCCGGGGTATTTAAAGGCAATCACGCCTGTCGTGTCACGAAAGTGCTGGCGTAACTCGCAGGGAGGGGAGACGACCGTATGGCTGACGACGATGTGAATCAAGCTGCCGACACGACGACGCAAGAGGCTGCCGCCGCGGCGCCGGCCTCGTTTCCGCCGGTAACGAATACGGCGGTCGCGGAACAGCCGAAGAATATCGACTTCATTCTCGATATTCCGATGAAGGTATCCATCTACGTCGGGTCGACGAAAATGGCGATTCGAGACCTCTTGCAGCTCGCGCAAGGCTCGGTCATCGAGCTCGATAAATTGGCCGGCGAACCGATGGAAGTCATGGTGAACAATAAGCTGGTGGCCAAGGGCGAAGTGGTCGTCGTGAACGAAAAGTTCGGGATCAGGCTCACCGATGTGGTGAGCGCGGCGGAACGTGTCAAGCAACTGGCCTAAGCGATAGAGGAGCGACACTGTGGTTGACGTGTGGGAAAGCATGGGCCGGACACTCTTGGCGCTAGGGGCGGTCCTCCTTCTGATGGGAGCCGTGGCCTGGGTCGCGCGTCGCGTGTTCGCGCAACGCATGGGCCTGTCGGGCGGCACGCCGCTCATTCAAGTCGTGGCGAACAGTTACCTCGCTCCACGGCAATCGATCGCCCTGGTTGCCATTGCCGGTCAATACTTTGCCGTCGGGGTGACGGCAGAGACGCTGATTCCCCTCGGTCGTATTGAAGCCACGGAACAGTTGGCGACCCTCGTAACATCTTCCGGTCAGACCGGTATTCCCAACGGACTATCCCCTCGCAACTTGCTGTCGGCTCAATGGTGGCAGGATGTCACCAACGCCTTGGGGCAGGGGAAGCAAGGCGGACCGCATGTATAGCCTGACGCGCAAGGTGCTGCCCTGGACGAGATTCGTGCTGCTGGGGATCCTGCTCCTTCTCGGCCTGGAGATGGCGACGCCGGATCAAGTGTGGGCCGCCGGCCCGTCGGTGAGCATCGATCTGGGATCGGATTCGCCGAAGCAGACCGCCGTCGTCATTCAGATTCTGATTCTCTTGACGGTCCTCTCGCTGGCGCCGGCGCTCTTCATCATGGTGACGTCGTTTACGCGGATTGTGATCGTCCTCTCGTTTCTCCGCCAAGCACTCGGTACGCAATCGGTTCCGCCGAATCAAGTGTTGCTGGCGCTCGCCTTGTTTCTCACGATGTTCATCATGGCTCCCGTCGGACAGCAAGTCTACGGCGAAGCGCTGCAACCGCTCCTGGCCGAACAGCTGTCCTATGAAGAGGCCTGGAAGAAGGGCATCGAGCCGGTCAGGGGATTCATGTTGCGCCAGCTCCGGGACAAAGACCTCGAGCTCTTCATCACGCTCAGCAAGATTCCTAAACCGGAAAAGATCGCCGATGTGCCGACTCATGTGGTGATCCCGGCTTTTATTCTGAGTGAGCTGCGCATCTCCTTTCAGATCGGGTTCTTGATCTATATCCCGTTTCTGATTGTGGACATGGTCGTGGCCAGCATTCTGATGTCGATGGGTATGATGCTCTTGCCGCCGGCGGTCATTTCATTGCCGTTCAAACTCATTCTATTTGTCTTGGCCGACGGATGGTATCTCGTCGTCGGCTCCATGGTAAGGAGCTTTCAGTAATTCTATGACACCAGAAATGGTCACTGAACTTGGCCGGCAAGCACTGGAAACGACTCTTCTGGTCTCGGCTCCTATCTTAGGGTTGAGTCTGTTGGTCGGTTTGGTCGTGAGCGCGTTTCAAGCCATGACGCAATTGAATGAGCCGACCTTGAGCTTTGTGCCCAAGGTCTTAACGCTCTTCGGCGCGATTCTCGTGTTCTTGCCCTGGATGCTGGGCATCATGACCAGCTTCATGACGAATCTTCTGACCAATATTCCTGACTACATTCGCTAGGACGGCATGGGACTGACGCAGACGATTCACATTCTTCTTCCCCAGTTCCAGGCGTTTCTTGTCCTGGTGTCCCGCATCGGGGGATTGCTGGCCGCGCTGCCGGTCTTCAGCGGACGGACGATTCCCGTCAAGGTCAAGCTTGGATTAGTGCTGACGTTGAGCCTGATGCTGGCTTCATCGATTCCGATGCCCGCCATTTCACTGGATCCCATGATCTTGGTGGGCGGCATGCTCAGCGAGATGATGATTGGAGTCACAATCGGCTTGGCAGTTCGCCTGCTGTTCGGCGCGTTGGAAGTCGCCGGCGAGCTATTGGGAATTCAAATGGGCTTCGGTGCGGTCCACCTGTTCGACCCCACGACATCGCAACAAACGCCGATGCTCGCCCAGTTCTTTACCATGCTGGCCTCGTTGATCTTTCTCTCATTGAATGCCCATCTGTTCGCCATGGCGACCATCATTCACAGCTATGAGGCGATTCCCGCATTCGGCGCCCATTTGTCTTCGCACCTGGGCGAAGAAATTCTTCTGCTCTCGCAGCGGATGTTTACGATCGGTCTGAAACTGTCCGCGCCGGTGCTGATTGCCATTTTGCTCATCAACGTGCTCATGGCCTTGCTCGGCCGCGCCGTCCCGCAAGTGCAGGTCTTTGTCTTAAGCTTTCCCATTACGATTGCGGGCGGGTTGCTCGTGCTGAGTATCGGCATGCCGTTTACCGTGTCGTTGATCGGGTCGGAGTTCGAACAACTCCAACTCACGATCGAAGCCTTACTGAGGAGTCTCGGACGTGGCTGACTCAGAATCAGATAAAAGCAGTCGGACAGAGGAAGCGACTGAAAAGCGCAAATCTGAGGCGCGGCGCGACGGACAGGTCGCGATCAGCCGGGATGTCAGCACCGCGGCAGTCCTGATCGGCGGAGTCGGCTTTTTAGCCATCGGGGTGCCGATCGGCCTGCGGCAGTTGACCGACGTCACGCGGCGCGGGCTGTCCTTATCCTTTGACGAAACGTTTTGGAAAGCGCTGACAGTGGAACATATCCACACCATTGTCGTGCAAATCAGTGTCACGACGATGGTTCTGATTCTTCCCGTTCTCGCGGTCATTCTGTTCATGGGGACCGGCGCCTCACTGGCGCAAACAGGATTCCTGTGGAGACCGAACGCGCTCCAACCCAATTTCAACAAGCTCAATCCGGCCAAGGGTTTGGCACAACTGTTCTCCACCCGATCCGTCATGGAACTCGCCAAAGGCCTTGTGAAGATCGCGATCATTATGGCGGTCGGACTGTTTACCGCGCGTCACGATCTGCTCATGGTGCCCGGACTCATGGATTACGACCTGCCGGCTTCGGTCGAAATGGCCGGGCATCTCACGCTGAAAGTGGCGATGGGCGTGGTCGGCGCATTGGCGGTTCTCGCGGCCGTGGACTACATGTATCAACGGTTTGAGTGGTCTCGCGATCTGCGTATGACCAAAGAAGAGGTGAAGGAAGAGCACAAGGCAGCGGAAGGCGATCCGTTGGTTCGTGGCCGTATCCGCTCCGCGCAGCGCGATCTCGCCAAGAAACGCATGATGGCGGCGGTGAAGACCGCCGATGTCGTGGTCACCAACCCCACGCACTTGGCGGTGGCGCTGAAATATGACTCGAATCAGAAGGCCGCCCCGTTCGTGGTCGCCAAGGGCGCCGGATTTGTTGCGGAGCGTATCCGTGAGCTGGCTCGCCATCATGGCGTGGCGGTGGTCGAGAATAAATTGGTCGCTCGCACGCTGTACCGGTTGGTCGATATCGGAAAAGAAATTCCGTCGAATCTGTATCGCGCTGTGGCTGAAATCCTGGCCTTTGTGTACCGGGCCAGGGGTGTGAACCCCGGACAGTTATAAGAAGGGCTCTATTACATGGCATCCACGACGACCGTGCCTCCGATCGAACATCCTCCGCTACTGAAGCATCCGGACATTGTCATGTCCGTGGGTGTGGTTGGCGTGCTCATGGTCATGCTGCTGCCGCTCCCGCGCTTTCTCTTGGATCTCTTGCTCAGTTTCGACATCACGATTTCCATCATTATTTTGCTGGTGGGATTGCAAGTGCGCCGGCCGATGGACTTTTCGGTCTTTCCATCGATTCTCCTGATGGTCACGCTGCTTCGGTTGTCTCTAAACATTGCATCGACCCGCCTGATTCTGTTGCATGGGAATGAAGGCCCGGCGGCGGCAGGGGAAGTCATCCGAACGTTCGGGAATTTTGTCGTCGGCGGGAACTACACCGTCGGTCTCGTGGTGTTCGCGATTCTCGTCATTATCAATTTCGTCGTGGTCACGAAGGGCGCCGGCCGCGTGGCTGAAGTCGCTGCCCGCTTCACCTTGGATGCGATGCCGGGTAAGCAGATGGCGATCGATGCCGATCTGAACGCAGGTCTCATTAAGGAAGATGAAGCCCGGCGGCGCCGGAAGGATATCGCGGAAGAAGCGGACTTTTACGGCGCCATGGACGGTGCCAGCAAATTTGTGCGCGGGGACGCGGTGGCGGCGGTCATCATCGTGGTGGTGAATATCGTCGGAGGCCTGACCATCGGCATTCTGCAGCAGGGCATGAGCCCAGGCCTGGCGGCGCAAACCTATACGCTCCTGACCGTGGGTGAAGGCCTGGTCGCCCAAATTCCTGCGCTGATCGTCTCGACCGCCACCGGTATGATTGTGACGCGCGCCGCGTCAGAAAACGACCTGGGCGCGGAGATGACGCAGCAACTCCTCAATTCACACCGCGCCGTGGGAACGGCGGGCGGCATCTTGCTGGCCCTCGGCTTGGTGCCGGGCTTACCGCATCTGGCCTTCCTCGTGCTGGGAGGCGGCGTGTGCTGGATTGCCTACCACCTCTATCAACGGGAACAGGCGCCTGAAACTCTGACTCCTCCGCCGGTGACTGCCAAAGTCGACGAGCCGGTCGCCCACATTGCTCCGCTCGATTTGATGGAGGTGCAAGTGGGATATGGCTTGATCAATCTCGTAGAAGGCACACAGGGCAATGCGCTCCTGGATCGTATCAAGGGCTTGCGGAGACAGTTTGCCGAATCCATGGGGTTTGTCGTGCCTCCCATTCATATCCGGGACAATCTGCAACTGCGCCCAAATGAATACGCGATCATGCTGAAGGGGGTCGAGGTTGCCAAGGCCGAAGTGCTCCCGGGTCATGTGCTGGCGATCGATCCCGGCACAGCGCAGCGCGGGATGGTCCAGGGCATTCCCACCAAAGAGCCGGCTTTCGGGTTGCCGGCGTTGTGGGTCGCTGAGGATCAACGTGAGCAGGCGCAGATGGCCGGTTATACCGTCGTCGATGCCAGCTCGGCTATTACGACGCATCTCTCTGAGATCATCAAACGCCACGGCCATGAATTGTTGGGCCGGCAGGAAGCCCAAGCCTTGCTCGACGAAGTGGGGAAAACGCACCCCAAGCTGGTGGAAGAACTCGTGCCGACCATGGTGTCGCTGGGCACGGTCGTCAGGATTTTGGGCAATCTCCTGAAAGAGGGCATTCCCATCCGGGATATTCGCTCCATCCTGGAAGCCATCGCCGATCACGCCATGACGACCAAGGATGCCGAACTCTTGACGGAGATGGCCCGGCAGTCGCTCGCCAGGACCATTACCAAGCAGTACCAGGCACCGGACGGTTCGCTCCCGGTTATTACTCTGGATCCGCGCCTCGATCGAACATTGGCGGAGCAAGCGTCAACATTGCCGCAGGGGGCGATGCTGAATCTGGATCCCGCGTTGTCGCACAAGCTCCTGACGGCGCTCAAGCAATCGGCGGAACGCGTGGCTGCGCGCGGTCAACAGCCGATTCTGCTCTGCTCTCCGGCTGTGCGCCGACACCTCCGCCGGCTGACGGACCGGCTTTTGCATTCTGTCCCGGTGATTGGCCTGAATGAAATCGATGCCATGGTGCGATTGCAGTCGCTCGATACCATCCGGCTGGATTCAGAACTGCCGCAACCGTCGTGAGGTGACCAATGAAAGTCAAAACATTTCATGCCTTGACCATGCAGGATGCGATTCGAGCCATCAAAGAAGAGCTGGGTCCGGACGCAGTCATCCTTTCGTCGAAGGAAGTGCATCAAGGCGGACGGCTGATGAGTTACTTCAATAAGCCGGTGTTGGAGGTCATGGCCGCTGCCGAATATGATCCGTTGCCGCCTATCAAGCCGGCACGTGACACCTCAGCCCCGAGCGAGACCCGCAAAGCTCGACCCGCGCCAGCTGCTGCCAGTACAACGCCGCCGCCGGTCGGCCCGGAAGTATTTCATGACACCTTACAGGGAATGTTGGCGAACCCGGCGCCGCTTTCTCAAGTGTATGGCATAAAACAGCCTGTGGCGCCCTCACCGGCCCCTCGACACACACGCCCGGTCGCGCCGCGGCCAGCGGAGATCACGCAGAGCCGTTTACAAGATCTGCGTAAAGAATTGCGCACATTGAGCCGGGAGATCGGCGCGTCCTTGCCGGCAGCCGCACAATCGTTGAGTCAACATGCAGACCCGGCCATCGCGGCGTTGTGCCGCAGTCTCGTGGCGCAAGGCCTGCGCCCATCGAGCGCCGACCGGATCGGCCGATCGTTGAGCGCGGACTTGACCGGTCGCAATGTGACGGAGCCGCACGACCTCCAGAATGCGTTGGCGAAGTGTCTGGCGCAAGACATGCGCGTGAGCGGTGCGCTGCTCTCGGGTCAAGGAGACCGGACCATCGCCATGATGATCGGAACGAACGGGGCGGGGAAGACGGCGGCCATCACCAAGCTTGCGGCACATTATCAGTTGGAAGAAAAGAAGTCCGTCGCCATTGTCTCGCTGGACACCTATCGACTGGCGTCGGTCGAACAACTGCGGATGTATGCCGAGGTGCTAGGCATTCCCTGCGAATCGGCGATGTCGGCCAAACAGGCTGCCACCTGTGTCCACAAGCATGCCGATGCGGACTTGATTCTGATCGATACGGCCGGCTTTGCAGAACGGGATCTGGCCTTGGTGCACACCCTGCATCAGCTGCTCAAGACGGAACCGGAAGTGCAAACGCACGTCGTCGTCTCGGCCTCGACGCGGGAGCAGGATTTACAACGCCAGGTCGCGCAGATTCATGCGCTCCCGCTGCTGCGCCTGTTGTTCAGCAAACTCGATGAAACGGATTCATTCGGGGCGCTCTACGAATTAAGTCACCAGTCGGGCATTCCGTTGTCCTATTGGAGCGCCGGCCAGCGGGTTCCAGAGGATCTTG
Source organism: Nitrospira lenta (assembly GCF_900403705.1). Lineage (NCBI taxonomy): Bacteria > Pseudomonadati > Nitrospirota > Nitrospiria > Nitrospirales > Nitrospiraceae > Nitrospira > Nitrospira lenta. The sequence goes on along the minus strand of NZ_OUNR01000016.1, from coordinate 96,820 downwards.
AAGTCGCCACGCCCCAACGGCTGGCCGAGCTTCTCATCGGCCGCCGCTATACGGTTCCGTTCCGATCGTCCGTGGATGCGCACGCATCGGCGGAGCGGTCCCCGTCACGCGGCTCGCACACCGTCACCATGAACACTGTTACCCGGTAGGAGGACAGACAATGCAGAGCGGATCATTGACATCCATGGCAGGGGATGTGTCGGAGCGAGTCTCCTCGCTGACGCGCGTCATTGCCGTGGCCAGCGGGAAAGGCGGCGTTGGCAAAACGAATATCGTCGCCAATATGGCGATGGCTCTCAGTCGAGCAGGGAAGCGGGTCCTCGTCTTGGACGCCGACCTCGGGTTGGGCAATTTGGATGTGCTGCTGGGCTTAGTCCCGGAACATACCATCGAACATGTGCTGGCGGGGACGCACTGCTTGGATGATGTCATTGTCGATGGACCGGGAGGAATCCGGGTGCTGCCTGCCAGTTCTGGCGTTCCACAGCTGACCTCGTTGAGCGAATCACAGCAAATGATGCTCATGGAACAACTCGAAGCCCTCTCGCGCGACGTCGATGTGCTCCTTATCGATACCGGGGCCGGGATTTCTCCGAATGTGACCTTCTTCGCTTCGGCGGCGCAGGATACCATTGTCGTGGTGTCTCCCGAGCCCACCTCTCTCACAGATGCCTATGCCCTCATCAAAGTGTTGACCAGGCAATATCGGGAGCGTCGTTTCAAAGTGTTGGTCAACATGGCAAAGAGCCCGCGAGAAGCGGCAGAAGTGTTTAGGAAAATCGATACCGCTGCGGATCGGTTCCTGCATGTTGTGCTTGAGTATGTCGGCTATATCCCTCAAGACGATTATGTTCCGCTGGCAGTAATGCGACAAAAGGCACTGCTGGAGCTGTTTCCAGCCTCGCCGGCGGCGCAGGCGTTGACGCGGCTGGCTGGGCAAGTTTTGCAGTGGCCCGAGCCGAATTTTCCTAAGAGCGCTGTGCAGTTGTTGTGGCAACGCTTACTTCAGACCACCGCAGTCATGTGATGGAGTCAAAGGCATATTTATTATGAGCAAAACGGCCGTTCATCGTGTCCATCAAGCGATTCCCAGCGGAGACGCCCATCGGGAACAACTGATCAAAGAGTTCGCGCACGTGATTCGGGCGATGGCCCATCGACTGGCCTTTCGATTACCGGCGTACCTGGATGCCGAGGACTTGATCTCAGTCGGGACAATCGGCCTCATGGATGCGATGGAGAAATACGATCCCAATCGCGAAGCGAAATTCAAGACCTACGCGGAGTTCCGCATTCGCGGCGCCATGTTGGATGAAATTCGTTCGATGGATTGGATTCCACGTTCCGTGCACGAACGCATCGGTCTCCTGCAAAAGACCCATATCACGTTGTTGAATCGACTGGGACGCCCTCCGTTGGATGAAGAAGTGGCGTCCGAACTCAAGATGCCCTTGGCTGATCTCGACGAATTTATTTCGCGGGCCCGTGGGGCCGTGATGATCAGTATCGACGACTTGGGGCTTCAAGAACCGGATGGGCACAAAGTCGTCAAGATGCTCGCCGATACACATCACCTGGATCCGTTATCCAGCTTGGTGAACGAGCGAGAGCGCGAAGCGATCGGCGAAGCCATTCAGGAATTGCCTGAAAAAGAGCGACTGGTCTTGACCCTCTACTACTATGAAGAACTGACGATGAAGGAAATCGGCGAGCTTTTGAAGGTCACGGAATCTCGTGTGTGCCAGATTCACACCAAAGCGATTCTTCGACTGAAAGCGTTTCTCCATGCCGAAGAGTAGCGCCCGGCATACGTGCACTGGTGCGGTGTGCTTGCCCCCGAGGCAATCTTCACGGTGATTGTTTGTGGCAGTTTGTGCCGGATCGCACGCTTCACATACGAGTCCTTCAGTTCTCTCTCTGAATAACCGAAACAGAGGCATCACTTATAAGGATGTCTCCGCTTCTTGTTCATGGATAGAGAACAACCTACATCGGCCGGTGCAACACCCTCTACGTCTTCCATCGGCTATCGCGGGCCGTTCACTCTGGGTCTCTCCCGCCTCGGCCGCTCGCGTTCACGAATCAGCGCATCGTCTCGCACAAGATCCATCAGCTGTTTTGCGCTGGCGCTTGCCACCGGATTCTTCGCGGCTCAATGGCTCACGAGTATGCCGCCGAGAGCTCCCTTCGACACAAGCAGTGGCGGCAGCCTAGAGCGCGCGTCGCTCACGACTCCCGAATCTCTGGTCGGCGGAATCGGGCTGTTCATGAGCCTGAGCCTCAGCCTTGCGGGAATGTGGTATTGGCCGTTTGCCCGGCGCACCAGAATCCAGCCACAGGAAGACAGTCTGGCGGCCTACGACCATGTGACGGGTCTGCCCACGTTGCGTCTCTTCACCGTGCTCCTCGAACAAGGGCTCACGCGGGCGTCGCATATGGGCCGCAGTGTCGGTGTGCTGGTCGCGGATCTTCAGCAGTTTCATCCGCTGCCGACCGCAATGACGACTCCCAATATCTCGTTGATCGTGCGAGTGCAGGCCGCCCGCATCAAGAGCGCGTTGCCCTCGAACAATACCGTCGCCCGGATCGGCGATCGGCGATTCGCCATTCTGATTGAAAGCGTGGTCGCACGGGATGAGATCGATACCCTCGCGCAGAATATCTATCGCACGATGTCGCTGCCCCTGATGATTGAAGGACAGGAAGTGCTGCTGACCTGTCACATCGGCGGATCTATGTATACTTCTTCGGCCTCATCAGGAGAAGCCCTATTGAGCCAGGCCGTGAAATCATTGGCCCTCGCGACCGCTGAGAATCCCATCCGCTTCTCCGAGTCGATCGGTGAAGTTCCAGGCATAGCCTCCATGGCCCAGTCTTCGGCGGCCGGCGAATCCCTTCTACGCTAGGCAACTTCTTCCTCCACCACGGAATTATTCGCCTGATCAAAAAGAACAGAGTGGCCCGCGCGCCTTCCATCCGACCGTCGGATAATTGACAGCCTGCCATATTTCCCCGCATTTCTCTCTTCCTTCATCGAACAGGTCTACGCCGACTGAGCGTCACGGTCTGGCATGCACGTTGCTGTATGTCCTTGCGAATCGAATGACCAAGGAGCGAAGACTGTGAATCGAGGTATTTATCCAATCCTGTCCGGTGCCCTCGCCCATGAGCGACGGATGCAAGTCTTCGCCAACAACATGGCCAACGTCAACACGGCCGGGTTCAAGCAAGATGAGCAGACCTTCAAAGCCGTATTTCCAAAAGTGCAACTGGCCATTCCCGCGATCCCCGGCACGGTGTCGCTGGCGAACCAAATCGTAGCGAAACCTTTCGGCCCGACAGAACGCGTGTATGCGGCTCCGAATACGGTCAAAACAACGTATGACGCGGGCCGGATTCGCTTGACCGGAAACCCTCTCGATCTGGCCATCCAGGGCCGCGGGTTCTTAGAAGTCAAAACCCCTCAAGGCACACGCTTTACCCGCAACGGCATGCTGTCTCTCGACAATCAACGCCGGCTGGTCACCAATCTCGGATATCCGGTGATGGGCACCAAGGGCGAGCTGAAGATTCCCGTCGGGAAAATGGACATTTCCAATCAGGGTGAAATTAGAGTCGACGGCAATCCCATCGGCACCATCAAGGTGATGGATTTCCCCGATACCAACATGCCGCAAAAATATGCGGAAGGCATGTTCGTCTCCGACAAGGGGTTTCCGGCGAAGGCTCCTCAAATCCAGGCCGGACATATTGAAGATTCCAACGTCAATTCCATCGGTGAAATGGTCAAGATGATCGAAGGTATGCGCGGGTATGAATCGGCTCAGAAATTGATTCAAACCCTGGACCGAATGGCTGAAACAGCCATTCAAGAACTCGGACGAGTGGCTTAGGAGGCAATTATGATTCGGGCAATGTGGACGGCCGCCACCGGAATGACGGCACAACAGATCAATGTGGATACCGTGGCCCACAACCTGGCCAACGTCAACACCAACTCGTTCAAGCGCAGCCGGGCCGAATTTGCTGACCTGCTCTACCAAATCCAGCGCTTGCCGGGCACCAGCGCATCCAACGTCGGTGTCTTTCCCGTCGGCATTCAAGTCGGCGCCGGTGTGCGCCCCACCACGGTCTCGAAGGAATGGCTCCAGGGCAACATGCGCCAGACCAATAACGATCTGGATATCGCAATCGATGGACCGGGGTTCTTCCAGGTCTCCAGACCGGATGGAACCATCATGTACACCAGGAACGGGTCGTTCAAACGCGATAACGTCGGCAACTTGGTCACAGGTGACGGTGACTTGTTGAATCCGGTCATTACCATTCCCTCCGGCGCGTTGAAGATGGATATCGGTCAGGACGGAACCGTCTCCGTCTTGCTCCCTGGTGTGACCCAGGCGTCCCAGGTCGGCCAGATTCAATTGACGCGATTCGACAATCCGGCCGGACTCGTGGCGATGGGAAACAATTTGTTCATCGACAGCTTTGCGTCGGGCCCTCCGACTCAAGGGACCGGCGGATTCTCCACCGGATTCGGGACCATCCAGCAGGGCTTCCTCGAAAGCTCGAACGTCAACCTGGCTGAAGAAATGGTCAACATGATCATCGCGCAACGGAGCTATGAAATTAACTCAAAAACGATTCAAGCGTCTGACGAAATGATGTCCATCGCGAACAATCTCAGACGATAAGGAAGACGTTATGACTAGCCTTCGCATCATCGCCGCCGTCTGTATCCTTGCCGCCGTGGCCGCCCCGGCCATCGGCGGGAGTTCGGAGAAACTGGTCAAGCCCATATCGATGAGCGGGCAGGGAGCCAGCGGAGCGGCTCTCAACAAGTTGGATTCGACCCGGCCGACGATGCGGGCGCTGCACTTTGAGCAAATCCAAAAGACCATTCAGAAGTATCTTGAAGGCGAATGGGGAACCCGGGTGAAGTCGGTGCAAGTCACCCTTCTGGAGCCGCTGGATCCGATCAAAATCCCGGCCGGAGTAATCGAACTACAGATCCCTGCCGTTCCTGGAGGCTCCACAACGATGGGGCGAAGAAGCTTTCCTATCCAGGTCATGGTCAACGGGAATGTATGGAAGACCATTGATGCCCTGGCGGATATTTCCGCCATGATCGACGTGGTCGTTCCGGCGCGTTTTCTCAAGTCTGAAGAGACCATTGAGCCGGATGATCTCACCACCGCGCGTATCGTCACTTATGATGTGAAGCACCCCTTCATCACTGACCCGGAAGCCGTCATTGGAAAAAGCACGGCCCGTCCGCTGCAACCGAATACTCCGTTGCGTCCGACCTTCCTGAAAAAACCTTTTATGGTGAAAAAGGGCGATCACGTCATGATTGAAGCGCGGCGCGGCAACTTCTCCGTTCAAACATCAGGCGTGACGAAGGGAAGCGGGCAAGTCGGACAGACAGTGATGGTGGCAAACCTCGATTCCGGGCGAGAACTGCGGGCGAAGATCGTCGCTCCAGGACTCGTTCAAGTGGAGTTTTAGGATCACGCATGCGCTGCGCAACAACTCACACATCGGGAGTGGTCGTCATCAGCCTGCTGCTGAGCGGTTGTAGTCTTTTTCCCTCAAGCTCTCCCTCCGTTTCCTCCAAGCTTACCGTGCCGGCATTGGCTCCGCCCAAGACGCTGGGCTCGCTGTGGCAAGAAGATAACGGCCGTGCGTACTTGTATGAAGATATGCGGGCCATGCGGGTAGGGGACATCCTGACCGTCAAGATTGTCGAGAAGCACCGAGGATCAAAATCGGCGGACACTTCGGCGCAACGTGATTCAACGTTATCCAATTCGTTGGCGGGAACCGGAACCGGATATATCGGCATTCCCGGTCTCCGACTTGGCGATGAAGCCCGGCGAGGGCTCGGGATCGATGCCTCGGCAAGCAACAAGTTCAGTGGAAAGGGCGCCACCAGCCGAGAAGGCACGTTAACCGGAACGATCTCGGTGATTGTAGTCGAAGTGCTTCCGAACGGCGATTTGCGGGTTGAAGGACGGCGTGAGGTTACCGTCAACAGTGAAAAGCAAATGATGACGATTGCCGGCATTGTGAGGCGCGTAGATGTGGACACGAAGAATACCGTGCTCTCCTCGGCGATCGCCGATGCCAAAATCGAATACGCCGGGTTGGGAGTCTTGGACGATGTGCAACGGCCGGGGTGGCTGGTTCGAGTGCTTGATTGGATCTACCCGTTCTAACGAAGGATGTTGCTTGTGAAATTGATTGCTACACGAAACGTCTCGGCGAAGTGGGGGCTCTGGCGCGGCGCGATCTCGATTCGGTCGTTGCAAATGATGGTGATGAGCGGTGTGGTGCGGCGAGCGGATTTAGATCCGCCTCAGGATCCCGGCCGAACCGGCTATTGGCACGGCAGGAAACGCCGAGTCAGCATTCCGCAAGAGTCGGCGTCTGAGCAGGGCTGGATTTCGAGAATGCTCTTGGGCCGTAAATCGCACGTTCAGTCAACACAGAAGTTGTAACAACAAGGATTACGGGTGAAATGATTACATCTTGGGCCAGGTCATTGATGGCGGGACTCTTCATCGGAGCCGTAGGTCTCCCGCTCCCAGCGGAGGCGGTCAGGATCAAGGATATCGGAGCCATTGAGGGCGTTCGTGAAAACCAACTGATCGGCTATGGACTGATCGTCGGACTCGATCGCACCGGCGACCAGGTCATCGGTGGTCAGTTCACGATCCAGGCGATGATGTCCATGCTGAATAAGATGGGGATCAATCTGGTCATCGATCCGATCCAGCTTCTCACGAAAAACATTGCCTCTGTTATGGTCACCACCAAACTTCCCCCGTTCGCCAAACCCGGCCAAACTCTTGATGTGGTCGTGTCCTCCATGGCCAATGCGAAAAGCCTGCAAGGTGGAACGCTCTTGTTGACTCCGCTCAAAGCGGCGAATCAGCAAGTGTTTGCCGTCGCACAGGGGCCGGTGTCGGTGGGTGGATTCCTCGGTGGAGTGGGAGGTGCCGGAGGTGCTTCGGTGACCAAGAATCACCAGGCCGCCGGGGTGGTGCCGGGAGGCGCGATTATCGAAAAGGAATTGGTGGTCAATATCGATGCTTGGGAGACCGTCTCGGTCATGCTCCGGCAGCCGGACTTTACGACGGCGATTCGAACGGCTGAAGCCATCGATGGAGTCTTTGGGAAAGGCAGTGCTTTACCCATCAATGCCGGTCATGTGAAGGCCACGATTCCCACGAATTTTCACGGTCGAGTTGTCGAATACATTGCGTCAATCGAAGGCCTGGATGTCTCGGTCGACATGGCCGCCAAAGTGGTCGTGAACGAACGAACCGGTACGGTCGTACTCGGCGAACATGTGCGCATCTCCACCTGTGCGATTTCTCACGGGAATCTAACGATTTCGGTCAAGAACACCTTGAGTGTTTCTCAACCCAATGCCCCGCTGATCGGATCGGCTAGCAGTCAACCCGCGACCGTGACCGAAGACGTCCAAACAGAGGTAAAGGAGCAAGAGTCTCGGCTGATCGTCGTTGACGAGACTGTCACGCTGGGCGAGGTCGTGAGGGCACTGAATGCTGTCGGAGTAACGCCCAGAGACCTGGTCTCAATTCTTTCGGCATTGCGAGCAGCAGGAGCACTCCAAGCGAATCTTGAGATTATCTAGTTAAGATATTGATAATATGAACTAATGCAGTAATTGAAAAGCGTTGAAAGCGGGCTACATTACACGAGAGTTCCAATGAATATTCATGATTCGACTCAAGCGCAGTTTCTTTCTTCTCCGGTCTTCACCGATCCACTGGGGAATCAGAATGACCTCAGCTCATTGCAGGTACAGGGGGCTCCAGGTGATCGGAAAGAGTTACTCAAGGCCGCCAAGCAGTATGAAGCCTTCTTTGTGTCCTATCTGATGAAGGTGATGCGGGAAACCGTTCATGAATCAGAGATGTCCGGCAAAATGGGCTCATACTTTTACTCCTTTTATGACCAAGAGATCGGAAATAGAGCATCCGAATCAGGAGGCATCGGGATTACGCAAATGGTTCAGGAATATATTGAAAAGAATTATCCGCCGGCCGCTAAAGTTCCAGACAGTGAAAACCGATAAGGTGTGCGACAGGGTTTGAAGCAACCGAGAGGGGAAAACCCCGGTTGGCTCAGCCGTTTCCCAGAAGAAGGAGAGCGATATGCAGATCTCAGGTTCGGGTCGGTCCGATCAACTGGCCAAGATTCTCTTAGGCACGCAGGAGACGAAGGGTCCGTCGCCCCAGCCGCAATCGTCTCAGAAAGAGGCGGGGAATGACCGGGTCCAGATCTCGGATCAGGCTAAAGAGCTGCAGCGCATTCGTGCGCTGGGCCAGACGCCCGATCAGGAACGGGCCGCTCGGGTTGAGCAAATTAAGAATGCCCTTGAGCATGGCACCTACGATGTGAGCGGCCGCAAAGTCGGCGATGCGCTTATCAAGCAAGTGCTGACCGACGCGGTGTTGTAACCGTCACGATTCACATCGACTGCGCTGCCAGGATGGCGGCGTTATGTCCGAAGCAAGTTCGCAGGGAGCGCGTATGCCTTCGGTTTCAACGGCACTGTCAGCACAATTAGTGACCATTCTTCTCCGGGAACTGGCCGCCTGCCAGTCCCTCCTCGAGACAGTCGAAGCGGAACGTCACGCCATCAAAACCCTCGCCATCGGCGACTTTCACCCTATCAATGTTCGCCGCCTTGCGATACTGGAACAACTCCAATCCATTGCGGATGCGCGCGACCAGGCGGTCCGCCAGATTACCGCCGCCCTGTCGCTGTCTGATTCGGCCTCATCGCTGCACAGTCTGCTCGATCGCTGGCACGGTTTGGAATCGGCCACCGTTCGCCGACATCACGAGACACTGATGGCCACCGCCAAACATGTGCGGGAAGAGATCAAGCAAAACGTGGTCCTTATCGATGGCATTCGCGGGTTTGTTGAGCATGCCTTGACGGCCGGAGCAGCCGCTCTGACGGACGGCAATGCATACGGCCGGACAGGAAAACCCGCGCTCGCACATCCATTATCAGCCGTCCTCTACCAGCAGGGATAGCCTATGGTCGGCTTAAACTCCCTCTTCGATATTGCCAGAACTGCACTGAACACCGCGCAGCAAGCGTTGACGGTGAGCGGGCACAATATATCCAACGTCAATACTCCCGGCTATTCACGACAGGAAGCCGTGTTGACTGAGCGGCCGCCTATTAACGGCCAACCCGGCATGACGGGAACCGGCGTGCAAGCCACCTCGATCCGGCGTCATGTCGATCGCTTCATCGAGCAACAGCTGACGGTCTCCGACCAAACCCTCGGGCGGCTCTCCGTGTCCCGTGACGAGCTCTTTCGCCTGCAGAATATATTCGGCGATAGTAACGATCAGGGTATCGGGGCCTCCCTCAGTGAATTCTTCCAGGGATTGCAGGATGTCTCGACGTCGCCGGGCGAATCGACGGCACGGTCGGTCTTATTGGGAAAGGCGACGCAGCTGGCATCGAGTCTTAACCAAGCCTCATCGGATCTCACCAACGCCCGCTCTTCATTGAATTTTCAGGTCTCCCAAACCATTACCGAGATCAACAGCCTCACGACGCAGTTGGCCGAGCTAAACGGAAAAATCATCACGGCGGAAGTGACTGGGCAGAATGCCAACGACTTGAGAGACCAGCGCCAACTGGCGCTCAATGAATTGGGCCAGCGCATCGATATCACCAGCATTGAAAGCGGCACCGGCGGGTTGACCGTCTTTGCCGCTCGCGGACAGGTCGTCGTGGAAGGCGATACGCATCGCGACCTCGCCGCAGTGGCGTCGGCAGACAATGAAGGACTCTTCGACGTCGGGTATTCGACAGGCGGAACTAGAACCGTCAGTCTTGACCGGCAAATTACCAGCGGACGGCTGCGCGCTTTGCTGGATCTGCGCGACACCACGGTTCAAGGGCTGCAAGATCAATTCGACCGGATTGGCGCGACGCTTTCAAATGCGGTCAACCTGATTCATCGTCAAGGCTATGGCCTTGACGGGTCCACGGGACGAGACTTTTTTACGCCCCCCGCCGTCACCACTCAAGCGGGTTCCGCCAATCAGGGAACGGCGGCGATCGGCAGCGGAGCCGTGACCGCCAATAGCTTGCTGACCTTTCACGACTACGAAGTGCAATTCAACTCCGCGACGGCCTACTCGATTGTGAATACCACCACAGGGGCGACCATTCGAGGCAATTATACCGGCACCGCCATCGCGGCTCCGTCGAGTGCCGCGCCACTCTCGATTGTCACCGGAACCAACGATACACTGACCGTCTCAGTCGACGGGGTCACGTCCGGGACGATTACACTGACAGGAGCCGCGTCACCAGGGCAGTCCTATACCTCCGGCGCGGCGTTGGCTCAGGAAATTCAGGCGAAGATCAATGCTGATACGACACTGCAAACTGCGGGGCTGACCGTATCGGCCACATTCGACACGGCCACCAACCGGGTCGTCCTGACATCCAACGGGACCGGTACGTCTTCGGCGGTCAATGTAACCGGCGGCAACGCCAGAACCAGCCTGGGCCTGCTGGGTGGAACCAGCACCGCAGCCTCCGGCACCTATAGCGATCCCTCCACGCTTATTTTCGACGGCATCAGCGTCACACTGTCCGGCACCCCTGCGGCGAATGACGTGTTTCGAGTGAACTCCTATCGTGACAGCGCCGGCAACCTTGCCGTCGCCCTCACGAACCCGGCCGCGGTTGCCGCATCCTCCACGCGCGCGGGCATTCCCGGCAACAATGCTACGTTGCTCCAACTGGTCGCCCTTCAGCACCAACAGTTTGCCAGTCTGAATAACACGACGTTGCATGACGCCTATCGCAGCACCGCGGCCAATCTCGGGGTCTCTGCTCAAACGGCCGATCGCGAGCAAACGGCGCAGCAAATCCTCCGCGATCAAATCGATACGTTCCGCGCGCAGGTCTCAGGCGTCTCGATCGATGAAGAGCTCGTCAATCTGGTGAAGTTTCAGCGGGGATTCGAGGCAGCCGCGCGCTTGGTCCGTGTGACCGACGAGATGTTCGACACCTTATTGTCCCTCAAACGTTAGAAGGGATGAGTCGCTATGCGCGTCACTGAGCAACAAACCTTCGGCGTATTGGTCCACAACCTGGAACGGTCCCGCGCGCGCTCCCTGGACCTGCAACAGCAGGTCTCAACGGGGAAGAAAGTCCGCAAGCCGTCCGACGATCCCAGCGCCTTCAACCATATCAGCCTCGATAAAGCATCGGTCGCCTCGATCGAGCAACGCTTGCGCAATATTTCCTTCGGCAGGACTCGCCTCGATCTGAGCGACAAGCTCCTCAACAGCACGACGGATACCCTCAGCCGCGTGCAAGAGCTCGCCGTCCAGTTCGCCAGCGATACGAACGGTCCGGCTGAACGCGTCATCGGATCCCGCGAAGTCCGCCAACTCTATTCGCTGGTCCAACAATATGCCAATGCCGAGTTGAATGGACAGGCCGTCTTTACCGGCACCAGCACCCACGGCCGGACGACGGGGCTTGCGATTACCACACCGGTCACGCTGACCAACGGCACCAATGATAGTCTCGTCGTCTCAGTCGATGGAGTGACCTCCGGCACGATCGATCTGACCGCGGCGACCGGAAGTTTGACCGGCGCACAGCTTGCCGCGCGGGTGCAGACTCAGATCAACGCCGATACCGCACTCACCGCAGCCGGCAAACATGTGACCGTCACGTTCGACACGGATCATCTTGTCATTGCGTCCGATTTGCATGGGTCGGATTCAACCGTCACGGTGACCGGAGGCACCTCTCGCGCCACATTGGGACTGGTAGGGGGGAGCCGGACCACCGGAGATAAGCCCTTTGCCCTCACGGCCACCACCAGCCCGGGATCGACCAACACCGGCGGCGCAGTGGTCAACCAGGGGACCGTCGTTGACGACAATCTTGTCACCCTGGACGATTACGTGATCCGGTTTTCATCGGCAACGCAGTACGATGTCTTTGATGTGACGGTGCCTGTGAATGTCACGAAGAACGGCGCCAATACCGGCGGGGCCTTCTCGGCTGATGCCGCGATTATTGGACCGGCCAATCTGACCCTCAATGCCTATGCAATCCAGTTCACGTCGAGTACGCAATATAACGTCGTGAACACCACGACGAGCGCCACGGTGTCTTCTGGAAACACCTACGTGTCCGGCAACGCCATTGAGTTTGACGGGCTCCGGGTCGTCCTCAATAACGGCGATCGCGGCGGACCGCAAAGCGGTGATGCCTTTGCGGTGAGCCTCGCTCCGCGCACGGTGCTGGCCAATCAAACCTACAGCACCGGGAGCGATATCAGTTTCGACGGACTTCGGCTGCAACTCTCCACGGGCAGCGGCGCTCCGGCGACGGGCGACCGGTTTGCCGTGGTGACAGGGTTACAATATCAAGGCGATGCCGGCGTTCATCAGGTAGAGGTCGGCAACAATCAAGTGGTGCCGACGAACGTCTCCGGAGATCGCGTGTTTAGCGGCCCCAATATCGACCTATTTGATTCGATCAAGACCCTCGTGACCTCGCTCAGGACCAACTACCGCGGGGGCATTCGCGACACGATCGGAGATGTCGGCACTGGACTCAGCCAAGCCGGCGCCGTCCTGGGAGAAGTCGGAGCCCTCTCCAATCGGTTGACCGGCAGCGCCGGCCGTCTGGATGAATTTAAAACCTTCTTTACGCAAACTCTGTCGGAAACTGAGGACGTGGATCTGGCCAAAGCGATTTCCGATTTAACCTTGCAGCAATACGCGATCGAAGCCGCGAGTCGTACGCTGAATCAACTGTTCGGCAATTCCCTCTTGAAATATCTTTCATAGATAGGGACGGGCGCTTAAGGTTTCAGCAGAATAACCGATACACTCGTAGGGGGCATCGGTTTAACAGCCATGGAAGGCATTCATGCTGGTCCTGACACGAAGACGCGGTGAAGGTGTGACCATCGGTCCGGATATCCGGGTCATTGTCCTCGGAATGAAAGGCGGCCAGGTTCGCCTGGGCATTGAAGCGCCACACACCATTGAGGTGCATCGCGATGAAGTCTATGCGCGGATTCAAGACGAGAATCACTTGGCGTCACGAACGCAAGTCATTCCACTCGACGCCTTTCGACACCTCGCACCGTCGAAACGACGGAGCGCGCCATAAGGATGCATGATGCAATGTCGTTCGACCCGTTTCGGTACCTGTGACGTTCGCCCAGACGCCGTTCTGACGTTTCCGAACGGCATTCTTGGATTTCCCGACTGCCGCCGCTACGTCATTCTCGATCACGATACGGACGCGCCGTTCAAATGGTTACAGTCACTGGACGAACCGGGCTTGGCCTTTGTGATTCTCGACCCGGCCACATTCCATTCTGGCTATGATGTCCAGCTTCCCCATGAAGCGCTCGTTGAGGTGGACGGCAAGGATGACGACGAATTGATCCTGTCCGTGCTGCTCACCATTCCATCCAACGACCCGACCGGCATCACGGCAAATCTGCGTGGGCCGCTGCTGATGAACCCGCGCACCAAGCTTTGTAAACAACTGATCCTCTCCGACAGCTATCCCACTCGCTTCCCGCTGTTCTCACACAAGCCCTCCACTGAGACGGGCGCCTCTACTAAGCCGGCTGCCTCGGCCGTCTGTTCCGTCTGACTGCATTCTGTCTGTCCGACTGCATTCTGATAGGGGACACACGAGACTTCGAGGAAGCCTCAGGCCGCGGCCTGCGCGAGGCCTCCGCTCCGGCCACGGTACTCTTCGAGCACACGCAACAGTCGCAGCATTTCCATTTCGAGGTGCGCATAGACGGCGGGAGCATCATGCAGTGTCCCTAGCCGGCCGACGGCTTCTAACCGCCCGGCGGCCAATACCACTTCCGGAGCGCAGAGATTGCCGGCGGTGCCTTTGAGTGTGTGAGCCGCACGCTCGACCGTCACGGCATCCCCAAGAGACAGCGCTTGCCGGATCTGGCTCATCATGTCGGCCTGACGTTCAAGGAAGAGATCCACAAGTTGGAGCAAGAGATCCTGATCGCCTCCAATATTCTGGAGCATTTGAGAGGGATCAAAGATGGCCCGTCCTTCAGACAGCGGACCGGCGCTCTGTACCGCGTTCTTATCCGACTCAGCTGAGGCCGGAGACTGGATCCATCGCGCCAGTGTCACACGCAGATCTTCCAGCTTGATCGGTTTCGCAAGATAGGCATCCATGCCGGAGGCCAGGCACCGCTCACGATCGCCTTGCATCGCATTGGCCGTCACGGCGATGATCGGCAAATGACCGGCGCTGCTATAGCGTTTACCGGCTGCTTCCTGCCGGCGAATTGCCGCAGTCGCCTCGAATCCATCCATGATCGGCATCTGGCAATCCATGAGGACGGCGTCATACCCTCCCGCGTCGAGCGCCGTTAATGCTTCTTGCCCGTTCTCGACCAGATCGGGACGGTAGCCGAGCTTCTCCAGCATTCGCACAGCGAGCTTTTGATTGACGCTGTTGTCTTCAACGACTAGGACCCGTCGGCGCGTGGAAAGCTCCGCCAGCGTATGCCGCGTGACTAACCGAGGCACGGCCTCATCGGCCTGGGGCGTCTCAGCGGACGCGGGGGCCATCCCGAGCACCGTGCGCAGACAATCCCGCAATTCATCATGCCGGACGGGTTTCGTGAGATAGCCCTTCGCCCCGACCTTACGCGCGCGCTCGGCATGCCCCCGTTGCAAGAGCGAGGTCATGACGACAATCCGCAGCGTGGCGGCGCTGGGCAATCGCTGAAGTTCAGCCGCTAATTGAAGCCCGTCTTTACCCGGCATCACGATATCCACAATGGCGCAATCGAATGGGGTGCCGCGCTGAGCCGCGTCCTCGATCCGCGCCAGGGCGCTGGCCGCGTCCTCCGCCAACACATCCTGCATGCCCCAGCCGGAGACTAGATGATGCAAGATGAGCCGGTTGGATTCATTGTCATCCACGATAAGGACGCGGTGACCTTGCAGGTCCGCCAGGGGAAGAATCGCCAAGACCGACGAGGACTGCTTCGGGAAACGGGCCGTACACCAGAAGGTGCTGCCGCGCTCCGGCGCGCTTTTTACGCCGATCTGCCCACCCATCAATTCAATCAACTGCTTGGAGATCGACAAGCCCAGTCCCGTTCCTCCATATCGCCGGCTCATAGACGAATCGGCTTGGACAAAGGGTTGAAACAACTTGCGTTGCGTGTCTTCGCTGATCCCGATGCCGCTGTCCGTCACGTCAAATCGGAGCAGGGCATCCCCCTCGGTCTCCTCTTCGAGATACACCTGGAGGGTGACATCGCCATGCTCGGTAAACTTAATCGCATTGCCGAGAAGATTGGTCAGGACCTGGCGGAGCCGGCCTGGATCGCCTCGCAATCCGGTCGGCACGGCCGCATGTATGAGGCAGGTCAGCTCCAACCCCTTGGCCTCGGCCCGCTCAGCGAACGATTTGAGCACATCTTCCACCGTCGTGCGAAGATTGAAGTCGATCGATTCCAACTCGAGCTTACCCGCTTCGATCTTGCTGCACTCCAGGACATCGTTGATCAATTGCAGCAGTGCTTCCCCGCACTGACGAATGGTCTCGGCATACGAACGCTGTTCCGGAGCCAGCGTGGTATCCAGTAACAAGTTGGTCATTCCAATGACCCCATTCATGGGGGTGCGTAATTCGTGACTGACGGTGGCGAGGAACGCCGCTTTGATTTTCGTGGCGGCCTGCGCTTCTTGCAGAGCCCGATCCAATCGCAGGTTTTGCGCGATCAATTCCTCAGCCGAGGCGTGGAGCGCCTCTTTGGCGCGCTGTGCTTCCGTCAAGTCCACGGCATACCCGCGGACATGGCGATCCGTCTTCACAGGACAAAAGACCCAGGCATAACAGGCGTCGGGGAGGCGGGAGGCGATCTCCTGGATGGGCGCATTCGAATCCAAACAGCGCCGCACCAGATCCGGCAAGCCCTGCGGCACGACGTGAGGGAATCCGTCAGGTCCATAGCCGAATCGCGTCAACAGGGCGCTCATCACCGGATTGGCATAGATCAGGCTGGCCTGACCGTCGAGCTCAAGAATCGGGTAGGGACTCTCGTCGGCAATGGAAGCGAGCCGATTGCGATCGTGCGTGAGTTCCTGCTCTCGCGAGGTATCGTGAAGACTAATGGAGACTCCGGTGTGTTGATCAAAACTGACCGGCTGACACGTCCACTCGACAGGAATCGCAGGGCCTCGGCCTTGCCGTATGGACACCTGAGCCGGCTGCCGGGGTTGTTTCTCGCGATGGACCCCCTGAAGGAGAGCTTTGGTGGCGCCGGCACTCAGCCCCGTCAACCGCTCCCACAATTCAGGAAATGAAGCCCCGATCGGAGCTGCGGCAACTCCGCCGCACAAACGAGCGCCTTCGGCATTCATGGCCGAGATGTCCCCATCCGGGCTCACCAGGATGACGCCGATCGGCAGTCCGTCCAAAAGCCCTTCGTATGACTGCAGTGACCTCTTCTTGGTCGGCCGAGTCGACGCCGGCCGCCGCCGTTGGGGAAGTGGCTTCATTAGGCCGCCCGCTCCGCGACATCACCCAGGTACATGGCAATATTGACGCGCTCCTGGGCAGGGTCCAGCACGCGCAAGACCGTCCGCGAGACCTTATCCTGCGAAGGGAGAGACAGGTCGATTTGTTCGGGATTGGAGTAGAACTCTCCGTGCGGCCCGCCGGTAATCTTCACTTGCGGTTTCAATCGCTGTTCCGGATTCACTCCAACGACCACCGCTTGCTCGCCGGTATTCAAACGCACGAGGCTTCCGACCGGATATACGCCGATACTTCGAATCACCGCCTCAACTAAGGGTTTGGGATACTGTCCGCGTTCCCCGACCAGAAACAATTGGCGGACCGCATCGTGAGGGATCATCGCCGGCCGGCCGCCGCGACGGCTGACCATCTTGTCATAGAGATCGACTATCCCGACGATTTGGGCCAGGGCCGAGATGTCTGCGGCTTTCATCTTCCGCGGATAGCCGCTTCCATCGCAACGCTCGTGATGCTCTGCAAGAATGCGGCACACCTCCTGGTGAAAGCCGGATCGCTCTCCGAGCACAAGGAGGCCCAATTGGGTGTGCTGCTCCAAGAGCCGCTGTTCCGACTCAGTGCACTCATCTCGCTTACGAACCAGATTGCGGGGGAGGCGGACGTATCCGGCATCATGCAAGAGCGCTCCCGTCCCCAAGTGCTCATAGAGAGCCCGATCGACGCCGCTCTCGACTGCCACGACCAGCGATAAAATAGCCGTATCCAGCGCATGGGCGCCCAGCGAACGATCGAACTGTTTCAGTTTGAGAAAGGTACTGTGCAACAACAGGGCGCTGCGGTCCTGCATGACCTGGCTGATCACCCCTCCCACAATGACCTTGGTCGCAGCTGGAGTCGGCGGAACGCCGCGTTCCAAATCGGCAAAGATGCGTTCCACGGCTTCTTGTGCTTCCCCATACACGGCGGCAATCTGCAGCGCACTGCCGTCCGGAGGGACTGAGCTGGAGTCTTCCGATGGCGTATTGTCAGGAGGGCTGGCATGCTCCGCATCGGCTGATGTCTCCGGCAGAGGGGAGGGCGTGGGTGCCTGCGCCTGCACATCCAGTCCTTTGGTCGTATCAATGGTGACGTGTTGGACGCCATGCTGTTTCATTACACCGATTGTTTCGTGGTCACGAATCAGGCGTTTATGGAAGAGGAAGGGTGTGCGATACCAAGGAATATCCATCTCGACGATGAACATCCCCGGTATGAGTTGATCAATGGATATCTGCTTTGTCCCGCTCATGAATTCCTATCTCCCCAGTTGCCACGCTCAAAGCCCGCATGTCCGCTTCGAGAGGATCCCACATGTCCTATCGGTTCCCAGAGGAACGATCTTTACGGCCTAGAGATGCGTCATTCCTGGCGAAGACGGTTTAGAGTTCCCTGCGCGATGCCCGGCAATCCCTCTCAAGACTTTCTGTGTTCTTTCCGATACAGATACACGCATGAATCTGCATGCACTGTGACCGGATATCGGTAGCTGTTACTCATGGCGACACGCATTCACATCTCCCAGCTTCGTCCCGGCATGCGCATCGAGAAACTCGATTGCTCCTGGTTTTCGACGCCGTTTTTCCGGCACCGCATGGCGGTGACATCGATGGAGCAGGTAGAGCAGCTCAAGGCCTGCGGAGTGGAAACCCTCGACATTGCAGGAGAGCTTGAAGCGGACGCTCCGGCACCGGAAGAGAAGGTACAAGAGCCTGTGACCGCTAGTGATCCCGCTCCGGCTCCCCCCGCGAATCCTGACGGCACCGCGATTCCATTCGAAGAAGAACTACCGGCCGCCAAGGTCGTCTACGCCGCAGCGAAGACTGTCATCGAAGAAGCGATGCTCGACGTTCGCATGGGCCGCGACATCAACATGGATGCGGTCAATCAGGTGGTCTCGGAGATGGCCGACAGCGTTCTCCGCAATCCCGATGCCCTCACGAGCCTCTCGCGGTTAAAGCACTTTGACGAGTACACGTTCTTTCACTCCGTCAACACCTCGCTGCTGGCCTTATCGCTTGGGCGCAATCTGGGCATCGACGAAACACGCTTGCATCAACTCGGGGTCGGCACCTTGCTCCATGATATCGGGAAGACCAAAGTCCCATTGGAGATTTTGAATAAGCCGGGCAAATACGAAGCGCATGAATTTGAGATCATGAAGCAGCATGTGATGCGGGGCGCTGAAGTTCTGTCAGGCACGACGGGGTTGACGGACCACTACCTGAAACCGGCGCTGGAACATCACGAACGCGTGGACGGGACTGGCTACCCCTATCAACTGCGCAAAGGCGAGCTCAGCCAGTTCGGGATGATCGCCGCCGTCGTAGACATTTACGATGCCATCACGAGCGAACGCTGCTACCACAAAGCCAAACCGGCGCATGAAGCGCTGCAATTCCTCTATCTCATCTCCCAAAAAGGTCATCTTGAACACACCCTCGTCCAACGATTTATCCAGATCGTCGGCGTCTATCCCGTCGGCTCAGTCGTCCGACTCAATACTGGAGAGATCGCAGTGGTCGGCCGGATCAATCGGAACACGCCGCTTGAGCCGGTGGTCATTGTGGTCAAAAGCGCCGGCAATACGATGATGTCGTATCCTGAAACGGTTGATCTTGCTCACACGGACGGGGCGCCCCGCCGATCTATTGTCGCAGTCACCGATCCCACCAGCACCGGTATCAATCCCACCGTCTACCTCGATCAGGAGCCGTCATGAATGCAGTGACCACACTACAGGCGACGCCGGCATCCTTCCTCACGGTCGGCCTTTCCCTCAAACTCTCCTTCACCCTCAACGGGCAGAAGGGGATGTATGGATCAACGCTTCTGGGGTGGAAAGACCATGCCTGGCTGGTCTGTGAATGGCCGTTGCAAGCTGGCCATGGGACGGAGATTCCGCAAGGAACGCCCTGTACGGTCAGCTATCTCCATGACGGAAAGCTGGTCGGGTATCGAACTGAAATTCGCGACAGGTTGAGTGCGCCGGTGCCGCTCCTCTTTCTTGCATTTCCCCAAACCGTGGAAGAAATGCACTTGCGCAAACATGCTCGCGTATCTTCCTGTGAGCCCATTGTGCTTGCACGGATGGACAGCGTCACGGCGATCGTCGGCGGGCTGCTTCAAAATCTGAGCATCGGCGGCTGTAGCGTGATCGTTCCGCAGGCGCCGGCCTGGCTTCGGGCAGGAACCTCCCTACGGCTGGAATTCGAACTGGCCGGGCTCGGTCACGTCACAAATTTGACGGGTCTTGTCAAAAGTTCCGAGGCCACGGAGGCCGGCTGCATACTCGGCATCGCCTTTCGTTTTCAGGACATGGAATATATCGAATACCGCGGATGGGGCGGCTCCGTTCATCAGGCCATCGAACAGTGGACCGCGCAGAAAGCAACCGATTCGTTTCCACCCCAATAGCCTGGCCGCTCACGCGTCCTCCTCGAGTCTCTTCTCCTGTCGTTTCTTTCCTCCTTCCGCGGCACATTCTGCCGGGTGAATCACGCATCTTTCCGCTGTTTCTCCATAATTTGTCGAATTCCAAGCCGGAATCAATGGCACATAACTTGTACTAGCCTCTTCCGCCGGACTCAGGCCATCGAGACTACGCTCAAGGAGAGTACGCCATGGAAGGCCGTGATTCAGTACAGCAGACAATGAACCCGCGATGGTGTCTTGCCTATGACACGATCGATCGCCAGGACATCAATCGATTGGTGGAATGGTTGCAGACCTATCCTCGCTTGACGAAAGGCCCGATCACCGTCGATTTCGAATCGCGCTGGTCACACTGGCTGGGAGCTTCCCACTCCGTCTTTTGCAATTCCGGATCGTCGGCCAACTTGCTGATGTATTACGCGCTTCAGGCGTCCGGACGCCTGAAGAATAAGAAAGTCATTGTGCCGAGTGTGGGCTGGGTGACGTCGATCGCGCCGGCCATTCAATTCGGCTTTGAACCCATCATGTGTGAAGCCGACCCGGATACATTCGGGCTGGATCTGAATCACCTCGAAGCGCTCGTGAAGCAGCATCAACCTCAGACGGTCATGCTCGTTCAGGTCTTGGGCGTCCCGCATAAGATGCGGGAGATGATGGCCCTGAAAGAGCGCTATGGATTCATCTTATTGGAAGACGCGTGCGCCGCAATCGGGGCGAGCTATGAAGGGCGCAAAGTCGGCTCATTCGGAGATATGGCCAGCTTCTCCTTCTATTTCGGCCATCAGATGTCGACGATCGAAGGCGGCATGGTCTCCACGAACGACAAAGGCCTCGCGGATCTCCTGCTGATGCTCCGGAGCCACGGCTGGAGCAAGGATCTGGATACCGCGACCCATCGTGCACTGGTCACTCAACACCAGATCGATGACTTCCACTCTCCCTTCGTCTTCTACGAACCGGGCTTTAATCTCCGATCGACCGATCTGAATGCCTTCATTGGAATTGGGCAAGTGGAGAAGCTGGATTGGATGACGGAACAGCGCCGGGCAAATCATGCACGGTATCTGGATCGCCTGAGTTCCAGCTTCTATGTTCAACGTCCCCCGAAGAACAGCCAAGTTGCCAGCATTTCGGTCGGCTTGTTAGCGGAATCGCGCCAACAGCGCCAGCGGATCGTTCAGGCACTCGTGGCGCGTGGGATTGAAACCCGCATTTTCTCTGCCGGCAACCTGGGGCTCCATCCATTCTGGGCAAACCGGTATGGCAGCACGAGTTTCCCGGTGGCCGATCGCATTCACCACTGCGGATTTTTTCTGCCCAATCACGCAGCGCTGACATCGGACGATGTCGCCGCGATTTCGCAGGTCGTCCTGGAGGCCGCATGACAGGTCCGCTACTGGTGACCGGTGGAACCGGACTGCTGGGATCGGCGATCCGGAAACTTCGGCCTGACGCGATCTTCCTATCCCGTACAGACGGAGACCTTCGCGACCGTAGCGTGGCGCAACGGCTGCTGAAAGATATTCGGCCAGGACAAATCCTTCATCTGGCGGGTGTGGTCGGGGGCGTGAAGGCCAATGCGGCGAACAATAGCCGCTTCTTTGAGGAGAACGCGCTCATCAATACGGCGGTGCTCTCCGCGGCTCATTCACTTGGAATCCACAAGCTGGTCTCGCTTCTCTCAAGCTGTGCGTTTCCCCTCTATCCTGATCGGGCGACGACCGAAGACGATCTCCAGGCCGCACTTCCGTATGACGGCAATGCAGGATACGGCTATGCCAAGCGGATGCTGGACCTTCACACTCGACTCGTGGCGAAAGAAGAGGGCTGGAACTGGACCACGCTGACGCCGGTCACGCTCTATGGCCCACAGGATTCCTTTGATCCCGAGAGGGGACATGTGGTGGGCTCGCTGATCAACCGTTGCTGGGCGGCCAAAACAAGCGGGACTCCGTTTGTCGTATGGGGAAGCGGCCGTGCGGTGCGCCAATTTGTCTTTGTCGATGATGTGGCCAAGATCGCCGTCGAGGCGGTTCAGCGTAACCTTGATGCGACCACGACCATCATTGCCCCGGACGCCGGCATCACTATTCAAACCCTGGCAGAAACCATCGCGGCAGCCATGGACTACACGGGTCCGCTGGTATTTGACCGTACTCAACCGGAAGGCGTGCTGGTCAAGCGCTTGCGGAGCCTATCCTTTTCAGAGCGGTTTCCTGATTCTCGGTTCACCAGTCTGAAAAGCGGTCTCGACGTGACGGTGCGTTGGTTTCTCGATCACTCATTGTCAGGAAACGGATTATCGAACGGATCCCTTCCACTTTGTCATCAGTCCTAAGGAGTCGCGATCTCAATGACTACACAACAGACACACGTGCTGGTGACCGGGGGAGCGGGCTATATCGGATCAGTGCTGTGCAAACAGCTTCTTGACCGGGGTCATCGCGTCACCGTCCTTGACAACTTTCTCTATCGTCAAAACAGCCTGTTGGATTGCTGTCCCTTTGACACCTTCCGGGTTGTGCGCGGGGATTGTCGGGATGAACGCATCGTCACGGATCTCCTGCATGACGCGGATGTCATCATTCCGCTTGCGGCGCTGGTGGGAGCCCCGTTGTGCAACCGTGATCGGGTCGGCGCCTACACGATCAATTTCGAAGCCGTGCAGATGCTGACTAAGCTCGCCTCGCAACAGCAACAGATCATCTTCCCAGTCACGAACAGCGGATATGGCATCGGGCAACCGGGCGTTCCCTGCACAGAGGATTCGCCGTTACGTCCCATCAGCTTGTATGGCGAAACGAAGGTCAAGGCTGAACGGGTCGTGTTGGATCGCGGCAACGCGATCACACTCCGGTTGGCCACAGTCTTTGGCGCGTCTCCGCGCATGCGAATGGATCTCCTGGTCAATGACTTCGTCTGGCGCGCGGTGCATGACCGAGCCGTCGTGGTGTTCGAGGGCCATTGCAAGCGGAACTATATCCATATCCGCGACGTCGTGAAGGCCTTTCTCCATTCCATGGATCACTTCGAGAGCATGAAGAACCGCGCCTACAACGTTGGGCTGGACGACGCCAATCTTTCGAAAGTGGAATTGTGCGGAGAGATCCAGCGGCACATTCCTCAGTTTGTCTTTTTTGAAGCACCGATCGGAGAAGACCCCGACAAACGAGATTACATTGTGTCGAACGAACGGATTCTCTCGACTGGCTTCACACCGGACTGGTCGCTCGAGCGCGGCATTCTGGAATTGTCCAAGTGCTACACCATTGTGACCGGAACGGGATACGGCAATGTCTAGCGCCGGCATCCAACGGATGGAAGGAGAGGCTCGATGATCATCAGCCGCACACCTTTTCGCATCTCCTTCTTCGGAGGCGGAACCGATTACCCCGTGTGGTTCAAAGAGCACGGCGGCTCCGTTCTGGCCACCACGATCGACAAGTATTGCTACATCTCGTGCCGTCATTTGCCGCCGTTCTTTGAACATAAAACGCGGATTGCCTACTCGCGTATCGAACATGCCAAGAGCAACGCCGAGATTGAGCATCCCGCCGTGCGGGGCGTTCTGCAGTATCTCAACATGACAGAAGGGCTGGAGATCCATCACGACGGCGATCTTCCGGCCCGTACCGGTCTGGGATCCAGTTCTTCATTCACGGTCGGTTTGCTGCACGCGCTCTATGCGATGCAACACCGGATGCCGACGAAATCAGAACTGGCTCATGCGGCCATTCATGTTGAACAGAATATCGTACAGGAATCCGTCGGGTGCCAGGATCAGGTCTTGGCCGCGCACGGCGGTCTCTGCCGCCTGACCTTCTCACCTGGCGGAGAGATCGGCTACACCCCGCTGATCATGAAGCCTGAACGGCTCAAGCAGTTTCAAGATCATCTGCTGCTGTATTTCACCGGTTTCTCACGCACGGCGTCCGAAATTGCCAAGGAACAGATCGCCACGACTAAACATCGGCGGGTGGAACTGTTTGCCATGTTGCAGATGGTGCAGGAAGGCATTTCGCTCCTGACCGGCGACCACGATCTCGCGGAGTTCGGCGAGCTCCTGCACGAAGCCTGGATGGTCAAGCGAGGACTGACCAGCAAGATCACCACTCCGCTCATCGATCAGATTTACGATGCCGCCCGCAACGCCGGTGCGCTCGGCGGCAAGCTGCTCGGAGCCGGCGGGGGAGGCTTCATGTTGATCTACGCTAAGCCAGAGCTCCACGCCAAAATTAATGCCGCGCTACCCGGCCTGCTGCAAGTGCCGTTTCAGTTTGAAGGGTCGGGGAGTCAGATCGTATTTTTTCAGCAGGAAGTCCCCATCAGACGGGCGCCCTTATGGAGTGACGTACCCACTACGGCAGAACTCGAAGAGCACGCCAGTCATACGTGGAAAAAGGACGCCGCCTGATGACGCATGCATCGCCCGACGTTGTCATTCTCTGCGGAGGCTTGGGAACCAGGCTCACGCCGGTCCTGCAGGATCGCCCAAAACCCATGGCCCCGATCAATGGCCGGCCTTTTCTCGACCTGGTGATCGACCATGTCCTCTCCAATGGCTTTCGTCGGATTGTATTTTGCACAGGCCATCATGGCGACTGGATCGCGCGACATGTCACCCAACGACACGATTGTGAGTCGATCATCTCGCATGAAACCACCCCGCTCGGCACGGCCGGAGCCTTACGGGCCTGCCGCTCCCTGCTCACCACACCGACGGCCCTTGTTCTGAACGGCGACTCTTTGTGCCGGATCGACCTCCAGGCCTTACTGGCGCTGCATCAAGACAAGCAAGCCGAGGCGACAATGGCGGTGATCCCCTCGAACGATCGTCTGGACGCCGGAGGAGTCACCATGGATGCGCTGGGTTGGATCCGCTCGTTTCACGAAAAACAACCGGCTCCGTTTCTGAATGCCGGGATCTATGCGATTCAGACCACGGTACTTCATCGCATTCCAGACGCGGGCGCCTGTTCACTCGAGCGAGATCTCTTCCCTCGCCTGGTGGAAGGCCAGCTCTACGGCTATGCCTGTGAGGCTCCACTCTACGACATTGGGACGCCGGCTCGTTTGGCCGCCTTCCAAGCACTCGATAAGGACACCTCCGATCACCATCTCACCATTTCACTGTCACAATAGGAGCGACACTATGAAACATGCTTTGACACTTGCGAAACCGGTTTGGGGCATCGGCAAACACGTGGTGATTACAGGCGGTTCAAGCGGCATCGGATTCGAGGTCGCCAAGCGGCTCAATGGCGTCTGCCGGAAGATTTCGTTGATCTCGCGCAATGAGAACGGGAAGCTCGCCGAAGCGAAGGAGACGCTGCTTCGCCTCCAAAAGAATACGCGGACCGGTATTCATACAGAAATCAATACCTGCGCGATGGATGTGCGCAACATCGAATCCGCGCAAGCCTGGATCGGCGATGTATATTCAAAAGGGAAAGATCAGATCGACATTTTCGTCAGCTCGGCAGGCGGCAGCCATGTCTATGGGACGCTGGAAGAGATGACCATGGCGGACATCAATGCGATTTTCGATGTCAACGCCAAGGCTCCCATCATGTGGATGCGCGCGCTCTTGCCGTATATGAAACTCAACAAGATCGACCGGCGGGATACCAAGCGGGGCCATGTGCTCATGCTGTCGTCCCGCTCAGGTGAGCGTACCTTGCCCAAGTTGAGCGTCTATACCGCGGCGAAAGGTGCGGTCGAGAAACTGGTCGAGGCCATGCAGAAGGAATATGTCCAGTATCGCATGGTGTTCACGCTCATCAATCCCGGTTCCGTGAACACGGATTTCACCGCGCACTGGGATAAAGCTACGAGAAAAGCGCACAACGACGAAAGCATGTCCGTGCAGGAAGCGGCGGATTCTATTTTGCACGCGATCCATTCTCATGTCGCCATCAACAAGATCTCCTATGAATCGGTCAGTCAGTGGATGCATGAGCCCGGCGTGCTCTTAGCGAGCTAATGATGACACCCACCGCTTCCATCATGACGCCGGCTTCCCAGCACAGGGTGAACGATGTGCTGGGAACCCTTCCACGTTCCGGCATACGCCGGCTGACGGACCAGGTCATGGGAAGCCAGGATATGGACGATGCGATTCAGCTGGGATTCGGGCAGCCGCAAGAAGCGACGGATGACCTCATCCGCAAGGCCATTATCAAGGCCACGGAAGAGCGCACGCTGGGGTACACGGAAAATGCGGGCCTGCGGGTGCTTCGTGACGCCATTGTCACGAAACTGACCGTGCGCAATAGCATCGACACAGACAGCGACAGTGTGTTTGTCACCCCCGGCGCGACCTATGGCGTGGCCGTGACGGTAGGATGTCTGATCAACCCGGGGGATGAGGTGCTGGTGCCTGATCCTGGTTATCCCAACTTCGCCGCCGCGGTGCGGCATTACGGCGGCATTGTGAAGTTCTATCAGTTGCGGGAAGAAACAGGCTTCCTTCCGGATCTGCATGAGCTGACGGCGCTCATCTCTCCGGCAACCAAAGTCCTGATCATCAATTCTCCCGGCAACCCGACCGGCGCGGTTATCGATCCCGGCATGATGGACCAGTTAGTCCAGCTCACACGCGAGCGGGGACTGTGGCTGGTTTCGGACGAAGTCTATGAAACGTATGTGTATGGGCGCCGACATGTCTCGCCGCTCTCGTTCGGAGGAAGCGACCATGTCGTGGGTCTCTACAGTTTTTCGAAAAGCTA
This sequence comes from Nitrospira lenta, assembly GCF_900403705.1. Lineage (NCBI taxonomy): Bacteria > Pseudomonadati > Nitrospirota > Nitrospiria > Nitrospirales > Nitrospiraceae > Nitrospira > Nitrospira lenta. Next base: position 70,030 of record NZ_OUNR01000016.1, on the reverse strand, counting down.
TAACATCACCGGCCTGCGCGTGGGCTATGTCGTCACGCGGCATCCGGCGTTGCGCCGCGCATTGCTGAACGCCCAAGAGCTCTACATTTCATGTGCCCCGTCCATTTCGCAAGCGGCCGCACTCCAAGCATTGGCCGACGGTGGCGCCTATCCGGATGCGATGCGAGCCACCTATGAACAGAAGCGCGATCTGGTCATGCAGGCGCTTGGCTCCTATGCAGGATATCGTCCTGCCGGCGCTTTTTATCTGCTGGTCAACATCGGTTTTACCGGGCTGCGTTCCGACGACTTTGCCGATCGCCTCCTCAAGGACACACATGTTGTGGTGGCACCGGGAGCGACGTTCGGCCCGACATCGGACAAGTATGTCCGCATTGCCTTTACCCCACGCGTTGAACAACTGCAAACCGGTCTGACACGCCTTACAGAGTTTCTGAACCGATGGACGGGCGCGGCCTAAGAAGGACTCATCATGAAGTGCGAACTGGAGCAGACAGCAAGGACACCCGCCTACGGACTCATCCCGGACGTGGCGAACAGGTTTTCAAAAGAGTATGCCCTCAAGCTTTTCACACAGATCTGTTTCAACCGGTTCTTCGAATTCGAAGTGAAGAAGGCCTACGACAAAGGATTGATGAAGCTGCCGATTTATTTGTCGGTCGGACAGGAGCATATTCCTGCCGCCATCGCGTCGGTCTTTTCCGACTGTCTGATTTTTGCGCAGCACCGCGCTCATTCTGTCTATCTGTCGTTCGGCGGTGATCCTCTCCAGCTCATCGACGAACTCTTAAGTCGTCCGTCCGGATGCGCGCGCGGCATGGGAGGCTCGGCCTCGATACATTCCCAGCAGATCGGCATGTTCGGGCATAGCGGGCTGATGGGCGATCAAGTTCCGATTGCGGTGGGGGCTGCATTAGGCGCAGAGAAGCCGGTGCTCACGGTCATGGGCGATGCCTCCGCGGAAGAGGACTACATCTACGGGGCCTTGGGATTTGCCGTCACGAAGAAACTACCCGTCCTCTTCGTCTGCGAAGACAATGACCTATCGATCCTGACCAGGACACCGGTTCGGCGTTCGTGGACCCTCTGCGGTCTTGCCCAAGGGTTGGGGCTTCCCGCAGTGGATATCACCGACGACCCCTGGCTCATTGCGCATCACGTGAAGGAACTCAGCCAACAGTTGCCGGCACTGATCAATATTAGAACCTGTCGCGGGTTATGGCACGCCGGGTCCGGTTGCGACGGACCACCGGAGTGGGATCGGTTTGCCTTGATCAAGGACACCATGAGGATCCTTGGATTGGAGAACGACATCACCGCCATCGAATCCGATACTGAAAGGACCGTACAAGGCTTATGGGCAGAACGGTTGCAGAAGTCATAAGAGAGACGACCAGGGACCATCTGACGAACAATCGCGGCCTCTTTTTAGGTCAGTGTGTGTCCGCCGTGGGATGGATCGGCGGCACGGTACCAAACATGTCGGAAGCGGAAGGCATCGTCGAACTGTCGCTCGCCGATGTGACCAATGCCGGTATCGCCGTTGGGGCGGCGCTCGTCGGCCGGCGGCCGATCTATACGGTGCGCTATCAAGGATTTATGTGGTACAACGCCGCCCCCATTGTGAACTATGCGGCCAAATCAAAGGATGTCTGGGGCGTGCCCTGTCCCGTGTTTCTCCGCGCCATTGCCATGGAAGGCAATGGCATCGGTCCCGTCGCCTCGGCCTCCCAGCATGGTCTCATCATGCGCATGCCCGGCATGCCGGTGTGCGCGCCCATGTCGCCCAACGAATGGATGGAGGCCTGGCAGTGGTTCATGCGCCATGACGACCCGCTCTATGTCAGTGAGCATCGCCGTAGTTTTGTCATCGACTATGAATTCGACAACCGCATCGAGCCCGATGCGGACATCACGTTGTTTCCCATTTCCGCCGCCCGCCTCAATGCCCTGGAAGCGGTGGAGACATTGCGACGGGAAGGAATCATCTGCGACATCCAGCATCTTGTCTGGCTCAAGCCCTTCACAGTGACGGATGAGATGCAGCACAGTTTATCCAGAACGAAGTTGGGACTTGTGATCGATTCAGACTTTGAAATCGGCGGCCCGTCACGGTCGATTGCCTATGATCTCATGCATCAATCCGGCGCGCCGGTATTCGCCCTGGGGCTAGAGGACAGATCGGCAGGCGTTGCTGAATCGTTGGACAACCCGACTCCTACTCCCGAGCAAATTATCCGCGTCGTCCGGGAATTGGTCAGAAAGAGACAGCACGCGCCGGTGGGAGTCACAAGGGGAGGGGAGCAATGATCCAGATCGGACCAGTAACTTCGGCCCACCGCTCACAGGAGCCGGCCATGACGCGTCCAGGCCGGCTGGATCTCTTACTCATCAATCCGAACTCACGAGCCAGAGTCTATCAAAGCCTCGGGTCTGATCTTGCCGCGGTCGAACCGCCTGTCTGGATCGGATTGATGGCGACATTCATTCGGGACCGTGGATATTCCGTCAAGATTCTGGATGCGGAAGCGGAAGGGATCGGGCCGAAAGATGTTACGGAACAGGTTCGCCATCTGCACCCGAGGCTGGCGGCCGTCATTGTCTACGGGCAACAACCGTCGGCGTCGACTCAGAACATGACCGCCGCGGGAGAAGTCTGCACAGCCATCAAGCGTAGTCTGCCTGACCAGCCGCTCCTCATCGGCGGATTGCATCCCTCGGCGTTGCCTGAACGCACCATGCGGGAGGAAGCCGTCGATTTTGTCTGCCAGGGAGAAGGCCCCTATACCCTTCTTGGTCTCCTGCAGCAGCCTGAGTGGAACAGCCCGGTCGACTACAGCAAGGTCAACGGACTCTGGTACCGGAAGAAAGGCGTCATCTGTTCAACGCCGCAAGCCCCGGTGATCGAAGATCTGGATAAGGACTTGCGCGCGGTCGCGTGGGATCTGTTGCCGATGGACAAATACCGCGCCCACAATTGGCATTGTTTCGGCCATATCGGCGACCGCAAGCCCTATGCGTCGATGTATACGAGCCTCGGCTGCCCGTTTAAATGTTCGTTCTGCTGCATCAATACCCCCTTCGGGAAACCGATGATCCGCTACCGCAGCCCGGATAGTGTCATCCGGGAAATCGATGAGCTCGTCACCAAATACGGCGTGCGCAACATCAAGATGGCCGATGAGATGTTCATTCTGAACGAGCGGCAGGTTCTCGGCATCTGCGATCGCATCATCGACCGCGGCTATGACTTGAACATTTGGGCCTACGCGCGGATCGATACGGTCAAAGACAGCATGTTGAAGAAGTTGAAGCAAGCGGGCGTCAACTGGCTGGGAATCGGCATTGAATCGGCCAGCACATATGTCCGCGACGGAGTAGACAAAAGTTTCGGCAAGAAAGACATCAAAGAGATTTTCGAGAAGATTCGCGCGGCGGACATCAATATCGGCGCAAATTTTATTTTCGGCCTTCCCGACGACACCCTGGCTACGATGCAGGAAACTCTGGATCTCGCCATCGAGCTCTGCCCGGACTGGGCGAATTTCTATTCAGCCATGGCCTATCCGGGATCCAAGCTCTATGAACTTGCGCTGGACAAACATCTGCCGCTGCCGGAAACCTGGATCGGATATTCCCAGCATGCCTATGAGGCACTGCCGCTGCCGACCGAGCATCTGTCGGCCAGTACCGTTCTCGGTTTCCGGGACGCTGCATTTCATACGTTTTTTGAGCACCCCCGATATCTCGCACACGTCGAAGCCAAATTCGGCAGCGACACAGTCGAGCATCTCCGGGACATGACGAAGCATCGGCTGAAGAGACAGCATCTTGATGAATCGCTTGCCGCAACAGCTCGCTCATAGAAGCGTGCGCTTCGTGAGATGTAACTGACCGGCGAGCAGGAGTGAGGAGGTTTCGATGGGGAGCAAGACATTGAACGTCGTCTCGACGCCAATTCACGATAACCGGCCGGCAGCCTGCGGGACGGACCAGACTCCCGTCAATCACACGATCTACGAGCATCTCACCGGCTTGCTGCCGCACGGGTGCTCTCGCATTCTGCTCGTGACGCCACCGGAATCCCCGGAGAACGATTTCAACCTCGACCTGGTGCTGAGCAAGCGCTATCCCTGCTTTCCTCCCTATGGGCCCGGCATTCTTGCGCGCAACCTGGAGCAACGAGGGTATCGAAGCGCGTTGCTCGACTTGAACTTCCATGTCTTACAGCAGGCGCATGAGAATCCGGCTCACTTCAGGTTTCAGGTCTGGAAAGACAAGTTGATCGAGAAGATCGACGCGTTTCAGCCTGATCTAGTGGGCATCAGCGTCATGTTCACCATTTCACGGCCTTCGCTCGCCGCCGTCGCGGCATTTCTGAAATCGCATTACCCCTCCCTTCCGATTATCGCCGGCGGTGTCTGTGTCTCCAATGACGTGGAGTCTATCCTGCGCACCGTTCCACAGATCGACATCGGAAGCTTTTATGAAGGAGATCGCAGCTTTCCGGATCTGCTGGACGTGATCAACGGGAAACAACCGCTCTCTGCAATCAGACAGGTGGCGATTCTGAAAGGGGAGCAACTGGTTTCCACGAAAGAGCGAGCCACGCCGACCGATCAGGAGATGGACATTCAACCGGAATATTATGATTTACCCATCGGAGACTATACGCACTACGGCTCCATGGGCGCCTACAATTTCATGCGGGGCGAACGGACCGCCACGACCATCATCAGTAATCGAGGATGTCGTGCGATGTGCTCCTTCTGTGCCGTCCGCAACTTCAACGACATCAGCGTCCGAGGCCGGGCCGTCTCCAGTGTGGTCGATGAAATCGAACACCAGTACTCCACTTATGGCGTGACTCATTTTATGTGGCTCGATGATGACCTGCTCTACAACGGGAAACGCGCGATCGCGCTGTTCAACGAGATCACAAGACGGAATCTCCACATTACCTGGGATGCGAGCAACGGATTGATTGCGGCGGCGATCACGCCGGACATCATGCAGGCGGCATCAGAATCCGGCTGTATCGGTTTCAATCTCGGGCTGGAGTCTGGTAATGACCAGATTCTGAAATCCATTCACAAGCCCGGCACGACGAAAAGCTACCGGCAGGCCCGCGCCATTCTGGATCGGTATCCGCATGTCTTCGTCAAAGGCTTCATGATCATCGGGTTTCCGCATGAGACCATCGCGCAGATACGGGATACGGTCACGCTCGGCTGTGAACTGCAGTTCGGATGGTACCCGTTACAACTATTGACCACGCTGCCGGGCACAGAGATTACCGTGAGCATGATCGAGCAAGGCCTGATACAGCCCCCCACAGATGCCAGCTTCAAAGGTCTGGCGGCCGGGTCCAAGAGCAAAGGAGGCGGCACGCTGCGTCAACGTGAACGAGCGGAGAAATACGCGGCGCTGGAATTCGTGGATCTGCTGCACACCCTGCCGGCCGATCATGTGCCGACGGGTGCGGAGTTGGATGATCTCTGGTTCGTCGCCGACTATAAAATGAATTATGAAAAGCTGCTCCACATCCATGAGCCGGTCAAGCTTCGCAATATCCGGGTGATGCTGCGGCAGATTACCGATGAGTACACGACCGACAATGCCATGGGCAATCTGTTTCTCGCCGTGATTGCGTCAAAGCTGCATGAGTTTGACGAAAGTCAGCGGCGCCTCGCGTTGGCGGACCAGTATCAACAGGAGTCGGCCTACTGGACCACACGATTTACAGTGCTGGGTATGCGTGAGATCGCTGATCGTGTCCGAGCGGCCAACGCCGCGGCGATTGCTCTTGCGGCCTAAGACGCATGCGCGCATCGCCTGAGCCGTCTGTGGTCTGGGCCTTGTCAGACCCACATCCTGCCCAACGGAATAAGGTGCCGGATCACCCGGCAATATATTCCTTCCCATCGCCTGATAGGTCCGCGGCGGTGCGATCCGCCACAGTTTCCTCATAGCCAGCTCAACCGGAGCTGGCACATTACTTGAAGATCTCACCACTAAGCCGCGTAAGCAGGATAGCGGTATACGAGCGCATGCCCTTTGACCGCCTCACGGGATGTCGATGAGAACACTGCTTCTTCAGCTTGAGTTTCCGACATGGAAAACGGCCAGACCCTGGACGTACGGAGCGAGCTTTGCTGTAGCCGACGGACTGGCCGCCAATGGAGTCACGTGCCTGACGGTTCCGGTTTTTCCCGACACGCCGGCCTCATCGCCCGATTCATGGTTGTTTCACGCCCGCCGTATGCTGTCCGGACAGCGGTTCGACCAAGTCTGGATATGGCTTGTGCATGCGTCGATTGACGCACGGATACTTGAATGGGTCGCGGAGCTGGCTCCCGTGCGTATCGGATTCTTCATGGAATCGTTGCGGTATGAAGAGGAAGATTATCGTTGGGCCCCTGAACTGCGGACCCGACAGGTCGACTTTCACCGCCAACTTGACCATCTCACGCACGCCTTGCTGGTAGATGAACGTGACGTCGATGAGCTCAGGGCGCGTGGAACAACGCCGGCACTCTGGTGCCCAGGGTTGGTTCCCAGCCGATTTATTGCACAGTCTCCGCGTGTCCCTCGTCACAATCGAGCCGTCTTTCATGGCAATGTCTACGGAGAACGCGCCCAGTGGATCGACCATCCGCTCCTGCGCGACCGCATGACGTTCGCCAAGACGCCGGCTGAATATACGCCGAACCAACAGAAATTCGATGACCTGCAAGCAGTGGCAAGCGAGCGGCTGCGCCATCTTCCATTAGTGACCACAGTGGATCTTGAGCGGTACGTCCGCGCCTTACATACCGTGCGCGAGGCAGAGTTTCGTGACTGGCTGTCAGGGCTCGCCGACTGGGCCGGTATCGTCAATCTTCCTGGCCTGACCCGTTGTTTCGGCGGTCGTGTCTATGAAGCCATGGCAGCCGGTCGGCCGGTGATTTCTTGGCGTATACCAGACCGGCCGAGGATCAATGCTTTATTTGAAGACGACCGGGACATCCTGCTGTTCTCGCCGGATGATCCCAGTGCGCTGGCCCATCAGATAGATCGCATTGTGAAAGATACGCAGCTTGCTCAGAGAATCGGTGCCCAAGGACAACGTACACTCCTGGCGCACCATACTGCGGAACGTCGGATCAAGGACATTCTTCACTGGCTGGAAAGCGGAACAGAACCTCACTACGGGAACCAGCCCACGCTCGCGGAACAGCCGACAGGCGTCATATCCTTGACACCTGTCAATTCTTCCACGGCCCCTCTGTCACCTGAGCCTGAGCCAGACCGCATATCCACCACAGTCTTTTTGCTGACAGTCGGGGACCCAGCCTTCGAGGCCTGTGCCGCATCGGTGAACGAACAAGCCGGAGCAGTCTTCAAGACCGACACGATTAAAGACGTCTGTCCATTCAGCGCCGCCGCTCAAGCAATGATCACACGATGTACTACCCCGTACTTCATTCAGGTCGACGAAGACATGGTGCTAGATCCCGATGCCGTCAGCCGGATGGAACAGGCCATGTCTCAAGCGCCGCCCGAAGTAGGAATGATCTGCTTTCATTTGTATGACGACGATCGGGAATGTCCGATCCAAGGCATCAAGATCTACCGGACCGAGTTATTGAGGCGGGTGTCCTTCCAAGATCTCAAGGCCAGTGAAATGAACCTGTTGGAGCAAATGGGAGAACAGGGGATTCGCTGGATCCTCCATCCCGCCATACTCGGACGACACGGGACTACGTACACGCCCGAAAGCATTTACCGCCGCTACAAAACGATGTACGAGAAGGATATTCGGCAGTGGAATCTGTTGACCTCCGATATTTACCGAAAGGCCTGTAAGTTCCGCGAGACCGGCGACACGCTCCACTTGTTTGCGCTCCTCGGCGCCGCGCATGGAATCATCGAAGCGCCAAGAGCGCCGGACCGGGAGAAAGACGCGCGCGCCTATAACGTGAAAGAGCTGGAGCTCTTTGGACGGCTATTCAAGAATACTCCGCCGGTGTCTCAGCCTTATGATCGTTCGCAGGCCGCTCCGCCACTGCGATATCCGCCGATCCCCTTCGAGCAGGTCCAGTGGAGCAGTCAGCCAGTTTCGCCGCGTTCAACCGATTCCCGACCAGCAGCTGAACCACCGCCGCTTGTTTCTGCAGCACTCGCAGAGGACACAACCGGGCAGCCACGCCATATTCTCATCGTGACTCCATATTTCTGGCCCTCTGTCGGCGGCGTCGAAACAGTCGCAGAGGATCTGGGCGCGGGTTTGATTGGGGCGGGGTTCCATGTGCAGGTCGCCTGCTATGAACAAACTGATCGAACAATGGATCGCTATCGGGGCATCGACATCATCCCTTTGGCTCCTCCGGATCAGATGATCAATGGTGTACCGACCGCAGCACTCCAAGTGAAACAGCTGATTACTTCAAACCGTTACGAGTCATGCATTCTGCTGGGTTCGCCCATGAATGCACTCTTCTACGCAATGTTGGACATTCACGATCTGAAATCCCGCAGGATTCTCTTCCAGCCGACCATCAATCAAGAAGGGTACGATTTCATTCAAGAGCGACCGATGGTCCGTTCCCTCTTAAAACAATTGGCCCATAAAACCGCCGCCGTCATTGCGTTAGGGCATGACACCCTCGACGCGCGGTTTTGCCTGGAATCGGACATTCCCGCCACTATTATCCCTAACGGCACGCCAGTCTTGAAGCCGGCCTTCGATTTTCGAAAAGAGTACGGCATCTCACCGGATCGCTTCCTTGTTGTTCATATTGCCAATCTGTATCGAGTCAAGAACCATCTGGGCTTACTCGATGCGCTGCAACATTTACCGCCACGGGCCATGTTGGTCATGGTCGGCCAGCCGACTCATGAAACCGAGTATGTCGCAGAAGTCCAACGCGCCCTCGCGGCTCGCCCCGACGTCCTCGCTATTCCGGGACTCGATCGAACAGGAGTCGCTGCGGCGATTCAAGCCGCGAATCTCGTCGTACTCTCCTCCGAGGCCGAAGTGTCGCCGCTCTGTATTTTAGAATCCATGAGTTTGAAGCGGCCATGGATCGCGACGCCTGGTTGTGGAACGGCCAACGAGCAGGCTGGTGGTCTGATCCTTTCACTGAGCGAATTTCGATCGGCGGTCGAGCGGTTGATGACGCATCCCGAGTTATGCGCCGAGCTGGGCCATTCAGGTTATGAACATTGGGTACGCTGTTTTCAATGGGAGCGCATCCTTGCGGGATGGGTCTCATTGATTCGCGACGGGCACCTGTCGCAATCCTTTGAGACTCCGGACGCGATTGCGCGCACGCGTGACCGCCTGCGGACACAGTTCCACGCAATCAGCCCGGTTTCCTCAACGCGCCATCAACCAGACAACGACTCAAGGACGGCTGCCGCACGCACACCAATATCCGCGAGTCTTTCACCGGACGCACAGCGGCCACAGCATCCCGCTGTTACACCATCACACGAGGGCTCAATGGACCAAGATCAGTTTTACATCAATATGTTTGTGAAGAGTCCTGGATGGTCAACGCCGGAACCGAATGACGATGAATCCGCCCGTTGGTCGAAAATCGCCGGTTTCCTGGAACATATCCTCCGGAGAGTGAAGGTCAACAATCCGGATGCCACACTCCGCATCCTTGAAGTCGGCAGCGGACGGGGATGGCTGAGCAACTTGGCTTCCCAATACGGGACGGTGGAAGGCGTGGAGCCAGTCGCTGGCGTCGTCTCTCACGCCCGGAAGATGTTTCCGCACATTCGGTTTGAAGCCGGAACAGCGGACGCCGTCCTGCGCCGCCCTGATTTTACTCCCTATGATGTGGTGCTGTGCTCAGAAGTTATCGAGCATGTGCCGGATCCTCAGAAGCCGGCGTTCCTAGAAGAGCTACGGCAGTTGCTGACGTCAGATGGCTATCTCATTCTGACCACGCCGCGAGGAGAAATGTGGGAACAGTGGCAACGCATCGCGCCGCCTTGCCAACCGATCGAAGATTGGATCACCGAAGACCGGCTCGCCCAAGCCATGATCGCTCAAGGCTTCACTCCCTTGGGCCTCGAACGGATCTACGTCGAGATTCCCAGCCTCCGGTATATTCCTGCGCCCACTCCGCATAACGTCAAGACGATGAATCTGCTTCCCATCTATCAGGTATGGGTAGCGCAGAGGGCCGCGACGGCTGCAGCTCAACCACGCACAAGGATCAACAAGACGCCGATGGTCAGCGTCATCATCCCCACCTACAATCGTCCCGACCGTCTGCGCACCGCCATCGAGAGCGTACTCAATCAAGACTATCAAGACTTTCAGATCGTTGTGGTCAATGACGGAGCGACCTCGGTGGAAGACGCCATCGCCGATCTGAATCACGATGGCCGGATTACCCTCATCACCCACGATCGCAACCGAGGCTTGGCCGCCTCCCGCAACACCGGACTGCGACAGGCTTCAGGAAAGTATGTGTGCTATTTGGATGACGATGACCGCTTTCTTTCGGATCACCTGCGGACACTGGTCACCCACCTGGAAGACTCCGGCTGCAAGGTGGCCTACACCGACGCCTGGCGGGTACATGAACGCCTGTCCGACAACACGATCACGGAGATCAAGCGCGACCAGCCCTACGCCGAAGACTTCAATGCGCACCAACTCCTGATTGGAAATTATATTCCGGTGTTATGCCTCATGCATGAACGCGCCATCCTTGACGAGGTGGGCAGCTTCGATGAAAGCCTCTTCGTCCACGAAGATTGGGATCTCTGGATCAGAATGGCGACTCGATATCCATTCACGCGCCTTCCCGCCACGACAGCTGAATTTACCTGGCGGACGGACGGCTCATCGATGTCGAGCCAGCGCAAAGATATCTTTCTACGCACCATGGAGATTATCTATCGTAAGTACGCGCCCTACGCGGCCAAGTATGCCGGCGTGCGGGAGCACCAGCAGCAGAACCTCGCCACCCATCGCAAAGAGCACGCTCGCAAACAGTTTGTCTGTTCCATCATTATTCCGGTTTGGAACAAGGTCGAGCTCACCCGTCAATGTCTCGTCGCACTCGGTCCTGCCACCGAAGACGTGTCGTTCGAACTGATCGTCGTCGACAACCATTCGACGGACGGCACGCCTGAATTCCTTGCGTCACTGGGCGGCGATGTCCGCATCATCACCAACGACGACAACCTGGGGTTTGCCAAGGCCTGCAACCAAGGAGCAGCCGCCGCCACGGGCGAGTACCTCGTGTTTCTGAACAACGATACGATCCCACTCGCAGGGTGGCTGAGCGCGCTGGTCGAAGAAGTACGGACGCACTCGGATGTCGCCGTCGTCGGCAGCAAACTATTGTATGAAGACGGCACCGTACAACATGCGGGCGTGGCCATCGATCGGCATAATCTGACTCCCTACCATATCTATAACGGATTTGCCGGCGATCATCCGGCCGTCAACAAGCGGCGAGAACTGAATGCCGTGACCGCTGCCTGCCTCCTCATCCGGCGCTCGGTCTTTACTGAGATCTGCGGGTTCGATGAAGGGTTTATCAACGGGTTTGAGGATGTCGATCTGTGCTTGAAAGTACGCGACAAGCAGTGCCGTATCATCTATCAACCTCACAGCGTCTTATACCATCTGGAAAGCCAGACGCCTGGCCGCAAACAACACGACCAGTCGAACGCGAATCGCTTGCATCAGCGTTGGGGGCACTGCTGGTGGCTGGTCGATGACGACAGCATCTATGCAGGGGATGGCTACAAAGCCGTGGGAGAGGATCGGAACGGTATCACCTCCTATAAACTCCATCTGCTTGATAGCGCTCAAGAACGACAAGCCTGGGATCTCGTCTCATCCATGCAACGGGCGGCGCATGACCAGGACTTGGCCACCGTCGAAGCCATCTTGAAACGGCATGCGGAGTGGCCGGCGGATTCGTCCATTCTGCAATGGGCGGCATCGGTGGCGAAATCCATGAAATTGCCGGCCGTCGCCGAGGAGTATCGCCGCCGAGCTGAAAGCCTCAACGATCCCGCATTTCGCGAGCTGGAGGAGATTCGTGCCGCACTGGCCGGTGGTCAGCTCTCGATGGCGTCAACTCGTGTCGATGCGTTACTCAGACAGTATCCCACCCATGCCGAAGCCTTGCTGCTGCGTGCCATCCTACATATGCAGCGGGAGCAATACCGTGAAGCTGAAATCGCCTTTACCACAGCGCTCAATCAGGGAGCCAATCGCAAGAAGTGTCTCATGGGAATCGGCATGGCGTCGATGGGCCGGGCCTATCCGCAAGGAGCCTGGCAGACCTTTCTGCGGGTCCTCGCGGAAAATCCAGACGACGCCGATGTGATTCATTGGCTGCTGCGAGCGGGCACCGCGCAAAACCGCTGGCGTGAGTTAAGCGTGCAGCTCCACAACTATCTGGCGCGGAACCCCAGTGATCTGTCGGTCCGATTCGCCTACGCCGGGGTCTTATTGCGGGCCGATCTGGTGGATGCCGCGCGTCAGGAATATGACCAGCTGCGCGCGTTGGCTCCCGCACACGAGGGATTGGTTGAACTCGGACAAGCCATAGCGACTCAAGAAAATGTGCTGGCCATGAATGTGTCCAACGCCTAGGAGAGTATGTCCCGAACGCTTGTCATTCAACTGGCGCGACTCGGCGATCTTGTGCAAACGATGCCGATGATCATGGCGTTGCGCAAGCTGTCCCCTCGCGACACCATTGACCTTCTCTGTCCTGAACCGCTTCGGGATCTCGGGACTCTGATTCCAGGGCTCGATCGAGTCGTCGGATGGGATGGGGCCCGATGGCATCGCTGGGCGGCCCAAGCCACGCAAGGCCTCCGACCGAATCAGCGGGAAGAGATTGAACAGGAGCTCCGCGCCCTCTGTCCTCACACCTACGATCGGGCATTCGTGCTCAATCAGCACACGCGGGCCATCGTCGCCGGAACGTTGTTGGCCAAAGAGTGCGTCGGACCGCTCGCCCATGGACCGTTGAGTGAACAGCTGACCCCCTGGGCCGCGTATGTCCGGGAGATTGCCCGAACTCGCCGATCCAATCGTATTCATTTGTCGGACGCCTTTTGCGGCATGTGCGGACTCCTCCCTCCGGGAACGCCGCCGCGCTGTTTGACGCCGCTCCTCTCTCCCTCGCGCAATCTGGAGCCAATCGGGCAGGGTGGCGGACCATGGATTGGGGTGATTGTCGGGGCAGGGGATCCGGCCCGTCAGATTCCTATTGAGGTTTGGCGCACATGGATTGTCCGGTTTCTGGCGGTGCTCCCGAGAGGGCGAGTCGTCTTGATCGGCCACGGGGCCGAATGCGACCGCGCACGGGACATTCAGCACGCGATGCCGCCCTCGATCCTCGGACGCATCTGGGACCTCACCGGACAGACGACCATCCATGCGCTGGCGCAAGTACTCGCCCGCTGCCAATACGTCGTGGGCTCAGATACCGGCCCCTTGCACCTGGCCGCCGCGGTCGGCACACCGACCCTAGGGTGGTATTTCGCCCGCGCCCGGGTCCATGAGACCGGCCCCTATGGTTCCGGTCACCGCATTTGGCAAGCCCAGAGCGAAGATGGGGGAGCGGTAGTCCCGGCCACATGGCCCATCGAGCCCTCTCTGGATGTGCTGCTCAACACATCGCCTCGGGCACAATCCCAATGGTCACATTGGACCAGCCAGATTGATGAGTGGGGCACCTACTATAGTGAAGCCGGACAATCCTCAGCACCGCCTCGGGAACGTGAAGCCCTGTGGCATGAGCTGTCACCAGCCATGCCGGTATAAGGAACGCATGAATCTTTTACAGACTCATCTCGACGGCATTCGAAAGACGTTCCCGAATCTGGTTTCTGCCCTGACAGAAAGCGGCGGCGGAGTGCTCACCATCGCACCGTCACGAGAGGGCAGTCCATCTGCGACGCAAAACGGTCAATGGATTCACAGTGCCTACGACCCGAGAAAGGAAGCCCAGTCATGGGCTGCGCTCCACGCCAAGGAATGGCATGCCGGGGAGCTAGGCGTCGTGCTCGGCGCAGGACTGCTCTATCACGTCGAAGCGTTAGTCGCATTGAAGCCGGCCGGCGCTCGATTGGCCGTCGCGATCGCTGACATCGCCGCGTTCAAAGATGCGTTGGCCGTACGCCCGTTGGGTCCCTGGTTCAATGCGATTGAATGGATTTGGGGAAGCCCTGATGAAATGGCGACGCAACTCGCCTCCAAATCGGCCCCGCTCCGCTTCTTCACCTATGCACCGGCGGCGCGTCCTTATGCGACACAACACCAGGTCCTCGATGTGGAGCTGCGCCGGCTGCTGGCGGCACGCCAGCATGGGCGTCTGCACGTCGCGGTCGTAGGACCCATCTATGGCGGCTCATTGCCCATCGCCGGATACGTCGTGCGGGCGCTGGAATCCCTCGGTCATCGGGTGAGTTGGGTGGACCATAGTATCCATCATGCCAGCTATGAGCGATTCAATACATTTCATGACCCCCGCCATCGGCTCTCGATGCAAAGCCGGTTTGCCGATGTGCTCAGCATGGGCACGCTGACGGAACTCTCGGAAGATCCTCCGGATCTCGTTCTGGCCATGGCTCAAGCCCCCATGTCGCTCGGCGCTCTCGAACATCTGCGCCGGAAGAAATTCATGACGGCGATGTGGTTCGTCGAAAACTACAGGCATTTGACGTACTGGCAGCAACTTGCTCCCGGATACGATTATTGGTTCACGATTCAACAGAACGAGTGTCATGACGCCCTCCGCCGGGCCGGGGCTCCGCATGTCAGCTATCTCCCCATGGCCGCCGATCCATCCGTGCATCGTCCGCTCAGCTTGACGATGAGCGAACAACTGGAATTCGGATCGGATCTGTCCTTTGTCGGCGCCGGATACGCCAATCGCCGCGCGGTGCTCCCGCGTTGGATCGGCAAGGACTGGACCTTCAAGGTATGGGGCAATGAATGGGACGGCGCCGATGCGGTGGCGCCTGTCTTACAGCGGAACGGTGCGCGGATCGACACCGACACCTGTCTCAAAGTATTTAACGCCACGGCAATCAATTTGAATCTCCACTCGAATACCGGTGAGGGACTGGACCCGGCGGCAGATTTTGTGAATCCCCGTACATTTGAATTGGCCGCGGCAGGCGCCTTCCAACTGGTCGACCAACGGGCGCTTCTTCCCGAGTGCTTTACCGAAGACGAGATCGTCAGCTTTGAAGGCACTGACGAGGTGCCCTCCCTGATCAGAACCTGGCTGCGTGATCCGGTCGGTCGTCGGACCATCGCCGACGCGGCCCGCCGGCGGGTCATGCTGCAGCATACGTACGAACACCGCATGAAGGACCTGCTGGCCGAATTGGGCATGCGGGAACCCGATCGATTGGGTTCGATCCTGCGAGGAGATCGGACGGCGGAAGTCCTCACCGCGCAGACCACCACGCCGCCTGAACTGGCCCCGATGTTGCGACAGTTCGCGCCCGATCAGCGGGTCGAGCTGAAGGATATGGCGGCACAGATTCGCGCCCGCGGACCCCGCACAGAACTCAGCCGTGAAGATCTGCTTATTCTCATGCTGGACAGTTATCGGACTGAAACAAGGGACTTGGTATGAATCGGCAAGTGCTGATCCTGAATGTCACCCGAATGGGAGACCTGGTCCAAATGGGGACCTTGCTGGCCAGGCTGCAAGAAGAATGGCCGGGCGTGGCGGTCGATGTGATCGTGGATCGCCGGTTCGCGGCCGTGGCGTCTCTGCTGCCCGGGCTCCGTGACATTATCACCTATGACTTTCAAGCCCTAATTGATGACAGCCGCGCGGCCGTCAAGAGTGTGACCGCGCTCTATACCGATCTCGCCGCCTGGGCTCGTCCTTTGGTGGAGCGGCGCTACAATCGCATCATCAATCTCACCTTCAATCGTCCCAGCGCGTTATTGGCATCGTACATCGGTGCGCCGGATATCCGCGGTGCCCGCTGCGCCTGGGACGGGGAGAGTGTGATCGACAATCCCTGGATGGCGTATTTCACGGACATGCATCATTTCCGCGCGTTGAATCGATTCAACCTTGTCGACGTCTATGCGTTAGGCGGAAGCGGGCCAGGAGCCTACGCGCCCTTGTCGGTGCGTGTGACGCCGGCCGCGCAGGACTGGGCGCGACGCTTTCTCGCCGCTTCGCCGGAAACGGCTCAGGAGTGGATTGCGGTGCAAGCCGGAGCGAGCGACGTCATGAAAGCCTGGCGGCCTGAGCATTTCGGCCGCACGCTGACGCACCTGAGCGCACGCTGGCACGGTGGCATCGTGTTGATCGGAGCCCCGGCTGAACAAGACACTATCGCGCAGGTTGTCCGAGTCTATCGGGAGGCCGGAGGACGCAACCCCGTCCTCAATGCAGCGGGCCAGACAACACTGGAGCAGTTGGTGGGGTTGCTCGCGGAGTGCCGGCTCCTCTTAACCAACGACACCGGTCCGATGCATCTGGCCGTCGGTGTTCAGGTGCCGGTGATCGACCTGTCCGTCGGACATGTGGATTTCCGAGAAACCGGTCCGTATGGATCTGGGCATTGGGTCGTGCAACCGGTGCTGGAATGCGCGCCCTGCGGATTCGATCAAGTGTGCGCCCATCACAGCTGCAAGGATCGTCTTCCCGTGACCATGGTGGCGGACTTGCTCTTACATGTGTTGGCCAAAGGGGAGTGCCCCCCGGCGGCGCCCGGCTATCGGCTCTATCGCTCGTCCGTCGATGAAGATCAATTAGGACACTATTGCGCGGTAGGAACCGACGAATCCTCGGATCTCGACTGGTACAGCCGGTATTGGAGACGATACTGGTATGAAACCTTGACTCACACCTCCAGCCGTATCCCGGAAGACTCAACCGTGCCTCAGAATGCCGCCGGCGCGGCCCACCACCTGGCAGGCATGATGCCGGGTATTGACCGACTCTGCCGTCAAGCCGATGCCATTGTCCAGGCCACCACGCAGGCTGCGCCATCGCCAGGTTCCTTGCAGGCGCTGCAACGGGAGCAAACATCGCTGCGTGAACGCGTCGTCCGCCAAGGAATGAGTCATATCGCCAGTTCCCCGGTGACGACCTCGTTCGTGCGCTCCATTCACCAAGATCATGTCAGGGGCCTCGATCGTATGGCCCGGCATCATGCCTTGGCCTACCGACACTGGAGGCGACAGCTGACGGACATCCAGCGATACCTGACTCAGAGTCCCTCGAAGTCCACATTGCGGCGATTGGCCATGCTCACGGATTCTCCAGTCGCCCATTCAGGATAGCGGCCGGATCGCTCCGGCCTATCCCGCCTCGTTAAGAAGGAGAGAACGTTATGCATGTGATGCTCGATCAAGATCAGTGGGAAGCCGCCAATGGGCTCAGCCTTGGCGACGTGTTGACGGATATCAGCGAGAAAGCCCATGCCCGCTCACGGCTGATTACGTCCTTGACCGTCGATCAGCGCACCATTACAGATCGCGATTTGGACGCAACCTTTTTAGGTGAACCGATCGCGCGCTTCACTCGTCTCAAGGCCGTGTCTCAAACCATGGATGAGGTGATGCGCGGAGCCTCATCGACGATTCAGCATTACGCCGAGCTTCTCCGGAAGGAAGCTGAGGAACTCGCCTCGCATCTCCGCATGGGAGACGAACGGCTCACGGCATTGGATGCATGGCTGGGCAAACTGGCCGACTATCTGGAGCTGGTGGAATCCTACCCAGCGAAGATGCATCCCGATCGGGCCATGACCCCGTGGGTACAGGCCTTGTTGGAGGCGCGCGCCCAACGCGACCTGATTCGCGTCGCCGATCTGCTTGAATATGAACTCGCGCCAAGATTGGAGCCCTAGGATGACCGCTGTGTTCATTGCGTTCAGTTTCTGCCGACACGCACGATTGGCTGCAGTTGCTTCGAACCTCTCAAGTCTGAGGGGTATCCTCCGATAAGGGATGCAACCGCTCTCTAGGCGTAGAGGGGTAAGACGCTTCTGCACGGACGCGGAAGCGAGGCAGGTACAGCACAGCAGTCGGCAAGGAGGAAGCATCCATGGCATTAATTATCAACAACAACCCGGCATCAATTTCTGCCCAGCGGAATTTGTCGGTGAGCACCAACCAGTTGGGACGCTCGGTCGAGCGCCTCTCATCCGGCCTTCGGATTACGCGAGCCGCGGATGATGCCGCCGGCCTCGGACTGTCCGAATCGTTGCGGGCGCAGATCCGCAGCATCAACCAATCTGTCCGGAACTCCTCAGACGGCATCAGCTTGACGCAGATCGCCGACGGCGCCGCCTCCACCATTGGAAACCTGCTGTCACGGCTTCGGGAATTGTCCTCGCAGTCCGCGAGCGGTACGGTCGGCAACACCGAGCGGTCGTACATCGATCAGGAATTCGTGGCCTTGCGGTCGGAAATCGACCGTATCGCGCAGGTTACCGAATTCAACGGCCAGGCCTTGACGAGTGGAAGTTCCATCAGCTTCTCCATCGCCATCGGATTCAGAAGCGGTGCGGGCAATTCACTCAGCCTCGACCTGAATGACATCACCACCTCTTCACTGGGCCTCAGCACGGTGAACGTGTCCACCTCGGCCAATGCCACCAGCGCATTGTCGAACATCGATAGCGCGATCAGCGCCATCGCGACCGCCCGCGCCGAATACGGTTCGATCCAGAACCGGTTCGAAGCGACCATCGCGAATCTGCAGGTGACGAGTGAAAACCTCACCGCCGCAGAATCGCGTATTCGCGATGCGGATATTGCTCATGAAACGTCGGTCTTCACCAAGAATCAGATTTTGGTGCAAACCGGCATCTCGGTGCTTGCGCAAGCCAACAACCTGCCGAAGCAGGCATTGGCCTTGTTGCAAGGGTAGTAAATAGCAGGGGCGGCCGCTCTTCATGAGCGGCCGCCCCAATCTCAGGTTCACACGGAGGCTGCCATGATTACATCGGTAACCGGCAAAGCAGATCTCCTGACCACACCCGCCCGCGGGGGTGAACCGGATCATGCAGCGGCGAAACAGCCGACTGTCGCACGGACGCAATCTGATACCGAGAAAACGCCAACCTCCCCGATTGATCGCACGACACTCGAACAGGCGGTGGCCAAGGTCAGTGAAGACGTACAGGCACAAGACACGAATTTGAAGTTTGAAGTCGATGATTCCACGGAGCGCGTGATTGTCAAAGTGATTGCCACGGACTCAGGCAAAGTGATCCGTGAATTGCCACCGAAAGAGGTGGTCGAATTGGCAAAGTTTTTTGACAAATCGAAAGGCATCCTTCTCAAGAAAGAGGCGTAAGCCCGCGAGAGGCACGAGATATGGCAACCATCAGCTTTGGCGGTCTGGGGAACGGACTTGATTTCGGGAAAGTGGTTGAACAACTAGTCAAGGTCGCACACTTGCCGGTTGACAGCCTGAACGAAAAAAAAGGCGCCCTCAGTTCAAAGTCGACCGACTACGCGACCTTGAGCACCAAACTGATCGGCCTCCAGAGCGCTGCGGATAAGCTGCGGCTCTCGACCTCATTTGACCGGACCACGACAAGCGTGTCCGATACCAGTGCGTTGAGCGCCGTCGGCTCCTCCACTGCCACATCGGGCACGTACGCGATCAAGGTCACTCAGCTCGCGCAGTCCAATCAAATCACGAACAAAGCCGCCAAAACCGTGGCCGCGACGACGACCGATATCGTCGCAGGAGCCTCAGGCACCTTCACCTTCAAAATCGGCAGCGGAGTCGATCAAACGGTGACGCTCAGCGACACGGCAACGCTGGAAGATCTCAAAAGCGCGATTAACGATCTCGGCGCCGGTGCAACGGCTTCGATTATCAATACCGGATCGGATACGACTCCGGCCTATCGGCTCGTCCTCACATCCGCCACCACAGGCGCGTCCAACGGCATCACCATCGTGGCCGACAATACGACGCTGGATTTCACAAACGGCAGCGGAACCGGCGGCGTCGATACGCTGCAAGCCGCTCAAGATGCCATTGCCATTGTCGGAGACCCGGCGCTCAACCCTGTTACCGTGACACGGAGCACCAATGCCATCTCCGATGCCATTGCCGGCGTCACGCTCACGTTATTGAAGACCACTGGAACATCGACCGTTCAGGTCAATGTGAGCCGCGATGTCACCGCGGTGAAAGACAACATCAAAGGGTTGGCGACCGCCTATAACGAAGTCCTCAAATACATCAATGAGCGCACGACCTACGATGTGGCCACGAAAAAGGGCGGAAACTTCTTCGGAGAACCGACCGTTCGCGGAATCCTTTCCCAGATTCGCACGGCGCTCTCCGCCTCGATCCCCGGCGCGGGATCTCTGAATACCCTCGGAAATCTGGGATTCAAGACGGATCGAGAGGGAACCATCACCGTCGATGAAGCAAAGCTCGATACCGCATTGAGCGCCAGTTACAGCAGTGTCCGGACCTTGTTTGTCAGTCAAACAGGAAGCGCCGGGGTCGCCCAGTTGCTCAATACGGCAATCGACTCGCTGACCAACGTGGCATCCGGTCAATTGACGCTCCGAAAGAACGGCATCGCCAAACAGATTACCAGTCTGTCCGCAGACATTCTGAGAAAAGAAGACGCGGTCGCCAAGTACGAAGAGCGGCTCAAAGCCCAATATGCGTCACTGGATGGTCTGCTCAGGCGCCTCCAGAGCCAAACCTCTTCACTTCAATCGAATTCGTCCAGCGGAAACTGAGCTTATTACGCAGTAGGGGATACACACAGCTATGGTCGCACAATACGCCCAGCAGTATCAGCAGACGCAAATCCTCACCTCTTCTCGGGTACAAATCGTGGTCTTACTCTATGATGCTGCGATTCAATCCATCGAATTGACACGCCGCGCCATCGAGACCAACAACTACCGCGATAAAGCCCGATTCATCGGCCGTGCCATCTCCATTGTAGGAGAACTCGACAGTGTACTGGATTATGAGCAGGGCGGGGAGATCGCGAAGTCATTGCATCGACTCTACGACTACATGCTGAGCGAACTGGTGGAAGCCAATGCCAAGCATGTGAGTGCTCGGCTCGATGGACCAGCCCGATGCCTCACCACCTTGCGGGAAGCCTGGAGAGAGGTCGCGGCGCAGCAGCAGGCCCCGCTGGCGCTCGCCCGATAATCACATGGACCAAGGATCCGACGAGCACCTGGATACGATCATGGCGGTTACCGATGCGGCAGGGATCGCAGCGGCCCGAGGGGAGTGGAATCGGGTGGAGCACTACTATCAATTGCGAGAAGGACTCCTCTCTCAGGAATCCCTCTCCCCCGAACATCGAGCCTATGTGCTGTCGGTTGATCGCACGATCGCGGAACAGATTTCGGTGGCCCAGGCAGGCTTGACTTCACAGCTTGATGAAGCGGCCAAGACTCGCCAACGGCTACAAGGACTGCGCCAATGGAATGGCGCGTGGTCTTCGGACTCAGGGACGATTGAGCGGCTCGTTTAACCAATCGCACCCGGGAGAGGCACATGGGGATCGCCGTCCATCAGATCCATAACCTGGTCCGCACCTATCAACGTGCGCTCCAGCCGGCACCGCCTGCAAAGGCACTCGAACCAGTGAGCGGTCAGGCCGACCGCGTTTCGGTTTCCGCGGAAGCGCGGGAACGGCATGAGCACGTCACCGCACTGCCAGAACATGACCGCGATAACCCCAAGAGGTCCAAGTGAGCCAGCAATCGCACGACGGTCGCTCGCGTATACTGCTCGCCGGAACCCCGGCTTTCCATCGTGACATGCGCTGGATTCAGCTCGCGCGACAAGGATTGGTCTTCGTGCCCGTCGCAAAACGAGACTGCACACTCATCACCGGCCGCACCGCGGATGTCCAGGCTATCGTGTATCAAGCGGGCGCGCGCGCGGCAGACACGCTGGCTTTCCTCAAGGCCATGGCCGCTCGACAAAGTGACCTCTGTATTATTCTCGTCGGACGGAACCAGAAACCGGACACGGTCGCGCAGTTTCTTCGCAACGGGGCCTTCGATTATGTCAATTGGCCCTGTTCCCTCTCGCGCCTGACCGACTCTCTGACCAGTGGGCTCACCAACCGCCAAATCTTTTTGGAAGTCCGCAACCTCTCCGGAGATCTCGCCACCGCCAATCAATCGCTGGCCCATGAGCGCGATACTCTCAAACAATTCAATCAACGCTTGGCCGGACTCAATCAATTGACGCAAGCGCTGGCCAGATCCTTACAGCCCGAAGATGTCGTTCAAGCCCTCTTTACCGGCGTCCCCGCACTCATCGGGGCAGACCTGATTGGTTTAGTCCGCACAAATCCGGAACACGTGTGGACGTGGTCGAAGGACGGCAATCAGGAACGGGAACAGGCCCTCAACGCCCAACTACTCGGACGGCTTGGACGAGCGCCGCAGCGAGTCACAGCAGGAGCGACGACCTTGCGCCTGGTCGGATCGCATCCCATGCCGTCGATAAGAAGCGACGATGCCCTTCTTGCGCTCCCGCAGCCGGACGCCCACGCGATGCACGACATTCCGCTGGCGATCGGACCGCACGCCATCGGGGTGCTCCACGTTCAACGAGCGGGATCCCAGCCCTTCACAGAAGACGAACAGCAGTTGTTGGCAACCATCGGCACGTCACTCTCCCTCACGTTGCGGAATGCCGATGCCCACCAGGATCTCCACGACATGGCTTTGCGAGACCCTCTGACGGGCGTCTTCAACCGTCGTGCCCTCGATGAACCCTTGATGCGTGAATTGAAGGCGGGCCTCCGCTACGGAGCGCCGGCTTGCCTGGCGATTCTGGATCTCGACTACTTTAAAACCGTGAACGACCGCTTAGGGCACACGGCCGGCGATCTGGTATTGCGGGAGCTGGCCTCGTTGATGACCGACACGGTGCGCGACGTCGATATGGTCGGCCGGTACGGGGGAGAGGAATTTGCCATCATCCTGCCCCATACCTCAATCGAGCAGGCTCAGCCCTTAGCCGAGCGCCTGCGCAACCTCATTGAAACCCATGCATTCGACGTCGAAGACGGCACGGTGCGGTTGACGGCCAGCATTGGAATCGCCGAAGTGTGCAACCCGGCCATTGCCTCGGTTGAAGATTGGGTCAATGCAGCCGATACGGCTCTCTACCACGCGAAGGCGCAGGGGCGTAATCGCGTGGTCGTCCATGCGCCAGTTCCACTCGCTCCGGTTCAGGCGGCCACGCTCTGCGTCGCCGCCTAAGCTGTGTAAGAAAGACTCAGCCCCACGATGAATCACACCCAGTCGCTCAAAGAATCTTCTCTCGCCGTCGATGAACGCCGGGAGTGGATCCGTGTCGACGACCATCTTTTGATGGAGTACCGCCTGACGAGCGAATCAGCCGACGCCCCTCAGCCGAGTACGCCGCCGCTGACCGACGAGATGATTGCGGCTGCCGTCGGCAAACCGACCGCCGATCTGCTTGCGCGCTCAGGCGATGCGCTGGCGACGTCTCCCTTGCTTCCGTGGATCATGAAAGTGGATTGGTTGATGGAGGTACTGCTGCGCGGCATGGCGCATATGCAGCCTGACAGTATCGCCATCGCGCGACTCACCGAGGTAAATATCAGCGGGGGAGGAATCAGTTTCGTCTCACCGCGACCATTCCAACCGTCGGACCTCTTGACGCTGAAGCTGATTCTTCCGCCCTTCACTCCCGTCAACACCACTGCGAAGGTCATTCGCACGTCACCGCTGACCGGAGCACCCGGCTACCTCATCGCCACACAGTACGTCGAACTGGCCCCAGATGAGCAAGAGCATATTATCCGCCACATTATTCAGACACAGGCAGAACGGCTCCGAGCCAGACGCGCCAGTGCTTGAGACGACGCTCGTCCTCACACCTCAATCGAGTTGAACGGATCATGCCTGCTGGTTGTCGCTAGGCGGCCTTCGCGGAAGCATCCTGAATGCGTTGCCGCAACGTGTCGGCAATGCGTCCGAGCGCCACGGCGGCGGGGGCTGCCGGCTCCAGTTCGGTCACAGGAAGATAGCTGCGCACCGCCCGTTCCATGGCGGGATCGTCGGGAATTTCCCCCAGAAGCGTCAGGTCGCCGCCGACATACTCCTTCAAGAGTTTCCGAAGCTGCAAGACATTGACCCGCGAGCGACCGGCGACACGATTCAAAATCAGGGCCGGTTGAAACGTCCGCAATGAGGTCTCAGCGATCACTCGTCCCGCTTCATCCGTCTTGCCCGCCACATCTAATACTTCTTCGACGCTGCTGAAATCGCGATCCGACAATGCCTCGGCCATCGCATCCCGGGCCAGAAACGACGACAGCACACGGCGAATCGCCGCCAGCTTGATAAAGCGATAGAGGTCCAAGACTGAGGTCGGGTCAGGCGTGGCCACCGCGACATGGTGATCAGCCATGAGAAAGAAATCGAGCGCATGATAACTGGTTCCGGCGCCGATATCCGCGACAATGACGTCAGTATCCAATTCCTGGAAGTTTTTGATCAGCCGCTTTTTCTTCGAATAGGGCATGTTGGCCGTGGCCAGCGTGTCGCCGGTGCCAGGAATGATGCGGAGGTTCTTATGTACGGACAAGGGCTGGGCAATTTCCGACAGCGTGGCGACGCGACGATTCAGAAAATCGGTCAACGTCAGCGGAGGATTCAGGAGACCGAACAGAATGTGACTATCCGCGCCGCCTACATCGAGGTCGGCCAAGACCACGCGGTGCCCGTGCTTGGCCAACAAGAGCGCGAGGTTCGCCGACACCACACTCTTGCCGACTCCTCCTTTTCCCGATGCGATCGAGACGATCGTGGCCATTGCGCAAAGTTCCTGATGGTTGGGGATGGATAACGAATCCTTCATCGGCTGAATTTCCGCCGAACCTAAGCACAACCGTTCACTCCGCGCGTGGCTCGCTCCCAATCGATCACACCGGGAGACGCGCTGCGCTATTCGACGCAAGCGTCCTCTCAAGTTTTCTATCAGGCACACCGATAACCCACTCACTATGAATAATCCTACGACCGCATCAATCGTGACCCAGGCAAACACAACGGATGGCGAGATCTTAACGGTCCAGGAAGTGGCGCGCTTTCTTCGTGTGCCCAAGTCCACCGTCTATAAGCTCGCGCGTGTCGGCGAATTGCCGGCATCGAAGATCGGGAAGCATTGGCGCTTCCTGCGACGCGACATCCATGACTGGATGCACAGTCGCTCACAAGCCGCATAGTTCCATTCGCGGCAAAGAGCGGCTGAGTATAACCTCCGACGGTCGAGGTGCGCCCCATAGCGGGGAATACCACGGCCAATGTGCAACCCCCGCAGGCGGGTAAGGGAGTCTCATGGGCAGTCCAGTCACAAAAGCAGAAGCGGAAAACAGCAAGCGAGGCATGGATGCCGAGACCTTCAAGCTGCTGCGGGAATTTATCTACGAACAGACAGGGATCACCTTTCAGGAGAACCAGAAATATCTTCTGGAGAGCCGCCTCGCATCCCGTCTCAAGGAACACAAACTCGCGACCTATGCCGACTATGTCAACTATCTCCGCTTCGATACGTATCGCGACCGGGAGCTGGTCTCGCTCTATGGCCTGATCACTACGAACGAGACCTATTTCTACCGGGATCAACCGCAGCTCGACTCGTTCATCAAGACCGTGATCCCGGCCGTCATGGAAGCGAATAAAGCGTCCCGACAGATCCGGATCTGGAGCGCCGCCTGCTCATCGGGCGATGAGCCGTACACCCTGGCCTTGATGCTGTCGGACTACGCGCCGCTGGTGAACTGGAATATTGAAATCCTGGCCACGGACATCAGTGAACCGATCCTGAAGATGGCCAGCGCGGGCGTCTACACCGCGCACGCCTTGCGTCATGTCCCGCCGCATCTCAAGACCCGGCATTTCAATGCGCAAGGGGAGAACTTCGCTATTTCTTCAACGATCAAAAGCCGGGTGAAGTTCATGAATCTCAATCTCTATGACCGCCCGCGCCTCAAGTTGGTGCGAGGCATCGATATCGTGTTCTGCCGGAATTGCCTGATCTATTTCGATGAGAAAGCGAAACATCAGATTGCGATCGATATCGCGGGCGCGCTTAAACCCAACGGCTATCTGATCATCGGTTTTTCAGAATCCCTGACCAAGATGAGCGATGTGCTCCGGTCACAACACATCGGCCGCGCGGTCGTCTATCAGAAAATATAAGAGACTAGAGGAGGACCCATGCCAGCAGATCTCAACATGAAGATTCTCGTCGTCGATGACATGTCCACCATGCGTCGCATCGTCAAAAACATTCTCAAGCAACTGGGCTTTTCCAACATGGAAGAAGCCGAGAACGGGCAGGAGGCGCTGCAAAAGTTGCGGGCCGAGCCGTTCGGCTTTGTCGTATCGGATTGGAACATGCCGGTCATGCCGGGCATCGAGATGCTGCGCGCCATTCGGGCGGACGAAAAGTTGAAGCATATCCCGGTCCTCATGGTGACGGCCGAAGCGCAGAAAGAGAATCTCATCGAAGCCATCCAAGCAGGCGTCAACAATTACGTCGTCAAGCCGTTCACGGCGGAAACCATGCAGGAGAAGATCAATAAGATCTTCAACAAATAGGAAGGATCGCACTCATGACTTCACGAGCACATGTGAATACCCCTGCTCCTTCACAGAGCCTGGACGACGACATTGATGCCGAGAATCCGGACACGGCGCTCTACGAGAAACTTGGTGAATTGACCCGCTTTATCGATAAGACGATCAAGACCATCTCGCAGTTCAGCGCCCCGATGAGTGCGACCTCAGAACAGCTCCCCGATGCGACTGCGCATCTGCGCGATCTGCGCAAGCTGACGGAAGACGGCACCCATACGATCATGCAGCTGGTTGAAACAGTCACGGACAATCACAAGCGCGTCTTCGCTCAAATGGATGCCCTGGCTCAGCACCTGACCGGCGATGAAGCGGCAGCCCTCGCATCCATCCGCGCGGGAATAAAAAAGGACGACAAGCCGCTCATCGATATCATCACCGCCTTGTCGTTCCAGGACCTCGTGGCCCAGCGCGTCAACAAGCTCGTGACCATCGTCGAGGAAGTCGAGCACAAGCTGCTCGAACTCGTCGTCGTCTTCGGCCCCTACACCAAAGGCGCCGGCAAAGAAGAAACCGGGAAGGCATCGGAAATGCTGAAACAGTTGGAAGCGTCGAAGAATACCTCGATGAATCAGGATGTCGCGGACGAGATTTTGAAGCAGTTCGGATTTAATTGATCGCGTGATGAGTGAACGGTGAAGGGTGACGTACCGAGTGTCGGTTCTCAGACAATGACACCGCACGCAAGCCCAATCTCTGCTTGCGCGTCACACATCACGGCAGTTCATACCGGAGGGTGCCATGGACGATGAAACACAGGAAATACTCAACGACTTTCTGACCGAAACGACGGAAATGATCGACGGACTCGATCAGAAGTTCGTCGAGCTTGAAACCCAGCCGGACAATAAAGATCTTCTCAACGAGATCTTCCGGGCCATGCACAGCATGAAAGGCTCAGCCGGCTTTTTGGGATTCAATCATCTCGTCGATGTGACCCACCGGGCAGAAAGCATTCTCAATAAACTTCGGCAAGGGGAAATGGCGGTCGTTCCGGAAATCATCACGGTCATTCTCGAAACCGTCGATACCGTCAAGATGATCATGGCCGAGATCCGCTCTTCCGGGACGGACGTCAAGATTCCGGTGGAGGCGATGTCGCAAAAGCTCGATGATATTCTGGCCGGCAAGTTCAGCGCGGCGACGGCTACTCCCCCAGCGCCTCCGGCAGCCCAGGCGCCGGAACCCGTATCGGCACCGCCAGCGGCGGCGGCTCCGCCCCCACAGTTGGGAGAAATTCTCGTCACCGAGGGCCTGGCGACCAAAGAACAGGTCTTCGATGCCTTGACGGAACAATCCAAGCAACCTGACCCCAAGCAACCGCTTGGAGAATTGCTCATTCAGGCGAAAGCCATCTCCGAAAAGGCGCTCGATCAAGCCTTACAGAAGCAAGAGAAGCACCCCAAGGCGGAAGAGGATGCCACGATCCGTGTGGAAACGAGACGGCTCGATTCCGTCATGAATCTCGTCGGTGAATTGGTCCTCGGAAGAAATCGCCTCATCAAGATCGGCGGAGTGCTTGAGCAAACGCACGAAACAGATCCGCAGGTCCGCGCGCTCAGTGAAACGCTCACACAGCTGAACCTCGTGACGACCGACTTGCAACTCGCCGTCATGAAGACGCGCATGCTGCCGATCAAAAAAGTGATGGCCAAACTGCCCCGCATGGTACGAGACCTGTCTGCGAAGCTCGGCAAGCAAGTCAGGCTGGAAACGCACGGAGAAGAAACGGAACTCGACAAGTCAGTGGCCGACGAAATCGGCGATCCGCTCGTCCACTTGGTCCGCAATGCCATCGATCACGGTATCGAAATGCCGACTGAACGCCATGCCGCCAGAAAACCCAGTGAGGGAGTTCTGCGCATTGCCGCCAGCCAGGAAGGCAACAGCATCGTCATCCGCATCCAG
This sequence comes from Nitrospira lenta, assembly GCF_900403705.1. Lineage (NCBI taxonomy): Bacteria > Pseudomonadati > Nitrospirota > Nitrospiria > Nitrospirales > Nitrospiraceae > Nitrospira > Nitrospira lenta. Next base: position 41,463 of record NZ_OUNR01000016.1, on the reverse strand, counting down.
GACGACGGCAAAGGGATTGCGCTCAGCAAGATCAAAGCCAAAGCGCTATCGAAAGGCCTTATCAGCGAAGCCGAGCTGGCGACGATGGAGCCACGGGAAGTCGTCAACTTGGTATTCCTGCCGGGATTCAGCACGGCGGAAAAAGTCACGGATGTCTCCGGCCGCGGCGTCGGCATGGATGTCGTACGGACGAACATTCGCAAGATGAACGGCACGGTGGAGATCGAATCCGAAGAAGGCAAGGGCAGTCTCATCACGATCAAGCTGCCGCTGACCATCGCCATCATTCAAGCGCTCATGGTCGAAGTAGAACGAGCCACGTTTGCCATTCCCTTGAGTTCGGTCATCGAGGCGGTGCGAATTTCCAAATCTGAAATCAAAACCATCAACGGACGGGAGGTCTTACACCTTCGCGACCGAGTCCTTCCGCTGTTGCGTCTGGCCAAGGAGTTTGAAATTCCAACGGACAAGGAGCGCGACCGGTTCTACGTGGTGGTCGCCGCGCTCGGGGATCGCCGGATCGGCGTCGTCGTTGATGAATTGCGCTCGCAGGAAGAAGTCGTGATCAAGTCCATTTGGGAATATCTGGACAGTATCAAAGGCATTTCCGGCGCCACGATTACCGGCGAAGGAAAAGTCGTACTCATTCTGGATATTTCAGAGCTCGTGGAGAACGCCCAAGCCTGGCATGCCTCCGCCATGGTGGCTTAGGACAACGGGCAGGGGCCGCAAAGGAGTTCGCTGATGTCTACGCTGATTAATGAAATCGATGCACGCACGAGATTGGCCGGCGCCAATCAGATGGAACTGCTCTTATTCCATCTCGGCACCGGAGAAGTCTTCGGGATCAACGTGTTCAAAGTTCGTGAGGTCATGAAACTGCCGCCCTTGACCAGAGTGCCTGAAGCCGACAGCCGTGTGCTGGGGATGGCTAATATCCGCGGCACGATGGTGCCGGTCATTGCGTTGCGACGGGCCCTGGGGCTGGGCGAGCAGGATGTCGATCTGACAAAGCCCGAGTGCAAGGAAAACGGGATCCTGATCATCACCGAATACAACGCCAGCTTGCAGGCCTTTCATGTCGCGGCGGTCGACCGCATCATCCGAACGTCCTGGTCCAAAATCAAAACGCCGCCCGCCTTGGTGCGTGAAAACAACAAGGGGGCCGTCACCGCCGTTACCATGCTGGACGACAGCCGCATGGTGCTGATCCTGGATGTCGAGAAGGTGCTCAGCGATATTTGCCCGAGACCGGACGAGGAAGTCTATGCCGGCCTTGATATACGGCCAGAGTTGAAGTCGAAGTGCGTCCTCTTCGCCGACGATTCGTCCGTGGCGCGGACTCAGATCCGCAAAGCGCTCGAAAAGATGGGCATCGCCTTTGTGCAAACCACCACCGGCAAAGAAGCCTGGGACTATCTCACGGAACTGGCCGAAGATGCGGTCAAGCAAGGGCTGCCGCAGGTCAATCGCATTCAGCTGATCCTCAGTGACATTGAAATGCCCGACATGGATGGGTTTACCCTGACCAAGCACATTCGGTCCGATCCAAGACTGGCGCATCTGCCTGTCGTGCTTCACTCCTCCTTGACGGGCAGCTGCAATCAGGAAAAAGGCGCACAGGTCGGCGCCACCGACTACGTCACGAAATTCGACCCGAAAGAGTTCTCTCAAAAATTGACCCGTTACATCCTCTAGGGCCCGGCGCACCGCGCAGGAGCACAACCAAGAAGGAAGGGTTTACTCAGTTATGGCCAAAGTTATTCAAGTCCTGGTCGTCGATGACTCGACGTTTATGAGAAAAAGCCTGTCCACGATGCTGACCAGCGATCCTCGCATCGCCATTGCCGGGTTGGCTCGAAACGGGGAAGAAGCGATTCAACAGGTCAAAGCCTTAAAACCCGATGTCGTGACCATGGACGTGGAAATGCCTGGCATGAACGGCATTGAAGCGGTCAGACGCATCATGGCGGAATTCCCGGTTCCCATCGTCATGGTCAGTTCGCTCACGACGGAAGGCGCCAACGATACGCTGAAAGCCCTGGAATATGGGGCGGTCGACTTCATTCCGAAACAATTGGATGGAGTCGCCACCAATATCGTCGAGATTGAGCGTGAATTGGTCGCCAAGATTGTGGGCGCCAGCCAAGCGACCGGGAAACTGGCAATTCGGCGCTCCAGCAGTCCGATGGCCGCGATTGCGAAACCAGCCGGCGGCGCCTTGTCGGCCCATTCGATCAGCGTCACCAGAGGCAACCGCCTTGTGGCTATCGGCTGCTCGACCGGGGGACCGCAAGCGTTGATGGAAATCCTGCCGATGCTGCCGGCCGATTTTCCCGCGGGCATTGTCATCGTCCAGCATATGCCGAAATCGTTCACCAAGCCCTTTGCCGAGCGCATGAACCAAATTTGTCCGTTGGAAGTCAAAGAAGCGGCCGACGGTGATGAAGTCAAAGCCGGCCGCGTCCTGATCGCGCCGGGCGGTATGCAGTTTAGAGTCAAGAAGAAGTCCATTACCGTCAATGTCGTCTCTCTGAGCCCGAATTATGAAAAGCACCTGCATGCGCCGGCCGCCGACATCATGTTGCAATCGGTCGCGGCGCTTTATGGGGAACGCGGCATCGGCATTATTCTTACCGGCATGGGCCATGACGGACTTGAGGGGATGAAAGCAATTAAAGCCTCAAAAGGCCGGACCATCGCGCAAGATGAAAAGACCTGCATCGTCTATGGCATGCCCAAAGCAGTCGTGGAAGCAGGCTGCGCGGATAAAGTTGTGCCGTTGCCGCACATCATCGGCGAAGTGTTGAACATGGTGTAACGGAAGAGGGATGCATCGATCCGGGCACGGTTCGATCGCACAATCGGCGAGGTATTGACGATGACATAGCAGTACAGGAATACGAGAAACAGCCGATACGGTAGTGACCGCTCCTACCGTTACGGCAAGAGTGTCATCTGGTGCACGAACTACGACGAGCGAGACGGGATTGATAGGGCACGCACTCATTTCATTCACACGTAGCAGGTAGGAGGACCTATGAAGACGCTGATGAAGAATATGAACATCGGACCGAAATTTGTGGTGGCCATCGTGGGAGTCGCCGCGATCATCACGCTGATCGGTTTGTTCCTGATCCAGGAACAGGAAAACGATAAGTTACATGTACTCTTGGAAGGTCGCGGGAAAGTCATTGAGAGCTATACGCAGATCACCCGAGCCTATATCGCCCAGAACTATGTGGGCAAGATCAAGAAATCCAAGGCCGGATCGGATATCGTCGTGGCCAAAGAGCATATCGGCATCGCCGACACCATTCCATTTCCAGCCACCGCGATGCGGGAATTGGGAGAGGAAGCCAATAAGAGCGGCCTCTTCAATATTCGGCTGATCAGCCCCAATCCGATGAATCCGGCCAACATCGCGAAAGACACGTTTGAAAACGACGCGATGAAGGCGATTCAGGCCGGAAACGACAGCTTTTCACGCATCGAAGAGATCAACGGGGTCTCGACCTTTCGCCGAGCCACACCCGACAAAGCCATCAATGCGAGCTGCGTCACCTGCCACACTGACAAACAAGTGGGCGATACCCTCGGCATGCTGACCGTCAATATGCCGATGACCAGGGCGAAAGAATTGTCCAGGGAGTCCTTGGTAAAGACAGCCGGCGTCATCCTCACGATTGTCATGGCCATTGTGCTGTTGACCTACTTCCTCTTGCGCAGCATCATTTTGAAGCCCATTCAAGAGATGATGACGATCACCAAAGATATCGCGCAGGGAGAGGGCGACTTGACCAAGCGCGTCCCGGTTCACGGGAAAGACGAAATTGCCCTGTTAGGTGGCTTCTTCAATATGTTCATCGAAAAGTTGCAGCACATGATCGGGAAAGTCGCTCATGTCACCGACAAAGTGGCCTCGGCATCAGTGGAATTGTCGGCGACTGCCGAAGAAATTTCCAAGGGTACCGATACGCTGACCTCGCGGGCGTCTCAGACGGCCGCCGCGGTTGAAGAGATGAACGCGACGGTGAGCCAGGTGGCCCAGAACTCCGGCAAAGCCGCGACGCTCGCGCAAGAGACCGTGAAGACCGCGAAAGACGGCGGCTCGGTGGTTGCCGATACCATCTCGGGGATGCAGCAACTCTCCGATGCCGTGTCCAGCTCGGCCACCATCATCTCGGAACTCGGCAAATCGTCCGATCAGATCGGCGAAATCGTCCGAGTCATCGAAGACATCGCGGACCAAACCAACCTGCTGGCCTTGAATGCCGCCATCGAGGCGGCCCGCGCCGGGGAACAGGGACGTGGATTTGCGGTCGTCGCGGATGAAGTCCGCAAGTTGGCGGAACGGACGACCAAAGCCACCAAGGAAATCGGAGACATGATCCGGCAGATTCAGCATGATACCCGCGGCGCAGTCGAGTCGATGCAACAGGGGACCGTTAAGGTCACCAGTGGCGTCGATCTGGTGAACCGGACCGGCGAAGCGCTATCACGCATCGTCGAGATGGTCTCCGAGAGCGCCGATATGATCAGACAGATTGCCGTGGCCTCTGAAGAGCAATCAGTCGCGACGCAACAGATCGCGAACGATATCGAAAATGTCGCCAAGGTCACCAAGGAATCGGCGTCAGGCGCCAATGAGTCGGCGAAAGCCAGCCATGACCTGAGCCAGTTGGCGACCGAACTGCAAGGCATTGTCGGATCCTTCAAGCTCTAGGCCCGAGCCAGGAAAGGGGGACACCGATGATTGTCGAGGAGAAAACACCGGGCCTGGTTCAACAAGGAGCCGGGCCCAGCGGGACAGGCAAGGGCGGGGATGACCTGGTGCAATTCGTGACGTGCCGGATTGCCCATGAAGAATTCGCGCTCGATGTGCTCAGTGTGCAGGAAATCAACCGGATGGTCGAAGTGACGCGCGTCCCCAAAGCGCCGTACTTCGTCGAAGGGGTCATCAACCTCCGCGGGCGGATCATCCCTGTGCTGGATCTCCGCCGGCGGTTCGGCCTCTCGTCCGTCGACCGGACGGACAACTCACGCATCATGGTGGTGCTGGTCCGTCAGCGGATGGTCGGTCTCATCGTCGATGAAGTGGTGGAAGTGCTGCGGTTGCCCAAAGTGATGATCGAACCGCCTCCCTCCGTCGGCAACTCAGCCGGCGCAGAGTTTACTCAGGGGGTCGGGCGGATCGATGACCGGCTGCTGATCGTACTGGACCTGAACCGGCTGCTGCTGCCGAGCGAACAAGCGGCCATGGAGGCAGCCACGCATTAGGATTATGCCAGGGGACCGTTCTGAGGATTCTCCGGGGGGAGCCGGCGATGTGTTTCAAGCACTCGTTCGAGCAAGGTCAGGGAATCCGTCAACAGATCCGAGGCGCAATGCATCGTGGCCTGGAACTGTTGCATCGCCTCCGCCCACTTGCCTTCCTTCTGGAGGGCCTGAAACCGGCGATGTTGTTCCTCCAGAATGGCTTGCTTGGCATCGAGCATCAACCTATCAGACGAATCCATGCGCGGGCTCCTTCTGTTGGATACCGCACCCTAGCAGAGGCGGAATTCGAGGCGCAATAGTTCAAAAGTAGGCGTGCTTCACCGACTGATCGCTCCGGCTCATGCGCGCGCATTGTAAGGACACACTGACTCGTGGATATAGCAACACTACTCGGAATCGTACTCGCCATCGGCTCGATCATCGGTGGGCAGGCGCTCGAAGGAGGCCATCTCAGCTCCATCATGCAGTTGACGGCCTTTATCATCGTGGCCGGAGGCACGATCGGAGCCTGTTGCGTCCAAAATCCGCTGTCGGTGGTGATCAAGTCCATCGGATCGCTGGGCATGGTCTTCGGCAATACTCCCATCGATACAAAGGCGACGATCAAGCTGATCCTCGATCTGGCCACGGTATCGCGTAAACAGGGTTTGCTGGCCCTGGAGGGCAAACTCAAAGACATCAAGGATCCGTTCTTCAAAAAGGGCGTGCAGCTCATTGTCGACGGAACCGACCCAAAAGCGGTGCATGAAATTCTTGAAATCGAAGTCGAGCATCATGAAGAGGCCGGCGTCAAGGCGGCCAAAGTATGGGAAGCCGCCGGCGGCTATGCGCCGACAGTCGGCATCTTGGGAGCAGTCTTGGGACTCATTCACGTGATGGAAAATCTCGCGGATCCGTCCAAGCTGGGTGGCGGTATCGCGGTGGCCTTCGTGGCCACGGTGTACGGGGTCGGACTCGCCAACCTCTTTTTTCTGCCCTTTGCGAACAAAATTAAGATGAAACTGAAGGAAGAGTCCGGCGCGCGGAACATCATCATCATGGGGCTGGTCGGCCTGGCCCAAGGCGAGAATCCCCGGTTGCTCCAGGAAAAGCTGGAAAGCTTCCTGCCTCATGAGGAACGTTCGAAAGAGGCGAAGAAGTAATCGGCAAGGCATCACGACGCGGCGTTTGCGCCGGCGGCACGGAGCTTCGACTACCACACTGACCACGGTACACGGTCACACATGGCCAAACACAAACACGAAGAGCATGAGAATCATGAACGCTGGCTGGTGTCGTACGCCGACTTCATCACGCTGCTGTTCGCGTTCTTTGTCGTCATGTATTCCGTCTCCTCCGTCAATGAAGGCAAATATCGCACGGTCAGCGACTCCATCAAGGCCGCCTTGAATCCCATTTCGACGCCTCCGGCTTCATCGATGGCCTTTACGCTCGGGCAACAGCGGCCGACCTTGATGACCCAAAACCTCCCGGGCAACAAAGAAGTCGCGATCAGAAAGATGCGCGAACTGGTCAAGAACATGAAAGCGAACTCTCAATTCGACTTCATGCACCTCCAAGAAAAGCTCAATGGCGACATCGTCATCACCATCCCGGATCAAGTCCTCTTTAACAGCGGAGAAGCCGCCGTGCGCCCCGAAGCCCTTCCGTTTCTTCAGGGGCTTTCCCAAGCCATGATCGAGCTGAATCGGCAGGTGCGCGTGGAGGGCCATACGGATAATGTTCCGATTCACACGGCGCTGTTTCCGTCGAACTGGGAACTGTCCGCGACCCGCGCCGTCATTGTCGTTCGGGTGTTATCGGAGCTGTACTCCGTGCCGGCGGAACACCTCGCCGCGCTCGGCTACGCCGACTCCCGACCGCTGACCGAGAATCTCACCCTCGAGCAGCGCGCCAAAAACCGCCGGGTTGAGGTGGTGATTTTGGAACATGCGCCGGTGCGGCCGGAACAGCAAGACAACGCGGTGGCGGATGACGCGACCGGATCATCAGAAACACCGCAGATCTCGGCCGCCCCGGCGCCGCCTTCCACGCGATAGCGTCTCATACCTAATAATAGTCTAACAATCTTTCCGACAAGGCTAAAGACCGACTCAGAAACGCCGATAGGGACAAACACAATAGCCCTAGCGGTTCGTGTTCTACCTTAGACGCTACTGAATGGAGATCTCGTGACCGATCCAACACCGTGCGCCCCGACAGGAGATATCACCATTTTTGAAATCGCCGAGTTCAAAGGGCAGCTCCAGGCGGCCATCGACCTGGGACACGGGGTGGCCATCGACCTCGCGCAAGTCGGCACGCTGGACATCTCGGCCCTGCAAACGCTCATCGCGGCCTGCGAAGCCGGCCCCATTGAACTCCGCAACACGCCGAAACGTATCGCCGGACAGTTGGCCTGTTTAGGCTGGGTGCCGCCGAAGGGATGCAAGGTCACCTATGTGGATTGAAGGAGCGACGTTTCTTGCAGGAACGGCCTGTGGTGTTACCGGAGCGTGGTTCGTCTGTCGCGCCAAGCAGGCCACCAGCGCCGCCGCACTCGCGAAGGCGATAGAGATGGCTGATCGGGAGGCTCCCGAAACAGCCATCTGCGCCACGCTGGCGCCGTTAGTGCCGATCCTCACCGGCCAACTCCGGAACGTGATCGCACAAACAGAGCAGGCCATCATGCAATTAGGCCAGCGCTTTCAAGACATCGCCGGAAGAGCCAGACAGCAGGCCTCCGAATCGGCCGCCCTCTTCACCAACGGCGATGTGAGTGAAGAGGATCTGGTCGCGCAGATGTCGGAGATGTTCGGACTCTTCGTCAATGACGTCATGCACTCCGCCACCATCGCCATGAGCGTCTCCACCACCATGGACAAGATGGATGCCAGCACGAAGTCGATCAGCGGCATGTTGGGAGAGATTACGTTTATCGCCGACCAAACCCGCTTACTGGCGCTGAATGCAGCGATCGAGGCCGCCCGCGCTGGAGAACATGGCCGGGGATTCGCCGTGGTCGCCGATGAGGTCACGAAACTCGCCAACCGCTCGAGCCAGGCGGCCATTGGGATTAGAACCATGGTGGCCGACGTTCAGACGCAAAGCCAGCAGGCGATGATCGAAATCCAGGCGCTGGCCTCCGTCGATCTGACGAAGACGCTGAATTCCAAAGATAAGCTCGACGGGATGACCAAATCCCTGACCGACAAAAACGAGGCCTTGCGGTTGAATGTCGGAGAAACCAAAGTGAATGCGGAACGTATCGGGCAGGACATCGCATCCATCATCATGTCCCTCCAATTTCAGGACAGCGTCCGCCAACAGATTGAGCATGTGATGGAGCCCTTGGATCTCCTGTTGCAGGATCTGACAGCCGTCCAAACCGGGCATGCGCCGGCCTCATTCGACGGCACGCGCCGCTTCATCCAAGACTTGCAGAACCGTTACACCATGCAGGATGAGCGGCTCATCCATTCCAGCGCCGGCAAAAGCAGCCCGACAGCGGATGCGCAAGCGCCGACGGAAGACATTGTGTTGTTTTGACACAGCACCAGTACAAGGAAGACATACATTGAACCACGAGAACCGGAGGATGCGATGGGAAAGATAGTATTAGTAGTCGATGATTCTTCGACCATGCGTCAGATGGTCGCCTATACCCTGACCAGCGCCGGCTACGAGGTCGTGGAGGCCGGGAACGGCAAAGAAGCCGTCGGCAAACTCAACGGGGGAGCGAAACCGGCGCTGGTCGTCACGGATCTCAACATGCCGGAGATGGACGGCATTACCCTGATCACGGAGATTCGCAAGATGGCGGCCTTCAAATTCACACCGATTCTCATGCTGACCACGGAATCGGCAGACGACAAGAAGAAGGCAGGGCAGGCGGCCGGCGCGACCGGGTGGATCGTGAAACCGTTCAATCCCGAACAGATGTTGAAAGTCATTCAGAAAGTATTACCCGCATAGACGCCGTCAGCGATCAGCCGTCGACACCGGGTCATCCGATCCGGCCGCTGGCTGAAGACTGAAGGCGGAAAGCTATTTATGAGCACTGATCTTTCACAGTTTCAAGAATCCTTCTTCGAGGAATCGGCCGAGCACCTCTCCACGATCGAAGACGGCCTGCTTCAGCTTGAACAGCATCCCCAAGATCTGGACCTGCTGAACCGCATCTTTCGCGCGGCCCATTCCATCAAAGGGAACAGCGGCATGTTCGGGTTCACCGCTGTCGGGCAATTCACGCATAAGATGGAAACCCTCCTCGATCAACTGCGCAACGGGCATCTCTCTGTCACGCCGGCCATTGCGGACGTCCTGCTCCGCTCCACCGACTGCCTCAAGTTATTGATCGACGCAGCCCACGGAGAAGCCGCTCCCGATCAGGCGACGATCACTCAACTCGAAGGCGAACTGGCCGCCGCCGCCGGAGAATCGTCGAAAGCGCCCAAACAAAGCGCGCCCGGCGCCGCCGCCGGCTCAGGTGCATCGACGGATCCCTCGCAGCAACGGTATCGCATTGCCTGGACTCCGCCGGGGTGGCTCTTTCAACGAGGCCTTGATCCCTTGCGAATCATCGCCGAACTTGAAGAGCTGGGCACCGTCGAATCTCGCTCGCTTGACGTTGGACACGTGCCGACCTTTTCAGCGCTCGATCCGGAAGTCTGCTACCTCTCCTGGACCTGCGAGTTGCGCACAGTCAAACAGCCCTCCGTCATTGAAGCTGTCTTTGATTTCGTCCGGGACGACAGCGTACTCACAATTGAAACCATCAAAGCGCAGGCCGAACCATCCGGACAGTCCCCGGCCACGCCATCTGCCACCTCACCTGCCGAGCAGGGAGAGCCCAAGCCGCTGGGAGAAATTCTCGTTGAAACCGGCGTGGTGTCTCGAGAGACGTTGGACAAGGCGCTGGCGCAACAGAAGCGTGTCGGGGAAATCCTGATCGAGCAACATGCCGCCACTCCGCAGCAAATCTCGCACGCGCTCCAAAAACAGCAGGAGGGCGCCGCGCCGAAGAAAGCCGCCGATGCGGCCTCAATCCGCGTGGATACCGCGAAGATCGACAAACTGATCAACCTGGTCGGCGAACTCGTGATTACACAGTCGATGTTGAGCGATTTGGGTTCACGGTTTGAGATGGGCCAGATAGCGGTGTTGCTCGAACGCATCGCTCAGCTGGAACGCAACACCCGCGAAATCCAAGAACGCGTGATGGGCATCCGCATGCTCCCGATCGGCAACGCGTTCAGCCGCTTTCCCAGGCTCGTACGCGACCTTTCCGGAAAAGCCGGCAAGAAGATTCAACTGTTGCTCTCAGGGGAGGAAACAGAGCTCGATAAAACCGTCATCGAATCCATCGGCGATCCGCTCACGCACCTGGTGCGGAACTCCGCGGACCACGGCTTGGAGCCGCCGGATGAGCGCCTGGCGGCCGGCAAGCCCGAACAAGGGACCATTCATCTCGGCGCTTTCCATGAGGGAGGCAGCATTTGCATCACCGTGGTGGACGATGGCCGGGGATTAAATCGCGACCGGATCCTCGCCAAAGCCCTGAAACAGGGCTTGATCGCCGAAACCGACAAACTCTCAGACGATCAGATCTGGGGCCTGATTTTCCGGCCCGGATTCTCCACCGCTGAAAAAGTCACGGATGTTTCCGGCCGCGGCGTTGGCATGGATGTGGTGAAACGCAATATTGAAGGGCTCGGCGGTACGGTGAGCATCAAGACCGTCACGGGTAAGGGCACGACGTTTACCCTCAAGCTGCCGCTGACGCTGGCGATCATTGAAGGGATGACGGTGCGAGTGGGCTCGGACACCTACATCGTCCCGCTGCTGTCGATTCTCCAATCGATCCAGCCCAAAGCGGACTGTCTCAAAACGGTCGTAGGCAAGGGAGAACTGGTCAACGTGCACGGGTCCTATCTCCCGGTGATGCGGCTGTATGAAGTCTTCGCCTTACAGCCGGAAATTACGGACCCTACAAAAGCCATTCTTTTAATTCTTGAGACGGAAGGCGAACGAGTCGCCGTCATGGTGGACGAAATTCTGGGGCAACAACAGGTCGTCATCAAGAGTATGGAGCAGAACTTCCGGAAAGTGGAAGGAATCGCCGGAGCCACGATTCTCGGCGACGGCACGGTGGGATTCATTCTTGACGTGCGCGGGTTGCTCGACATTGCCCGTCGCGACGTGCCGGTGGCGGCATAAGGCCGCGCCGCACCACGCCGACGTCTCAGAGACTCTGCGCGAACGTCACGTATTCCGGGTCTCGCGTTATTTAATAATGGGGAGGATGCCATGGCAGCAGCGCTTGAAACGGCGGCAAAAGAAATCAACCAGCAAATCGGGCTGACGACGGATGGCAGCCAGTTCCTCACCTTCCAGCTCGGCGAGGAGCTGTACGGAGTCGATATTCTCCGGGTTCAGGAAATCAAAGGCTACACCGCCGTCACCAAGATTCCGAACACACCGGCGCATATCAAAGGCGTGTTGAATCTGCGCGGTACGATTGTACCGATCGTAGAACTGCGCACGAAATTTGGCATGCAGACGATCGACTACACCATGTTTACGGTCATCGTGGTTGTGGTCGTGCGGGAAAAAATCATGGGCCTGGTGGTCGATGCCGTATCCGACGTGCTGAACATCGACAAGAAAGACATTCAGCCGGCCCCTCAATTCGGGGCCAAGGTCGATGTGAGCTTTCTGAACGGCATCGGCAAGTCCGGCGACAAACTCATTGCGCTCCTGGACATGGATCGCCTGCTCTCGGATGACGACTTACAAGACACGACCGCCGCGGTAGCGGCTTAGGACAAAAGGAGGATTACACATCATGGGCTTGAACGTCGGGTTACTGGAATCCAGCTTTGCATTATTGAAACCCCAGGCTGAAGCGCTGGTCAGCCGCTTCTATGAGCGGTTGTTCGACAAATACCCGGCCGTCAAGCCGATGTTCGCTCGCACGCCGATGTCCGAGCAAAAAAAGAAACTGCTCGGCTCGCTCGTGCTGGTCATGCAGAACCTCCGCAAGCCGGAGACGCTGACGCCCGCGCTCAAGCAACTCGGCGCCCGGCATGTCGCCTACGGCACGCAGCCGGCTCACTACGGCGCGGTGGCGGAAACGCTGCTGGGAGTCATGGGAGAACTGGCCGGGCCGGCCTGGACGCACGATGTCAAACAGGCTTGGACCGATGCCCTGAATACAATCGCACACATCATGCTTGAAGGCGCTCGCGAAGCTGAACCGCGTCCGGCGTCAATCCAACAAGGAGGAATGAAGATGGCCACGAGCAAGAAAGCACCCACCACCAAACCCGGTAAGCTTGACGCTAAGGATCTTGCTGCGCGAGTAGACGCGATCAACCGCTCTCAGGCCGTCGTCGAGTTCAATCTCGATGGGACGATCATCACGGCGAACGACAATTTCCTCAACTGTTTCGGCTATAGCCTCGATGAGCTTACAGGCAAGCACCACCGGATGTTCATCGATCCGGCCTATGCCGCCGGCCCTGAGTACCAAGCCTTCTGGGCCAAATTGAACCGCGGCGAATTGGATGCCGGCGTCTATAAACGCCTCGGCAAAGGCGGGAAGGAACTCTGGATCCAGGCGTCCTACAATCCCATTATGGACGCGAAAGGCAAGCTCTCCAAAGTCGTCACGTTTGCCTTGGATGTTACGGAAGAAAAGAAAAAAGCCCTGGTGAAGTCCGCCATGGACAATTCCATCAGCAACGTGTTGATGTGCGATCGGAATCTGCGGGTCACCTACATCAACAAAGCGGCGTACGATAAATTAAAGGCGCTCGAGCACGAGATTCGCAAGGTGATGCCGGCCTTCAATACCGATACCATCGTCGGCACCTGCATCGATAGCTTCCACAAGGCCCCGGAGATGCAGCGCCGCCTGCTCGACAATCCGAACAACTTGCCTCACAAGGCGGATATCCAGCTCGGCCCGCTGCTTCTCGAACTCAATGTAGGCGCGATCATCTCCGAGAATGGCGAATATCTCGGCAACTCTCTCGAATGGTCCGATGTCACCGCCAAGCGGAAAGCCGAGCGAGACATGGCGACGCTGAAGAACTCACTCGATAACTCCACCAGCAACGTGCTGATGTGTGACCGCAACCTGACGATCACCTACATCAACAAAGCGGCTCTGAACAAGCTGAAGGCCTTGGAAAGTGAAATTCGCAAGGTGCTGCCGGCGTTCGACACCGCAAAAATTGTCGGCACCTGCATCGACAGCTTCCATAAAGTCCCCGATATGCAGCGCCGGCTCTTGGGCGACCCGAAGAATCTTCCCCACCGGGCGGACATCAAGCTGGGGCCGTTGACGCTTTCCCTGACCGTCAGCGCCATCGTGTCCGATTCAGGAGAATATCTCGGCAACACGCTCGAATGGGCGGACATCACTGCGCAAAAGAAGGCGCAAGACGAAATCGACAAGCTGATCGGCGCGGCGGCTGCGGGAGAACTCTCCCAACGGATGAAAGCCGAAGAGTTCGAGGGTTTCTTCAAATCCCTCGCCTTGGGTATCAATAAGATGCTGGATGCGGTGGTCTCGCCATTGCACGAAGCCCAAATGGTTCTGACGGCGATGGCAGCCAACGACCTCACCAAGCAAATGACCGGGTCCTACGAGGGTGAGTTCGATCAGATGAAGTCCAGCTTGAACGGGGCCATCCAGACGTTGGGCACGGCACTGACCACCGTCCGCGAAGCCGCAGAAAGTGTCACGGCCGGCGCCGAGCAGATCACCAAAGGCAACGAAGATCTCTCGCAGCGCACCAGCGAACAGGCCTCGTCGCTCGAAGAGACCAGCGCCTCGATGGAAGAAATGACGTCCACGGTGAAGCAGAACGCCGACAACGCAAAGCAGGCCAACCAGCTGGCGATCACCGCGCGCGATATCGCGGACAAGGGCGGATCGGTCACGGTGCGGGCGGTCGAAGCGATGGGCGAAATCAACAAGAGCAGCAAGAAGATTGCTGACATCATTACGGTGATCGACGAGATCGCGTTCCAGACCAACCTCCTGGCCTTGAATGCCGCGGTCGAAGCGGCCCGGGCAGGGGAGCACGGCCGTGGGTTCGCGGTCGTGGCCGCCGAGGTCCGCAACTTGGCCCAACGCTCCGCTACAGCGGCCAAAGAAATCAAGGGACTCATCAACGAGTCCATCCAGCGCGTCTCCGACGGCAGCGAGTTGGTCAATCAATCCGGCAAAACGCTGGAAGAGATTGTCAGCTCCGTCAAGCGCGTCACGGACATCATCGCCGAGATTACGGCTGCATCGCAGGAGCAGGCCAGCGGCATCGACCAGGTGAATAAGGCCATCATGCAGATGGACGAAACCACGCAGCAGAACGCCGCGCTGGTGGAAGAGACCACCTCGGCCAGTCAGTCCATGAAGGACCAGGCCAAGGAACTGATGTCGCAAGTCGAAGTCTTCAAAACATCGGCCGAAGACAATCATTCCGCTCCGCGGCGTGAGTACGTCGCAGCCACGAAGCCGGCTCCCAAGCCCATGAGCGCCGGCAACGGCGCGAAAGCAGGACTGAAGAAACCGGCCTTTACCTCGAAACCCGCTGAGGCCAAGGCACCGGTCGGCGTCGGAGCGGGCAACGGCCATGATCGCCGCCGGAAAGACGACGATTTTGAAGAGTTTTAGATTCTAGCCCTCGCGTGGGGTAGGCAGATTCTGCCTGCCCCGCGCCGTTCGCTTCGACGGGCCTCCCACACACGATCAATTCGGTCTTTCCACGATCCACGAGTAAAGATTCCACACGAACGGACCGATACGGAGGCGTGGCTGTACAGGCGCCACCAATGACTGGAAAGGATATCATGGATCTAAAATCCTTCCTTTGGTATGCGGTCTTAACCAGCATCACCGGAGCCTATTTCGTCGCCCTGGCAGGGGTGCGTTCGGCCAAGAGTCATGATGTCCCGCACCACTCGCGCCGGATGATTATTGCCTGCACGGTCGTTGGGATTTGGCTTGTCGCTTACGTACTCAAACAAATCATGTTCGGCAGGGAGCATTTCGGCGGCACAAGCGAGCAATACTGGACCCTCTATCTGCCTGTCTTCGCCACCCACATGCTCTTTGCTGTCAGCACGATCGGACTCGGAGGGTACAACCTCTACATGGGCCTGCATCGTCTGCGCTATGGCAGTGTCGGCGCCATGGCGGCCGGCATGACGACGCATCGGAGACTCGGGCATCTCCTGCTCTGGACATTCTCCGGCACGATAGGCACCGCCTATCTCGTCTATATGATGATATTCGTCTGGTACAAGGAATAAGACCATGGAGTACCCCATCACCGTCAAAGAATACGATCACATCCGTACGCTGCTCTACGACGAAAGCGGCATTTCGCTCGGAGACAACAAACAATCCCTGGTCGTGTCGCGCCTCTCAAAACGCCTGCGGGAACTGCAGTTGGATAGCTTCGATGCCTATTACGAGTTCGTCACCGGCGATGACAGCGGCGTCGAGTTCACGCGCATGCTGGATCTGCTCTCGACGAATAAGACTGACTTTTTTCGGGAACCCAAACACTTCGATTTTCTCCGCGACCGGATTCTGCCGGGACTCGCCAAGGAGAAGTGCATTCGGATCTGGTCTTCCGCCTGCTCGACCGGCGAAGAACCCTACACCATCGCCATCACGCTCCATGAAAGCGTGCCGCATCCAGAACAGTGGAATTTCCAAGTCCTCGCCTCGGATATCTCCACCCGCGTGCTCGCCCATGCCGCCGCCGGACTCTACGGCGAAGAGCGCATCAAAACCGTGCCGCCCGACATTGCGCGGCGCCATTTCTTAAAAGGCCGCGGCGAGAAACGCGGCCTTGTCAAGGTGAAGCCGCATCTCTCCGACATCATCAAATTCCGCCGCATGAATCTGATGGATGACCGCTTCCCCATCAAGCAACCGTTGGACCTCATTTTCTGTCGGAATGTCATGATCTACTTCGATCGGCCGACCCAGGAACGGCTGATCGGCAAGTTTTACAAATGCCTCAAGCCCGGAGGCCATTTGTTCATCGGCCATTCCGAAAGTCTGCAATGGGTCAAGCATTCCTTCAAGACGGTCGCCCCGACGATCTATTGGAAAGAAGGCTAGCCCCATGCCAGTGATCGACACGGAACATTTCAGTCATGTGCGCCGCGTGACTGACAGCCGGTTTCCCCACGAGATTGCCTCCATTCTTCCGGGAGAGTTTTTTGTCAGCCGGGAGCCGATGGTGGTCTATACCGTGCTCGGTTCCTGCATTTCTGCCTGCATTCGCGATCCGATCGCGGGCGTGGGCGGCATGAATCATTTCATGCTGCCGGCGCCGAAAGCGCATCATTCCGGGGATGCCTGGGGCGGGGAATCCACCCGCTACGGGTCCTTTGCCATGGAGCAGCTGATCAACGGAATTTTGCAACGCGGCGGGATAAAGACTCGGCTGGAAGTGAAGCTATTCGGAGCCGGAAAGATCTATGAAGGCAACATCGACGTCGGCGCGCGCAATACGGAATGGGTGCTGAACTATCTAAAAGCCGAAGGGCTCAATCTCGCGAAGAGCGATCTCGGCGATGTGTATCCGCGCAAAGTGTACTACTTCACGGACTCCGGACGTGTGCTGATGAAGAAGATTGAGAAGATCAAGAATCGCACGATCTACGACCGGGAAGTCGCGTACCAACACAAGGTGGAAGAGGCGCAAGAGCAGCCGCAGAGCGATATCACATTGTTTTGATTGCCCACGGGAGACTGTCTTATGGGGAAGATACGCGTCATTACCGTCGACGATTCCGCCTTGATGCGCCAAGTCCTCGCGCAATTGCTCTCGAAAGATCCGGACATTGAAGTCGTTGGATCGGCTCCGGATCCCTATATAGCGCGCGAGAAGATCAAGGCCTTGAATCCCGATGTCATCACCTTGGACGTCGAGATGCCGAAAATGGACGGGCTCACATTCCTGGAAAAGCTGATGCGGGGCCGCCCCATGCCGGTCGTGATGGTGAGCTCGCTCACGGAAGCCGGGTGCCAGACGACATTGCGGGCCTTGGAGTTGGGCGCCGTCGATTTCATCACCAAACCGAAGATCGATCTTCGGGAAGGCATGGAAGACATCGCGGATGACTTGATTGCAAAGGTCAAAGCGGCCGCCGTCGCGAAAATTCGAGGAGCGGTGCAGGCCGCCAATGGAAGCGGGCAGGCTCCGGCGCCACGGGTGGTCACACATCTCTCTTCGGCGATGATCAAAACGACGGATACCATCATCGCCATCGGCTCCTCCACCGGCGGGACGGAGGCCGTTAAAGAGGTGCTCGAAGTCCTTCCCCCCAACACTCCGCCGATTCTGATCACCCAGCATATGCCCGAACGGTTTACCAAGACCTGGGCCGACCGGATGAATCAACTCTGCCGCATTTCCGTGAAGGAAGCTGAAGACGGGGACAGCGTGTTGCCGGGACATGCCCTCGTGGCGCCGGGAAGCTATCACATGGCGCTCGTGCGCAGCGGCGCGCGCTATTCCGTGCGGATCACTCAGGATCCACCGGTCAATCGTCACCGCCCGTCGGTCGATGTGCTCTTCGATTCTGTCGCGCAATATGCCGGGGCGAATGCGGTCGGAGTCATTCTGACCGGCATGGGCGGCGACGGAGCCAAGGGAATGTTCGCGATGAAACAGGCCGGCGCCTATACCATCGCGCAGGATGAAGCAAGTTGTGTCGTGTTCGGCATGCCCAAAGAGGCGATCAAGCTCGGCGGCGTGGACAAAATTCTCCCCTTGGGAGATATCGCCGGAGCGGTACTGACGCACGTATCACGTCTTTCATAACTTCTGGAGGTTTGTCATGCAGATCACCCATCGCACCTATCGGAATGCCGATGTCATATCCATCAGCGGACAATTTAATTTCGGGACTCGCAAGGAATTTACCGCGGCGATGGAAAAGGTCAAACAGTCGGGGAGCGCGCACGTCATTCTAAACTTCCAGCAGGTGACCTTTGTCGACAGCGCGGCCATCGGGCTCCTCGCCTTGAGCTCGCAACACTATAAAGGCACCAGCCGCAAACTCTCGTTGGTCGGCATCCAGGGAACCGTGAAACAGGTCTTGCAGCTCGCGCACATCGACCAGATGATTCCGACCTACGCAAGCGAAGATCTAGCTATCGGCGCAAAAGCCGCGTGACCGCAGGACCGTCATAGCAGCATTCGGTTTACTCACATGAAAGGACATCCACGATGCAAATCAAAGAACGCCCGATTCCCAACGCCGTCATTCTCGATCTCAACGGAGATCTGACCTACGCCCATCGCGACGCCTTTAAAGCCGCCGTGGAAGCGTTGCGCCAAAAAGGCTGCCGTCACGTCATTTTGAATATGGCCGATGTGCGGTTCGTCGACAGCTCAGGCCTCGGCCTGCTGGCGCTGGTCTCCCAGAATTTCAAGCTGAATCAGGGGAAAGTGAGCATGCTCAACCCCCAAAGCTACGTGCGGGAAATTCTGGGGCTGGCCAATATCCCCAAGCTGATTCCGGTGTTTGATAACGAGCGAGATGCGGTCAAGAACACCGCCCAGGCCGCGTAACGATTGCGCCGCTATGAATGTTGATGCCAATGTAAAACCTGCTGCGCCTTCGGCCACCGCCACCGTGCTCCTGGTGGACGACGAGCCGGTGAGCCGCTTGAGTATGGCCGCCCGCCTGAAGCGGATGGGGCTGCGCGTCCTCGAAGCCGGCGATGGAAAAGAAGGGCTCGCCATCCTGCGGCGTGAACGGCCGGATCTGACGATCCTGGACTGGGTGATGCCGGAAATGGATGGACCGACCGTCTGTGAACAAGTTCGGCAAGACGCCGACATCCTGTCCAGTCAGCTCATCCTGATGACGTCTCACGACCAGCCGGAGCAAATCGCCGAGGGGCTGGCTCGCGGGGCAGACGATTTCCTGAGCAAATCCGCCAGCAAGCAGGAGGTCATCGCCCGGGTGCAATCTGGACTGCGCGCCGCGTCGCTGGTCCGGAGCATTGAAAGCGCGCGCGATGAGCTGCGCGCCAAGCAAGGGGAGTTGGAAGGCGAACTCAAGTCCGCCGCTGACTACATTCAATCCTTGTTGCCTGTAGAGGGAGAAATCGCCCCGCAGATCGATATGGCTTGGACGTATCGGCCTTCGCTGGCACTCGGTGGGGATCTCTTCAACGTGTCCAGCTGGGATGATCACTCGATCTACTTTTACATTTTGGATGCCTCCGGCCATGGGGTTTCCCCCGCATTGCGAGCGGCATCCTTCGCCACGTTCCTCCGACCAGAAAATCTCCGGCATTGCATCACGCAGCACGATCCGGCGGCGATGTTGACCGAGGCCAACTCCCGCTATCCGCTGACCAAAGACGGCAACTATTTTACGATTTGGATCGGATCGTTCAATCGCACTACTCATCAGTTGAGCTATGCGACAGCCGGTCACGGCGGCGCGCTCATTCAACGGCGGGGCGGCGCCATCGAGTGGTTGACTCGCGCGCACCTTCCCCTGGGATTCGAACCGGACAGCACCTACGAACTCACCACCATCCAGATTGCCGATGGCGACCGCGTCGTTCTCATGAGCGACGGAGTCTACGAAGCACCGGCGCCTACGGGAGAAATCTGGGGCACCGCGCGCTTAGAGGACACCCTCAGCGCCCATCGATCCGTACCGCTCAAAGAGGCACTGCCGGCGCTCATGGCGGAGGCCGAACGCTGGCATGGAGCCCCGGTCTTTCCCGACGATGCCGCCTTGCTGGGATTGGAGTTCCGCGTATGAGCGCCGATGACGTATTCAATCTCGCGGATGCACTTACGCGTGTCGATGACGATGAAGAACTGTTTCAGACATTGGCCGAACTGTTCTTGGAACAGGCGCCGTTGGATATGGCCGCCACACAAGCAGCCATGGATGCCGGCGATGCCGAGGCACTAAGCCGCGCCGCACACCGAATGAAGGGAGCGATCTTGCAATTCTCTGCCTCTGCACTGTTCGAAGCGACCAAACAACTGGAAGCGCTCGGCAAAGCCGGCCGTATCGATGAGGCCAAGCCGGTCTGTGCCCGCGTGACCCACGAGTTACAACAACTGATGACGGCGTTGAACGAGTACATTGCACACAGGCCCGCGGCATGAATACGCCAACGGTTTCCTGCACTGTCCTGGTGGTCGATCCCTGCCGGGACACGCAAGCGCAGATCTTGGGCCACCTGCAAGATCGCGGATTCTCCGTGATTACGGCGTCCGACCCATCCACCGCCTTGGCGACCATCGAGCTCACGGCCCCCGATATCGTGTTGACCGATTCCTTCCTTCCGGAAGGCTCGGGCTTAACGTTGACTCAAACGCTTCGAGCCAGACAGGTGCCGTGCCCGGTCATCGTGATGGCCGCACATCAGTCTGAACAGGCGGTGATCCACGCGTTGCGCGCTGGGGCCGTGGATTTCTTGCAAAAGCCCGTCGGCGTGGAAGAGCTGGCGCATGCATTGCAACGAGCGCGCTATCTGCTTCCGGCCGATATGGCGGAGACGCCGGGCCTGGTACGCTCCGACTACGAACTGACCGTCGATTCAGACCCGCGGCACATCCCCGGCATTGTCTCCTGGTTGATCAGAGCCACGGCCGGGGCTTTATCCGATACGACGCAGCTGCATCTCCGCGGCACGCTGCAAGAGTTGCTGCTCAACGCCGTCGAGCACGGCAACTTGGAAATTTCCTACCAGGTCAAACAGCAAGCGATCGATCAGAATCGCTTGAGCCAGCTGGTGCAAGAACGGCTCGCGCAACCGCGCCTGGTCCAACGCACTGTTACTATCCATGTCCATTGCGACCGCCAGGCCGGACTGCTGGAATATCGGATCATCGATCAGGGGAAAGGCTTTCAATGGAAGACCTTGCTGCATCGCACCGCCGCGCCCTGCCAGGTCGAAGATGCCAGCGGGCGGGGGATTTTCTTGGCCCGGTCATTCTTTCCCAATCTTCGCTACAACGATCGGGGGAATGAAGTCACCGTCCAAATCCCTATTCATTGACCTGGGTACCCGTGCCGCTGGCGGACGATCTCAGCCTCAGGCTAACAAGCTTGACGCCACCCCACCAAAGGCTCTATCTTCCGGCATCATCAGTCTGCCACCGGGAGAATTTGTATGACGATTCGACTTATCGTCTCATCGCTGTTGCTTACAGGGCTCCTGACCGGTTGCGGAGGCAGCACGTGGGTCCACCCGACGAAACCGTCGACCGAATTTACGAACGAATATAATCGCTGCCAAAATCTCGTGATCAGAGACCCCAAGCTCCAACAGGGGAGCCAGTTACTGATCCTCAACGCCACCGAGCGCTGCTTGCAGCGGGAGGGGTGGCGCATCGTGGAAAGCGAATAGCTTCTCATACCCGCTGCGTTCATCTCCTCAGACTCTCGTCTGTTGTGCGACCCGCTCCGCCCGTATCGCTGTGCTCCTGCCCCTGACTCTCAACGCCTGCGAGTTAACAGAAAGTTAACCCGCCGGTGATCCTGCTGGAATAGCCGGGCAGTACAGTTTGTCCAGACAAGGAGCCGACATCACGGGCTCCAGGAAAGGCAAACCATGACGCAGGATGCCGGGCTCTTCATCGGACTACTCTCTCTCGGTCTCACCGTGCCTCTCGCCTATGCAGGCCACACACTGCTCGGACTCCGGGGAACAACCTGGATCCCGCTGCTTCGCACACGCGATGCAGCCGGCATCTCTCATCTTGCCATCCTGGCCATCCCATCGCGCTCTCAACCACCCATTCACAGGAGGTTCGTATGATCACCGTCAGTCACATCATGACCCCGCGTGTCGTTCACATCGAAACAGGCACCTCGGCGATCGATGCCGCCAAATTGATGACGCGGCACAAGATCGGTAGCGTCTTCGTCACGCGAAATAACCAGTTCGTCGGCATCGTCACAGAGCCGGACATTGTCCGGAAGGTCGTCGGAGCGGACCGCGTGCCCTACTACATTCCGGTGGAAGAGATCATGAGCAGCCCCATCGTGGGGATCGATGAGCAGCGGCCCATTACGGAAGCCGCCGACCTCATGGAACTCCATGGCACGCGCCATCTGGCGGTGTTCAAAAGCGGCGCCATCGTCGGAACGCTCTCTGTGCGGGACTTGCTTCACCCGGTCTCTATCGACGAGTTTTAGAGGAGGAGGAACGTCTATGATCGGTAGTCTGACATCAACTGAATCCCGCCTGTGCCTACCCTGGATCCGGCAGCTTTTCGCGGCACCGGATCTGACCCTGCTCTGGGAAAAAGGAACGCAGGCTGTCCTGAGCCTGCTCATCGTCACGATCTTGGTCGGACTGGCGGGCGGGGTCATCAAGACCTTTATCGGCCTGCGGCTCCTCCTGACGGCCGAGATCGATCTCGGCCTGCGTCACCTCATCGTCAATACGCTCATGCTGTTGGCGGTGGTGGAAGTCCTCAAGACCACGTTGGCATATTTTTCAGAAGGCCGTGTGCGCGTCACGTTTATTGTCGATACCGTCCTCGTGGTGATGTTGACGGAAGTGATTTCCCAATGGTTCACCGGGGGAGACTGGCAGAAGCTGGCTATCCTGGCGGTGATCCTCGTGACGCTCGGACTGATCCGGGTCGTGGCCGTACGGTTCAGTCCGGCCCAGCCGGCTCATTCCTCGCCCTCGCCAACCATCGCCCCAATTTTCTCATCAACCCACTAGGAGGATCCTATGTCTGCTTATGCACTTCTCGACGCACCGGCGCTCACCCAGGTAGGGGACGAGGCACTTGAATCCATCATTCTCGGGCACCTCGACGAACAGGCCGTGATCAGCCTGGATGCGCTCGTCATACTCCTGCCGGACTATAGCTGGAACCAAATCTTCCATGTAGTCGATCGCCTGGCCCGATGCGGTGGGATTACCCTGCGCCGGCACCGTTCCGAATACACGCTCTTCTCCACGCACTACGCCGCCTAGCGCTGCTGCCCTCCGCCACGCTTCCACTCTTTCTGCTTTCCCATGACCGTGCGAGAGGCTGACAAAGAGGGGCAGGGGGAGATTCAACACATGGACAAGATGGCCTCAGGCGCCGCCGTCTTCCAGCGCGGAGAGCCTACCGATTCAGCGGCAACGGCTGACCGGCCCTGGCTAATTGAGTATTCACACGCACCACACTGTCATTCCATTCTCGATAGGCATAACCGTCCGTGATGACAGGAAGCGCATCTGCCTGTTCTTGCCGTGTAATGATCGACAACGCCGGCACATAGCGGCCGGGCGCCACGGTGACCCCGATTAACTTTGCCCCAGGTTCGATCACGACGTGATCGCCGATCTGGGCACGAAAGACCAGCGCTTGCATTCCGATCATCGTATCGTCGCCGACTCTGGCCGGCCCATGCACCTGCGATTGATGGGCGAGGGATACGCGGTCTCCGATGTACACCGAGTACTTCTTTCCGGCCACCTCGACCTCATTCTGGAAGAGCTCATACCCGCCTTCGAACGTCTCCAACCCATGAATCACGACCCCATCCTGCACATTGCTATAGTTGCCGATGACAATGTTCTGGCCCTCATCCCCGCGAATCGATGCCCCCGGTGCAACAAACACCAGTTCCCCGATCGTGACCGATCCATCCACCGCCGCCAGCGGATGAATTCTGGCGGAAGGGGCAATGACCGGCAGATCAATCTCCGGATTGAACGAGGTTTGAACGTTGGGAGCCACAAATCCGGCCAACAACAGTCCCCCCAGCACAAGATTGGCCGACAGGCTGATCGCCAGCAAGCGCGCACGAATGTTCATGTCACTCCTCGGTGATGGCCCTCTATCGGTTGAGAAGGGAGAAGAATGTAGGCGGGAGGCAGGACGGCAAGAATACGCACCAATCGATCACATCAAGAAGGCCCCGGCGACGGAGAAGTCATATGGCGCACGATCTTTCCTTCCACCATATAGATGACCAATTCGCCGATATTGGTGGCATGATCCGCGATCCGTTCGATGTATTTGCCGATAAACGTGAGCCGGATCGCCCGGGTAATGGTGGCGGGGTTTTCAATCATGAACGAGACGAGCTCACGAAATAGCTGATGCGTGAGGTTATCGACAAAGTCATCGTCGGCACAGACTTTTCGAGCCAGGGCGGCATCTTGCCGAACGAAAGCATCCAGCGATTCACGCACCATCTTCATCGTCCAGGCAGCCATGCGAGGAAGATCGATGTAGGGTTTCAGCTGCGGCTCTTCATTGAGTTCGATGACACGCTCGCAGATATTTTCTGCGAGATCGCTCATGCGCTCGAGTTCGGTGGAAATCTTCATGGCCGTCGTGACAAAGCGCAGATCTTTCGCCGCCGGCGCCTGCAAGGCCAAGAGGCGAATGCAGGTTTCATCGATCTCCACATCGAAACGATTGACCAGCCGGTCCCGCTCGATGACTTGCCCCGCCAGCACAGCATCGCGTTCGATCATGGCCGCAATCGCGCGCTCAATCTGCTCTTCGACCAGCGCCCCCATCTGGAGCAGGCGGTCTTTCAAGTCACTGAGTTCTTGATCCATATGTCGTTGCATGGTGCTCACTCCGATTTTTATCCGAAACGGCCGGTAACATAATCTTCCGTCAACTTGACGGACGGATTCGTAAACATCTTCTCTGTCCGATCGAATTCCACCAAACGCCCCTCATACATGAAGGCTGTGTGGTCCGAGACTCGCGCCGCCTGCTGCATATTGTGCGTCACGATGACGATCGCGACTTTCTGCTTCAGTTCCGTCACCAGCTCTTCGATGCGCGCAGTAGCCGTCGGATCGAGCGCCGAGGTCGGCTCATCGAACAAGAGAAGTTCCGGACTAGTCGCCAGCGCCCGGGCAATACACAAGCGTTGCTGTTGTCCGCCCGAGAGATTCATCGCCGATGCCTGGAGACGGTCTTTGACTTCTCCCCATAACGCCGCCTCATGCAACGCCCGCTCGACCACGAGATCAAGATCGGCCTTCGACGATAGGCCTCTGATCCGCATCCCATACGCCACATTTTCATAGATGGACTTGGGGAACGGATTGGGTTTTTGAAACACCATCCCGATGCGCATGCGCACCTCGATGGGATCCACCTCAGGTCCGACGATATTGACCCGGTCCGGATACAGGATGACGGCCCCTTCGTAGCGATTTCCTGGATACAGGTCATGCATGCGGTTGAAACAACGCAAATAGGTGGTTTTCCCGCAACCGGAGGGACCGATCAGCGCCGTCACACAGCGGTCGTAGACGGGGAGGGACAGGCCATGAAGCGCCTGCGCCCATCCATAAAAGAAATTGAGCCCCTGCGACTCCGCTTTCAACACCGTCTGCGATACATCTAAGGCTTTCATAGCATCACCAATGAATCCGTTTTCTAAACCGCGCTCGAATGACGATCGCCACCGCGTTCATCGCCAGGCTCATGACCAGCAAGATCAAACCGGCCGCCGCCGCATTCACGTGAAATTCATCTTGCGGCCGGGACACCCAATTGAACATTTGAATCGGCATCACCGTAAAGGGATCAAATAGCCATTCAAACGACACAAAGGGGAACGTTTCCTGCCAAGGCGGATGAGGAAGAAAGGCAATGAACGACAGGGCCCCGACGGTGATCAGCGGCGCCGTCTCGCCGACGGCACGCGAGAGCGCCAGGATCATCCCTGTCAGAATGCCGCCCATTGAATAGGGAAGGACATGATCCCGCACGGTCTGCCACTTGGTCGCGCCAAGCGCATAGGCCGCTTCGCGCACGGCAGGAGGGACCGATCGAATCGCCTCGCGCGTCGCAATGATAACCATCGGGAGGATTAACATGCCCAGGGTCAGCCCAGCCGTCAGGAAACTTTGTCCCAAGTGCAGCTCATAGACCAGCAGCCCGAGTGCCATGAGCCCGTAGACAATCGACGGCACGCCGGCCAGATTGGCGATGTTGATTTCGATCACCTCAGTCAACCAGCTTTTCGCGGCATATTCTTCCAGATAAATGGCAGCTCCGATCCCTAACGGAACCGCCGTCAGCGCCGTCAGCAGCATGACCAGGAGGGTCCCGATCCAGGCGGTGAGAATCCCGGCCTGCGCCGGAAACCGCGACGGGAAGGAGGTCAGGAATTGCCAGGACAAGCGGCCGGCTCCGTCCGCCGCCAGTTGCCCCACCAGGGCGAACAAGACGAGCAGGGCGACACCCATCACGAATAGTCCTTCGAACGCAAAGAAACGATCGAGGGCCTTGCGCCGCATGATGCGTCGTTGCAAGGCAGTGGACTTAATATACTTGGCGATACCGTTTTTTAAGCGCATGGCCTGCAATGTTAAATAATAGGGTGATCAATAGGAGCATGAGCCCCGTCGCAAAGATCGTCTGATAGCCCACGCTCCCGTGCGGCAAGTCTCCCAAGCTGACCTGGACAATGTACGCAGTCATCGTCGCCGCCGGTTCCAACGGATTCAGGGTCAGCGTCGGTTGCATCCCCGCAGCAATGGCCACCACCATCGTTTCCCCGATCGCCCGGGAGACGCCCAAGACATAGGCGGCCGTGATGCCGGATAGGGCCGAAGGGAAGACGACGCGCAACGCCGTTTGCATACGAGTCGCGCCCAGCGCAAAAGCGCCTTCGCGCAGATACACGGGAACCGCGCGCATGGCATCCTCGCTCACGGAGCTGACATAGGGAACAATCATGAAGCCGATGACCAGCCCGGCGCTCAGCATGTTGAAGCCCGGCAGGTCAGGCCAGAGTGTTTGCAATGTGGGCGTCACGAACAACAGCGCAAAGTAGCCATACACGACGGTCGGCACGGCGCTGAGCAACTCCAGCACCGGCTTCACGAATTCACGCACCGAACGCGCGGCATACTCGCTCAGATAGATGGCGATCAGGCTCCCCATTGGAATGGCCACGAGTAACGCCACAGTCGTCGTGACCAGCGTACCCGACACGAGGGAGAGAATCCCGTAATGCGCATCGGCAAAGAGCGGAGTCCATTGCCGGTCGGTCAGAAAATCCACCACAGAGACCTGCTGAAAGAAATGGAACGACTCGTACGCCAGCACGCCGACAATTCCAAGTGTAATTGCCACCGAGGTGAACGCCGCCGCCTGCAAGAGTAGCTTAATCGCTTTCTCCTTGAGACGGGGTAGCAGTCGGGGAGAGAGACCCGTGCGGATGGTCTGCTTCTCGACTGGACTCTCGGCGATATGGACATCCATCGTAGCCATCCTTTGCCCCTTAGAGTGTCGCTTCGCGGCGAAGCAATTCTTCGATCTTCATCCCGACCGTCGAGCCTCCTTGAAACGCGGTCCCCTGTCGGCCATTCTTAAAATGTTCACCGGCCAGCGCATAGGCTTTCGGCGGTAGCGGCACATACTTCACTTGTGGGGCCAGCACCGGTACTTGCGCCAGGTAGAACTCGACGAAGCGTTTCACTTCTGGCCTGGCCGCTGACTTCGTGCTGACATAGATGAATAACGGACGCGAGAGCGGTTGGTAGGAGCCGTTTTCGACGGTCTCGCGCGACGGGCTTACCGGCCCATGCCCGCCATCGACGGATACCGCTTTCAACCGCTTCTTATTCGGTTCGTAATAGGCGAAGGGGATGTAGCCGAGCGCCTGCTTGTCGTTGGCGATGCCCTGGACCAGCGTATTGTCGTCTTCACTGGCGGTAAAGTCGCCCCGGCTGGATTTGGCTTTCCCAACCACTGCTTCAGTGAAGTAATCGAAGGTGCCCGAGTCGGACCCGGCGCCGAACAGTTTCAGCGGCTGATCGGGCCAGGTTGAACGGACCTGGCTCCACTTGGTCACTCGCCCTTGCGCGGAGGGCTCCCACATGGTTTTCAATTCTGCCACCGTGATGGAGTCCACCCACGTTGCCAGAGGACTCACGGCAATGGTCAGAGCATCGAACGCGATCGGCAGTTCATAGAATTGGACTCCGCCGGCGCGGCAGGCGTCCATTTCGCTGCTGGAAATAGGACGAGAGGCATCCTGCACATCGATCTCGCCGCGGCAAAACTTTTTGAACCCGCCGCCGGTTCCTGAAATGCCGACCGTCACACGAACCGACCCTCGCGTGTCCTTCTGAAACTCTTCCGCCACTGCTTCCGTAATCGGGAACACCGTGCTCGACCCGTCGACCTTGATCAAGGTCGTAGGTTCGGGATAGACCGTCTCAACAGGCCAGCCCATGACACTCATCGCCGCACACAGCAGAATCGCGCTCAACCCGACCGGTACCAGTCTCTGCATGGATGTTCTCCTTCTCATCGTTACCGAGCTCATCGTCACCGTGGCCTTCATCATCATTCCGACCGTCATATAGAAGGCATCCTACGCCCGCCGGTTTCCCTGCACGTTACACAACTGTTAACAGTGCGTTAACTCTCCCCGCGCGCGGGAACGCTTCCGCTTTCTAGAAATGAGAGCAGACGGAGTTTTAACAATGCTGTAACATGCCCGCAATTATTCCGTGATCCCTTCATGAGAGAACAGGCTCGCTATCATGAAACGATCACCATTCAACCGAGGGGGTACGTCGAAATGAGAGGACTTCAGAGGACAGTCCATATTGCAGCGATCTTGACTGCGATGGCTCTGGCCATGCCGCAGTCAGATGCCCGCGCCGCAGAGCCGAGGCGCGCCCAAGATCGCGGTGAATCACCGGTTATCGTCGCACAGACGGCGACCACATCTACACCCGAAGGCCAAGGACCGGCGCCGGCGCGGGAATTACCGCCGGGCGGCATGTCCATCGAAGATCTGCTCCTGCAAAAGGGCACCATTAGTATGGATGAGTGGATTCAAATCCGCGCCGAGCAGGAATATAAAGTCGCCGATCAATCGCGCCGGATCGATTCGCTGGAAGAATGGAAAGGGAAAACCGAACTGCTTCCGCTGCTTCGAGACAAAGTGAACTTCGGACTGAACGCGCTGCAATTTCTGTATGGGCACGTCGATGCCAAGGTGCCGGAAGGGCGCAGCCAAGACAATTTCTCAATTCGCCGTTCGGAAATTGTCTTCTGGGGAAAAATCAGCGATATGATCCCTCGATGGCACACGCTCATGGAGTTTCAGAGTACCGGCCTGTCGAACAACACCCCGACGAGCGGCACCGGCTCTGCGACCGCGGCGACGTTCTTCCGGGAGGCCTATATCGATTTTCGTCCGGTTCAATCCTGGGCGCCTAACCTCAACATGATCCGGCTTGGAGTCTTCCGCATGCCTTTCGGCATCTTCACGGAAACCTCGGGCGGATTACGAGATGTCATCAGCTCCCCCTATCTCACCTCCATCGGAAGCGGGACCGGCAATAGAAATGGCACCGGCGGCGCCATTGACTTCCTCCAAGAGCGGGATTACTTCGTCGACGTTCGAGGGAAAATCGCCAACCGCCTTGAGTATGTCGTCGGCGTAATGAACAACAACAACTATACGGCCAATGCCCTTCTCAGCAGCACCTCCGGGATCGGCGGAAGCAATCAGCCCAAAGCCTTTTATAGCCGGATCAGATTGTTCGGAAACGATGTCTCATTTATAAGCTTCACAACGATTCAAGGCCATTCGAACAACGCCGGCACACTGATCAACGGGCGCGGCAAAGGCTCCTTCGACCGGTACGGCGTCGATGCGCGCTACACCTCGAAAGTCCTGCCCGGATTCATGGTGCAGGGCGAATATTGGCAAGGGCATGACGGCGCCAACGCCACGACGGTCGGATTAGGGGCCAACGGAGACTGTGCCAGCGGCTGCGGCGGCTCCGGTGCGCCCGGGATGCACCGTCGCACCTGGTACGTGCTGGCGAAGTATCTGATTACCAGCGGCCCGCTGGAAAACTTTGAGCCCACCGTCATGTATGAACAATTCGATCCGAATACCGACATGGGTAATGACATGTATACGAGGTCGATCGTAGGATTGACCTATTACTTTGAAAACTTCCCGCCGAAGATTCAGTCCAAGTTACAGTTCAACTATGAGTTCCGTCATCACTCGGGACTCGGTACTGGCCCCAATACGCCGGCCTTCGATTCGAGATCGGATCCCTTTTCCCAGAATGCGTTCTTTGTGCAATTTCAACTTCGCTTCATGTAACCGGTCATGGCAATTTGCTAGACTATTTCATTCCGACAACTCCCGCGGTAAGGAGAAACAGCATGGGGATATTTACGAAGGGGCTTCTGGTCTTGTTCGGCGCAACGCTTGTCGCATGCGCCGCGCGAGGGGTTTTCCCCCCAGAGGCAGTCGTTGGCGTAGACCAGAATTTCGATTTCGCTCACTGGCGAATGGTGCCCAACCAGGCCGAAGCCAAAAAGATTCAACTCGGTGGACGGATTATTCAGTCAGATAGGGCGGGAGACAGCATCACGATTGTCGCGACACAGCTGCCCATCGTCGCCCATCCTGCCTACGGCCCCAGGGACACGGGAAAGCGAAGCGGGGAATTTGCGATCACCTATCAAGGGAAGATTGATCCGTCTTTCCTTCAATCCGGCAACCGCATCATGGTGGTGGGCTCCACTCACGCGCCCAAACTCGTATCCGTGGACGACCTCCCCAGAAGTCTTCCCGCAGTCGTCGCCTCCTGTCTCCACATCTGGAAAACCGGGGGGAGAGAGATTGCAGATTTTCCATTCTTCGGCGCAGGCTATCAGCCATTGGAAGAAGACACCTTTTGCACCTCTACTCAATAGCAGGAGACGCGGCCATTCGCGTACCGAAAGCGGCCAGAACGCGGCGCATCGAACCTGTTCTCAGAGCCGGCGTTCTGGCCATCGCACTACTAAGCGCGGCCGCCTGCGGTCATGACGCGTCTCTGCAACGCGAAACCGCCGGAGGCGGCCTGGTGACATTTTCTATTCTCTCGGAATCGGATGTCTTTTCGTCCACCGGCCGGCACGATGCGCAACGTATCATGCAGGAGAAATGTCCATCCGGCATCCATATCGTCAAAGAGGGCGAAGTGCCGAAGGTCAGCCAAGCCGCCGATCGGGCTTGGGGGCCTCAGATCGGGGCCGATCGTATATGGGGGATCCACTTCACATGCAAATAAACAAATCCACGGGCCGCATCATTCTCTCATGCTCGCTGCTGCTCGGCGCACCTGTGATGTCATCTTGCAGCCTCTTTTCCCCAGCGGAACGAATCGTCTACGACCAGCAGGGGATTCGCATCGGCCTTGAACCGGACCCGACACTCTCACGGTCCGCCCCCCTCACTCTCAATCGACATCCGGCCGAATTGTCCGTGACAGAACTTGAAGCCTTGCTCCGAGTCATTCAGGTGAGCGGCTGGAGCGGGACGCTCGTCGGCATACTGAGCACCCCTCAGCCGATCCCTCTCTTTACACCCAAAGAGCTGGCGATGGTTTCCGGCAAACTGGTCGCGGCGTTCCGGCAAGCCACACCGACTGAACGGATCTTTTTCTCGCTGCCGAAACCGGACGTGGCCTATAGCGAAGATCGCACGGTGGGAGCATTGTTTATGAGAGGCCGATACCTGCACGTGGTCGTTCAGGATCATGCGGCTTTTATCCAGGCAGATACCGGGGGTGGAGAGCTCAAAGATCTCCGCGACACGAAAGGAATGAAACTGTCAGTGGCAGGCCCCGCTCAGGCGGCCATGGTTCCTGATTTGGAAGAGCCTCAATGGGCCCCGTTCGAGACCGTGCATCTGTCGCTGAACATCAAAGACGTGTTGGCGCATCTTACGGCGCCATTGCCGGCTCGCACCATCCGGTCGGGAGCCGAGTTGCCGCCGGCAGCGCTTCAGAAGACCGGATCGGCAGCAGCTCCTTCCGACGAGTTACAACTTCAAATCCGTGAACTGACCAGTTCCAACTTAGAACTCCGCAGCCGCCTTGATGATCAGAAGAAGAAAATGGAAGAACTGAATGCTCAAATGGAACGGCTGCGTCTCGAACTGGATCAGACCAAATCCAAGAAGCAGCCGTCTCGCACACGCCCCACGCCATAACCACAAGTACCGTCTCTGTCCCCACCCTCTACTGGACCGCCGGGGCAGGGGACGAGAGTCCCACTGCCACGGCACTCTTCGCGGCCTCACCAACGGGCAAAGGGAAGAATCCAGCCTTCGACACCGCCTCCTGGCCTTCTTGGGTCATGATGAATCTCAAGAACTCCTGCGCGGCGGCAGGGAGCGGGGCATTCGGATTCTTATCAACGTACAGATACAAGACCCGCCGCAAAGGATAGGTTTGATCGGCAACAGTAGAAGCTGCCGGCGTCACAAACGGCATGCCCGCAGCTTCTGCGAGAGGAACGACTCGGACACTGGATGCTTGCAACCCTAATCCGCTGTAGCCAATCCCGACTTGATCGCGGCTCAAATCCAGAATCACGGATGCCGCACCGGGATCTTCATGGAGGCTGGGCATAAATTCACCGCCGGCCAGGCAATGCTCTTGGAAGAACGCCCTGGTTCCTGACTTACGATCGCGCCCGTAAAGCTGGATCGCGGCCTTCTCCCAGCCCTCAGTCAGTCCGAGCTGACCCCATTGGGTAATGGCTGATGGATAGCCGCGCTTACGCGTCGTTGAAAACATGGCATCCACTTGATCGAGCGTCAACCCGGTGACCGGATTATCCTTGTGCACATAGAGCGCAACGGCATCGACCGCCACAGGCACCGCCGTCGGCTCATAGCCGTGCTGCGCAACGAACTCTTTGACTTCGGCGTCAAAGAGTTCTCGCGACGTCGTAATCATCTTAAAACTGCCGGCGCGTTCTTCCTGCAACATGACCTTGCCGGTTTTGCTCAACGGCGGCTGAAGGAATTCGGCGACGGCTTTGGTGGAACCGCCGCCTTTCACGTCAATCGCCACCTTCGACTGCCGACGTTGAAATTCCATTGTCAGACGACTCATCAACGGATACATGGTTTCAGAGCCCTGTATCTTGAAGGTCCCGGAAATTTGCGACTGGGGATTGTAATGGGCCAGCGCGCTATCGACCGTCGCAGCAACCATCGGGCCACTGACTTCGGCATAGGATCGATTATCGGCAACGCCGTAGTGAATCGCCGTTATCAGAAGAAATCCCATAGCCCATACCCCGCGATGTGGTGTCATCCTACATTCCTCCGTATAGTGAGTTCACTGCACCCTACACCCGCCATACTAGCGGGGAACAATTTCAGGGCAGTAACCTCAACGTTACAGAATTGTTAATTTTTCCGGGGGATAGCGAGACGGCGAACAGAATCACCCAAAGAATCAGTAGACTCGTAGGGACATGACCGTACTCTCGCCCTTATTCGGGTCGCGCTGGAGCACCACCAAAGCGGTCTTGGTCACTTCATTCACGCTGATAGCTAAGCGGGCTGAAAAGACCGTGCTCTTCACATCATACTCAGATCGGATGCGAGCGCCGATCGCTTGGAAACTTCCGATTCGATCAAGATCGACTTTCGTCTTATACGGCCGTCCTTGAATAATCTCTGACGCCATCGCTTGCGTGATGGCCGGATCCAGTGCTTGAATCACCAGAGAATCCGCCGTATTCAGATTGACCTGCGAGCCTGAATCAGAAAGCACCGTCACATACCGTGAGAGCCGGTCGACAATGTCCGGGGTAAACCCTTTGATCAGCCGCAAATCGCCCAGGCCTGAGAGTGGCGCATTAGCGGCGCGATAGGGCGGACGCTGCGATTGATAGTACAGACTTTCCGCTCCGGCCGGTTCCTGGTTTTCATCCTGATCCACCCAATCAACCACCGCATCGACCAAGTCCGGGTTCAGCTGAAGCAACTCAAAGAGCCGTTTGAATCGATCGATCTTTGTTTTTTTTTGGATGGAGTCGGAAGAGACAGCAGACAGGTCGTTGAGATTGAGCTTACCCCGCTCATCTTCGATCTGTGCGCTCAGAAAGCCGTCGCCGATTGCATAGTTCTTGATCGGCATGGCCCAAAGATCGGTCGTCGAATCGTACGTTTCACCGGCCTTTTTATCTTTCAAGAAATCTTGCTGGAGGACGGCGCGGGCCGCCTGAACGGCGGCGCGAATCAAGGTTTGGGCTTTGAAGTTATCGCGGAACGCAGCCGCATCGCGATATTCGCGCCGGGCTTCGCCGTCGAATTCAAGAATCAGCGCAACCAGCAGCGCCAAGATGAGCAGAGCGAGCAGGAGCGCAACGCCGCGTTCATCATCCTTTGGCATAACTGACCACTCGGACAGTGGCGTCGAGATTGATGGGATTGTCGAACTTCGGGCGCACTTGCAGATGCCTCACTTGCAGATCATACGGAGCCTGATCGATCGCCAGCAGGAACGCCATCAGATCCGGCAGTTGTACGCCATCCAACCGGAGATCCACCGCGGTTTCTTGATACCCTTGCGCCAGGGCTTGGACTTGCGGCTGCATGCCGGCGATCCGCTCACGCACGTGAGCCTGATTCGTCGCTTCCTCAATAAATGCCAGCAGGGAGAACCCCGCATCAGTCACCGGCATCCGTTGTTCGGCACGACTCAGTCGCGCGCGTTTGCTCGCATAGTCGGCCCCCAACGCCGTCAGTTCGTTGCTCTCTCGTTGTTTTTTGGCCGCCTGGCGATCCAAGCGATCCATGGAGGCCAACAGGGGATCCACGACCAGCACGAACAGCAGGCTGACCACAACCACGAGACCGCCGACCGATAAGATCGTGCGCTCGCGCGGAGCCAAATGAGTCCACCGTTCACGCAACTGGTGCATCATGGCTGAGCCACCGTCGCGCTCATCCGAAACACTACCTGATTCGATGACGCACCCACCCGGGTTTCGCTGACAGCCACATCCTTGAACATCCCGCCGGCTGAATACGCCTGTTTGATCTTCTCCACGGCTTCGAATGAGGTCGTCTCGCCTTCGAGCAATACCATGGGACCTTCGACGGTCAAATCCCGTATTTTGACGGAGGCGCCGGCCGGCATTTGCTTCATAAATGCCGCCATCGTCGCCAGGATATGCTGCTGCGAACCATCGACGACCGCCAGCGCCTTGTCGACCGCGGCAATGCGAAAACGGGCCTGATCAATTTCCTCACCCGGCGCAGCCCCCGGCCCAAAGAGTTGGGCATAGTGCCCCTGAAGCGCATCCTTCAACTGTTGCACGCGTTGTTCTTTCACATGGAGATGTGTCAATCCATCCGCGAGTGCCAAAACGCCCAACACCGCGGCTCCCACCAGAGCCAATCGCTTGTCCCGCGCCGAGGTCCGAGCCTGCGGGGCGTTCGCGTCCGAGACGGCCTTCAAATCGAGGGCAAGACCCGCCGGTGTCGGCTTGAAGCGCCACTTCGGCCGAATGAGTTTCGGATGAATCGCCAATCCAAAAGCAATCGAAAAGGCGCGCGGACTGTCCAACCCGAAGCCCTGCCGCGGGCCGACCGGATAGAGCCCCAGTTGATGCGCGACATACCCGCCGATCTCTCTGAGCTTTGCGCCGCCGCCGGATACCCAACAGTGAGTGAGACGCCCGCGCTCCGCCCCTTCGTAGCCTTGGATGGTCACGCGCAATTCTTTGAGCAGCGGATCCAACCAGGGGTCGACCTGTTGCACCGTCAAGCTGCGCTTGCGCCGTTCCGCGTCGGCAAAACTACAGGCATGCCGCACCGCCAACGCATGAGTCAGATGATTGCCGCCCCATAAAATGGTCCGCAAGACGACCGGACGCCCCTCATGGACCAGACAGATGGTGGTCTTGGATGCGCCCACATCGATGATGGCCAGATCGTGTGGAACATGGCCGCCTTCTTGCTGAATGAATTGTGTGACAGAATACAGGGCCATCGCATCGACATTGATCGCCGCCGGTTCAATATCGGCCTGGGCAAGGAAACGCAGATGTTCGGCCACTTTGTCCCGCGGAGCCGCCGTGACCAGCACGTCTGACCCTTTGGTTATCCGTGACATCCCCTCGGCGGTGAGCCCGGGCGGAAGCACGACGCTTCCGATCGCCAGCTCATCCACCGGCATCGGGATCAGATTCTCCACTTCAAAGGGAACGACCTGTGACAATTTCTCCGCATCTTTAAACGGGAACGAGAGCGTACGCACAAAAAGATCCTGGCAGGGGATTGCCGTCACCAAGCGATCCGTGGCATAGAGCCCGTTGTGCCAGAGAAAGCCGCGCAACGATTGCACCCGCCTGGCCGGTTCCACATCTTCCGGATGCGCAAACGGCAAGGGCTGGTGGAAATACTCGATCGTTTCACGACCGCTCAGGCGGCGGCGAAAGCGCACGGCCTTCAGGCCGGTCTGGCCGATATCCAAGCCCACGCATTCAGTGGCGATACTCATGCAGTTTGCAATTCCTCTTACAGTCTCGTGCTACTCTACAACGCCACCCTGGCCTGTGCCAATGTTCCTAGCAGTTTAAACGTAAACGGCGTTCCAGGCGGGAGGGGGGGAATACCCAACCCAGGAGCCTTGGACGAAAATCCCACACCGGGAATCACCGTCAACGACAGCGCCAGCTGACTCTGTTGTAAGGGTTGCTGCATTGTAACCGTTCCCTGTCCGGAAAACGACCCGTCGATTCCGTCGCCCTTCAATTCAGTCACTTCGCAGATCTGCTCCCGGCATGCCAGAGCGATCGAGAGGCTGCTGAAGGTCAGCGAGAGGATCCGGCCATTGCCGACTGGAATGTGATCCAGCGACAGATCCTTGGCATTCGCTTTCCACGTACCCTCGCCGAATGAGGCAAGGCCGGCGGTCGCGGCGCCGTCGACCCGATGCGTAAACTCTCCATCCATGGTGCCCCGTGTCACAAAAGGGCGAATGACCTTCGAAAGATCGAGCGTGTGAATGTTGCCAACCATGGCCACCGGCCCCGTCATGGACCAAGACGCGGCGGTCATCGTCAATTTGACCGTGCCTTGGGCCGCAGTGGCTTCGTCGATCTGCGCCGTAAGATCCAGGGCCACCCCGCCAATCAGCAACCGCCAGAGCCCCAATTGGGCCCGCACCAGCCCCACCTGCAGGGGAGACCAGTCAGCTTTCGTCAAACTCATCTGTCGCCACTCAATCGCCGCTGGAAACCCGATCGCCCAGTCCGCCGCGCGCACTTCCATCCCGGTCGCGCGCTGTAGCTCCCCGATGATTCTCGTCTGTAAGGCCCCATAGGGAAACGTGAGAGCCATTGACAGGAACAACAGGCTGCATCCAAACGCCATCCACAACAGCGGGGCCTTCCAGGCTGAGAGATCCTTCCCGGGCCACACCATTAGGAAACTCCTACTGTGACCCATTCACGAATGGTATAGGGGTCGGCATTGGGCTCCTGAAACGTGATTTCTACCAGCAACGCCGCTGGCAGCGGTCCGGTTGAGCTCCATTCATCCAGCCACAGCTGACCTTGCCGACTATAGTAGCGCACATTGAACGCCTTCACCTTCGTCGCCAGATTGACCTGGTCAACCGATTCATCGGTGAGCCCATAGAGATTCCGCCGGACGAATCGGATCAGGCGGTCGCCTTCGCGCGTATAAATCACGCGCACGATCTCGCTCTCGCCCGCGGCCTGCACGCCGACTCCGTCCCCCCTCGTCACAAAGGCCAGGGTATCGGCCGACTGGCCGTCTTGCGTCCCGTTCAGACCGACCCAGGGGAACGTTGTTTCCTTGACGCCGATCGTGAGCTCCTCGCCCATCAACCGCAATACGCGTCGAATTGTCTGCTCCCGAGACGCCGCCGCTCGACCGGCATCCACAACCTGCGTCGTAGTCAGTAACGATCCAAACACAATTGCTCCCAAGGTGGCGAGCAACGCAATCGCCAACAGCGCTTCGACCAGCGTGAATCCGCCTTCTTGCTTAAAATGCGAGGCCGGCAAAGACATACGTACTCACTTCCAACGTTTCATCCTGCTGGCCCCGGGGCCAGGAGATCTGAATTTTGACTTCGCGAATGAGTTCCAGCGGGGTCGGCACAATGCTGCGCTTCCAGCGATACCCTGGCGCACGATTGGGCTCCGAGATCGATGTGAGGACTCCGGGGGCCGGCAATTGAAACTCTCCTGTCGTCTCTCCAATGGGGAACGAGCCAGAGAGTTCTGTTTCCAGCAATTTTTCTTGCGCTAACAGCGTCGCCGTCGTCAGTTCCATGGCGCGGGATTGTAGTTCTAAATCGAAATTTCTCAGCCCCAGCAGCACGGGGAGGGCGATCGCCAAAATTGCGACGGCCAGCAGCACCTCCAGCAGGGTAAATCCGCGTTCGTTCTTGGGGGAGTATGGCCACATATCGTTTGAGCGGCGTTACGGCTTGAGCAGGCCAACTTGATTCCCAGTAGCCGTCATGGTCGTCGGAACCAAGAGGGTTCTGACGCGATCAGGAATGGATGCGAGGCGCTGAGGTTCGATCCGCGCATCACTGGTCCGAATCGCTCCGGTGGCGGCTTCGATGACGATGGCCAACACATTGTTCCCGGCATCGGTCAGATGCAGCACCGCTTCATCGATCCGGCCGTTGGGATACAGCATCAATTCGAGGCGGCCGGCTGTCCGTTTGATTGACCCGGAGGACGCCTCGGCCAGACGGATGGTGTCCGGAAGCAGGCGCGGGGTTGCCCAGGCGGCGTCCAACAAGGGCTTCTCTTCTTTCCCCTCGATGGTCTTCGCCCAGTATTGATTTTGGTCCAGGTCCAGATAGAGCTTGACCGGTTTCTGCGAGCTCATCGCGATCCCTTGGAGCGTTCGCACCGTTCCGATAAACTTGCGGCCCGTTGACGCCAAATCGTCGTTCAAGTTGATGCGCGGAATCACGATCCCCAACATCGCCGCCAACAGAAACATGACGATGATCATCTCCAGCAAGGTGAAACCACCTGCGCTCCTGACGCGAGACGAGCGGAGCAGAGCCAGGAAAGAAAGAGATCTGGACATCTCTCGCACGTTGCTCACAATGGCTGACCATCTCACCCGCTCAGCCCCGGCGCGCCAAGACGCGCCGCCCCACGGGAAAGACCGCGGCAAGCGAGGGGACGGCCACCCTTCCGCCAGGTGGCTGTCCCCGTCAAACAGAGGGATAGGCACCGGCTGCGCCGGAGCCTGTCCCTCGCCGTACATTGAGGACTTGGGCGCCGAAAAAGTGCCGCTGGCGGACGCTTTCAACAACTGCTAATCCTTTTCCAGATTCCAATTCGTAATGTCGGCATTCACACCTTCTCCGCCAACTTCGCCGTCGGTTCCGAGCGACATAATTTCGTAGTCGCCCTTGGGGCTGGGGCTCAAATATTTATAGGGATTGCCCCAGGAATCTTCCGGCAGTTTCGGCAAGTACCCGCCGATTTTCCATTTTTTTGGAATAACGCCCACGGAGGGTTTTTCCACCAGCGCCCGCAATCCCTGCTCACTGGAAGGGTAAACACCGTTGTCGAGCTTATATAGTTGGAGCGCGCCTTCGATGTTTCGGATCTGCACTTTCGCGGCCGTCCGTTTGGCATCGTCGGTTCGCCCCATGATTCGCGGAACGACCAGCGCCGCCAGGATGGCCAGAATCGCCACCACTACCATAATTTCGATGAAGGTGAAGCCGCGCTCACTGCGGAGAATATGGCGTGATGGATCATTGGTGATGGGTGCCGCAAGGCGACTGGGACCTCGAAGATGCCCGCCCCACATCGTCCACGCAGGCCCACACTGCTGTCTTCCTCTCATCGAATACCTCCCGTTAAACTCATCACACACCATCGGTCACCGGCCTATCGCACCATCTGACCCATTTCAAAGATCGGCAGCAAGATGGCCACGACAATAAAGAACACGATGACGCCCATAACTAAGATCATGATCGGTTCCAGGAGCGATGTAAACCGGGTGATGACCCGCTCTACTTCACCGTCGTAAATCTGGCCGATGCGCCGCAGCATTTCTTCCATTTCGCCGCTACGCTCCCCGACGGCGATCATATGGGTCACGAGCGATGGAAACTGGCCGCTGCGCTTGAGCGGGTCCGCGATCGTTTCGCCTTCCCGGATATTCTGCCTGGCGCATTCGACCGCTTCTTCCAGGATCCGATTGTTCATTACGCGCTTCGAGACATCCAACGCCTCCAGCAACTGCACGCCGCTCGACAACATCGTCGCCAAGGTACCGGTCAACCGAGAGATCGACACCATCCGCGCCACGTCTCCGATCAGGGGAATGCGGAGGATCAGTCGATCGGTAACGGTGCGTCCCGACTCGGTCTGGATGAATCGGCGAACGAGCAGCCCGCCGCCCACCACGGCCAGCAACAAGAGCGGCCAGTAGGCGGAGCAGAAGCGACTGATCGTCATCAGCACCACGGTCGGGAAGGGGAGCGTCGCCTTCATGCTGGCGAAGACCGCTGTGATCTTCGGAACCACAAAGGTCATCAGGAAAAACAGGACACCTACGCCGACTATCAGCATCAAGGCGGGATAGAGGATCGCGTTGGTGACTTTGTTCCGAAGCGCCTGTTGTTTTTCAAGAAACTCGGCCAGGCGAAAAAGAATCTGGTCCAGCGCGCCGCTCGTTTCACCCGCCCGCACCATGTGCACATAGATCGGGGAAAAATCTTTGCCGTAAGATTCCAGCACGCTGCTGAGCGCTTTTCCCGCCCGCACCTGCTCGCGCACGTCGGCAAGCAATGCTTTCGCCTGCTTTTTTTCAGACTGGTCGATCAAGACTCCCAACGCTTCGACCAGAGGAAGCCCAGCGACCAACAGCGTCGCAAACTGACGAGTCAGCATGGCCAAATCGGGCGCCGACAAAACCTGAGATCTTCCGAGCGGAGCCGAGACGGCGACACGATCATGTGCCAACCCGCGACCAGCAGTTTGCCCCTGCTCAACCACATCGGTCGGAAACACTCCGTCCTTGCGGAGCTTCAGGCGAGCTACCTTCACGCTCTCAGCATCGACGATGCCCACGGCAGATCCGCCGTCACTCTTATATCCGCGATATTGATAGACCGGCATGACTAGAGAATTCCCTGTCGAGACGCGCACACGATGCTCAAAACATTCTTCCGGCAAGGTCGCAGCAAGCGAGAAGACGAGGCGTACCCTCTGGGGTACGTCGAGGAAACGAGCGCCGCGAGAACGCGGCTGGAGGACGTTTTCAGCATCGTGCTAGAGGTCAATCTCCTGCTGCGTGATCCGCATCACTTCTTCGGTCGTTGTCACACCCTGAGCC